>NZ_JAINFC010000138.1 GCF_020740835.1 Streptomyces sp. UNOC14_S4
CTCCCATCCCGGGTCCGGGCGGAGCGGCGTGTGCCGCCGCGTGGGCCGCTTCCGGAAGGAGCGGGCCGTTGCCGTTGCGGCTCGTGTCCACGACGTAGTGCGCTCCGCCGAGCAGCGCGGACAGCCGGTCGCCGTAGGCGCGTGTGACGGGTGTGGTGTGGAAGTTGGAGACGTTGAGCGCGAAGCCGTCGGCGTGGCCGACGCCCGACCGCAGCATGGCACCGGCCAGTCGTTGCTGGTCGGAGATCCAGCCGGGGTTTCCCGCGTCGAGGTAGACCGAGGTCCCGGGACGCGCCTTGAACGTGCGTACGGCGTCCGCCAGAAGCGCCAGGCGCTGCGAGGCGGCGGGTTCCGGGACGCAGCCGGAGGCCCACTGGGCCAGGGCGTCGGGTTCGAGGATGACCCATGCCTGCCGGCTGCCGATGCCCTCCGCCGCGCGCGCGGTCCAGGCCCGGTAGCGGGCCGCGTCGTCCGCGCCACCGGCGGAGTACTGGCCGCAGTCCCGGTGCGGGATGTTGTACGCGACCAGGATCGGGATGCGGCCCTCGCGCTCGGCCTGACGGGTGATCTGTTCCGCCTGCTCCTTGGGGTCCTGGTCCGTCAGCCACACCGCCGCCGGGCGGTCGGCGATCCGTTCCAGGACCGCCGCGTCGGCCTCCCGGCCCCGCTCCCGCCACAGCCGGACCTGGCGCGCGGCCGGGCCGCCCGGCTCCACCCAGAACGGTGACGTGGCCTCGCCCTCATGCTCGCCCAGCGTCGCCCCGGCGGGAATGGGCAGCCACACCAGGCCCGTCCACACCAGCAGGGCGACCCCGCCGCGCGCGAGCCCACGGTGATCGCCGGGCGGGGTCGTACGTCTGTGCCGGTGCGCGGCGCCACCGGAGTGGCGCACACCGGCGCCTTGTCGGTCGCCGGCACTGTGCCGTGGGCTGCTGACGCCCCGTCCGTGCTGGGCGAGAAAGCGTGCCGTGTGTCTCCCGGGTCGGTTCCTCACGTGTCCCCCTGGCGTGTTCCAGGTCGTTCCGTCTCTTCTGTCCCTCCCAGGTTCACATGTGTCACACCGTCAGAACTCGTCGAACTGCGCCGAACGGGTCCGCGGCGACGGTGACGGCGAAAGCGACGGCGGTGGCGACGGTGACGGCGACGATGCCGGTGCCCACGCCGGTTGTCGTGTCCTAGCCGTCGGTGCCCCGGTCGTTCTGGAGCCGCCACAGCTCCTGGAACAGCCCCGGGGAGCGGGTGAGCTCGCCGAACGTGCCCTCCTGGACGACCCGGCCGCCGTCCAGGACCACGATGCGGTCGGCGACCGCGACATTCGCCAGCCGGTGCGTGACGAGGACGACGGCCCGGTCCCGCGCGACCTTCCGCAGGCCGGTGAAGATGCGGTGCTCCGCCCGCGCGTCGAGCGCGCTCGTGGGCTCGTCCATGACCAGCAGCCCGGCGGGCCGGTAGAAGGCGCGGGCGATGGCGATGCGCTGCCACTGCCCGCCGGAGAGGTCCACCCCGCCGAACCACTCGCGCGCCAGGAGGGTGTCCAGCCCGCTGCGCAGCCCCGCGACGACATCGTCCGCACCCGCGTGCGCGGCCGCCCGGAGCACCCGCTCGTCGTGGCTCTCGTGGTGGCTCTCGTGCGGCTGGCCCAGCGTGATGTTCTCCCGGGCGGACAGGGGCCAGTGCGCGAAGTCCTGGGGGACCACCGCCGTCTGCCGCCACATCGCGTACGCGTCGAGGTCGCCGGTCTCCGCGCCGTCCCAGGTGACACACCCGTCCGTAGGCAGGTAAAGGCCCGTCAGGAGCTTGCTGAGCGTGGTCTTGCCGGAGCCGTTCTCGCCCACCAGGGCCAGGATCTCGCCACGCCGCACCGTCAGGTCGACCTTCTCCAGCGCGGGATGCCCGGCCCCCGGATAGCAGTACGTCAGCGCCTCCGCCCTGACCTCCAGCGGGGCCTCCGGTACCTGGCCGCCCCGCCGCATCCGGTGGCCGCCCGCCTCGTCGATGAACTCCGCCCAGTCGTCCAGGTACAGCCCCGTACGGAACAGGCGGGTGCCGTAGCCGACCATGCCGCGCAGGGACGAGCCGACCGTACGCAGGGCGAAGACCGCCGTGCCCGCCGAGGCCACCGACATATGGCCTGTCGCCAGCAGCAGCGCCAGCATCGTCCACACCAGGCCGGAGGCGATCCCCCCGGCCGCCGCCCCGAGCAGCGCGTACCGCGTGCTCTGGTGCACGGCCCGGTCGGTGGCCTCGTCGATCCGGTCGCCGATGGCGCGATAACGGCCGAGCAGGAACGGGGCCATGGTGCAGGAGCGCAACTGGTCCGCGTGGTCCCTGTGGGTGACGTTCCAGCGCATCATCCCCAGGACGCGGCGGTCGGCGCTCAGGGAACGGGACGTCAGATAGTGGACGCGCGCCCCCCGCACACCGGCGATGCCCTGCGGGAGCGTGGACAGCACGAGCAGCGGCAGCAGCACGGGATGCAGCACCGTCACCACACCGGCCGCGGCGACCAGCGAGGCGACACAGGACGTCAGGTCCTGTGCCTCCGTCAGCAGGCTCTGCGTGGCCTCCGCGCCCCGGTCCGCGGCCTCGCGCCTGTCGTTGAACCCGGGGCTGTCGTACGCGACGAGCTCCGCGTCGATCGCGGCGTCGAGCATCTGCATCTCGGCCTCGCGGGAGATCCGCGGCGAGAGACGGGTCGAGATGCTGGTGACCGCGATGCCGAGCAGCGCGCGCAGCCCCGCGGCGCCCGCGAGCACGCACAGGGACGGCGCGGCGTCCAGCAGCCGGCCGGTGATGCGGCCGGATGTGAGGAGCGCGGTGATCGTGCCCGTGGTGGCCAGCAGCCCGAAGGCCTCGGCGGCCCCGGAGAGGAGCTGGCAGGCCAGCAGCGCGACGACCGCGCGCCGGTCCACCCGCCAGGCCAGCCCGAACGCCTTCCGTACGAGCTGGGGCAGGCGCTTGCCCATCGACTGGGCGGTGAGGGGGTTCTTCTGCAGGGCGGTCAGACCGCGGGAGCGGAACCGTAATTCCTCGGTGGGGCCGTTGGTGGTGGGCCTGTCATCGGTCGGCCTGTCGCCGACAGGTCTGTCACTGGTCTCGGTGGTCTCGGTGGTCACGGGCTTCCCGGAAGGTGCGAGTCGAGCGGAAAGGGGACTCCGCACGATGCCGTACGTTCCGGGTTAATTACTGACAAACAGTGAGTAGATCACCCGAAGGTGGAACGGCCTTCCGGGCCCGCTGCCGCCGGGGCGCTCGCTCACTCCCTGATGTACGCCACCGAGAAGCTGTCGAGATCGGGACCGTACAACGGACTGACGTCCGTCTGCTGCCTGCCTCCTCCGGTGCTGGCCCACAGGCCGATGGCGTTGACCGAGCCGGGGGTGACGCCGTTGAACCTGACCTTGGTGAAGTCGATGCGGTCGAACTTCGGGAACGCCCGGCGGTTCGCCTCCACGATCACCTCCGCGCTCTCGTTCGGCGCGAACCAGCCGTCGATCCGTTTGTCCCGGATCCAGCCCTGGGTCTCGTCCTGCAGCGTCAGCTCGTAGGAGGAGCCGCCGGTGAAGCGTGCCGTCGCGTGGATACGGTCCCCGGGCTGGACGCGGTCGCCCACGTACACCGGGTCGTTCGGGTAGAGCTCGTACCAGTCCTCGAACTCCGGGCTGCCGTTCTCGCAGGTCTCCTGGATCCCGATCTGCTCGACCGTGTCGTTGCCCCAGCCGTCCAGGCCCACCCACTCGGCGACGGCGTCGGCCCGCGACGAGCAGGAGATGTTGGGCACGGTCCAGTCGGCCGAGGCCGTGGTGAACGAGTGTCCGATCGCCGTGTAGCCGCTCCAGTTGTAGCCGTTCTGCATGCGGCGCCCGCCGAGGGCCTTCTTGCGGGTGTCGCCGCGGTAGCGGTCGAACCGGGCGTGCGCGGAGGAGACGGCGTGCGCGGAGGAGACGGAGGGCGCGGAGGACGTGGAAGACGCAGGAGAGCCCGCCGTCGCGCGGGCGGGTTGCGGGCCCGCCGGGGCGGAGGCGAGTCCGCAGGCCAGCCCGACGGCACCGAGCAGGGTCCAGGGCGTCGCTCTGCGCAGCGCGAGGTGTCCGCGCCGTGCGTGTCTCTCGGTCACCGGCGTCTCCTGTCGTGGGTGGACGGCCGGAACGGGCCGCCCGGTGGACCTCGACTGATCACAGTGTGAAGTATCGACGATACACAAAGTGATGAATATCCCTCGCCCAGGGGAAGTGGTGGCGTCCTCCGTCGCGAGGTGCCGGTGCCGGGGAACCTCCGACGCGTTTCGCCACGTCCCCCCTTGTGCCCCTTACGCCAGACGCTCCGCCGTGTGTGGCCTGGAAGGAAAGCGATATATGAGCAGCCCGCATCTCCTCCTCACCGGAGAACGGCTCGCCCTCGGCATCCCCCGTCAGGAGACGCTGACCGAATACCACTTCTGGGAGAACGACCCGGCGACCATCCTCGGTCGCGGCAAACGCTTCCCGCGGTCCTGGGAGGTCCGCGTGGACGAGTGGGAGAGGCAGCAGGACGACGAGGACCACGCCTCGTTCGAGATCGTGCGCCTGAAGGACAAACAGCCCGTCGGCATGACCACGCTGCACATCGAACCGCGCCTGCGGGCCGCCGAGTTCACGATCGTCCTCGCCCCGCCCCAGCGGGGCAAGCGCTACGCGGAGGAGGCCACCCGCCTGACGTTGGACTGGGGGTTCCACCTCGGTGCGCTGAGCACGGCGTGGCTGAGGGTGCTGGAGCCGAACCGGGCCGGGATCGTGGCCTTCGGGAAGGCGGGTTTCCGGTTCGCCGGGCGCCTGCGGAAGTCCGGTCACTGGCTCGGGCAGTGCGTCGATGTGCTGCTGATGGACGCGTTGCCGGAGGATTTCCCCGGACCCTCGGCGATGTGCGCTTCGCTCGGCAGCTGAGTGCCTCGTGCCGGCGCCCCGTTTCGGGCTTCGGCCCGGACCCCGATCCCGGACCCCGGTTCTTTCGTCCGCGGGTCGGTGGGGCCGACCGCGCAGTTCCCCGCGCCCCTTGCGGGCGCGGCGGCCTCCGCACTTCGCGAAACCTCCCCGATAGGGTGAAAGGGGTAAAACAAGGCGCCTTTGGGGTCAGGGCGGGTGTAGACGGATGCCTGCGTATCCGTACTCTCCGTCCGGACCTCCGGGGTGATGACATGAGTTCCGCAAGACTTCCCGCCGTCTCTCTCGCCGCGGGACTGGCGCTGATGGCCGCCGCGGCCTGCGTGCCGTTCTCCTCCGCCGTGGCGCACGCCTCGCACCCTTCACGCCCCTCGCACGTGCCGCGCGTCAAGCCGTCGGCGAACGCCGAACTCACGCTGTCGAACAGGGACAACGACCGTTCCGTGTCCGTCGAGAGGGGAGAAGTGATCACGGTCCGGCTCGTCGGCTCCCGTACCGAGCAGGCGACCTGGAAGTGGGAGGTGCCCGCGGCCGCCGACGGCCACGTGCTCGAACGGACCGACACGGGCACCTCGCAGAACGGCGACGCCTGGGCGGTCTTCCGCGCGGAGGGCGACGGCACCACGACCATCGACTCCGTCGAGCGCTGCGCTCCCAACCCCGGCTACGAGTGCCCCGGCGCCGTCATGGACTGGAAGGCCACCGTCGCCGTCCGGTGACGGCGTGACTCCCGGCCGCCGGAGGCCCGGCCCCGGACCGGACTCCCCCCGGCGCGCCGCGCCGGGAGGCGGAGGCGTTGCCATCCGGCCATGCTTTTGATGCGCTCCTGACAATTCACGGCTTCCGTGGGACTCTCCCTCACGCACCCTCGTATCCGCACCGCTCGTCTGCCCGGACCGCGGCCACGCGGTCCGGTCCCCCCACCGGTCGCGCGGTCCCCGTGCGGCCAGGGCGGAAGGAGTACGCGTGAGACGTCCCCGCCGTACCGTCGTCGGCATCCTGCTGGCCGCCGGAGCCCTGTTCACCACCGGGCTCCAGACCGCCACGGCACATGCCGCCCCGGCCACGGTCCACCCCGCCGCGGCCACGGCCGCCGCGCAGCAGAAGGTACGCGACTACTGGACCCCCGAGCGCATGCGCACCGCCACACCGCTCGACCTGCCAGGCGTCACCCCCGGCAGCCTCACCCGGCCGCAGGGGCACGGGAGCAGCCCCACCGTCATAGCGCCGACGCCCCCGAAGACCTCCGTGCCGGCGCCCTCCGGGGTGACCGTGAAGGACTTCCCCCAGCCCGGCGGAGCCTGGAGCGGGAGCGGCGCCGTCCTGAAGACCACCGGGCGGGTGTTCTTCACCTTCCAGGGCCGCAATGCGTCCTGCTCCGGTGACGCCGTCACCAGCCAGAACGGCAGCACCGTCCTCACCGCGGGCCACTGCGTCAAGTACCAGGGCGCCTGGCACACCAACTGGACGTTCGCCCCCGGATACCACGACGGGCAGTCGCCCTACGGCACCTGGACCGCGACCAAGACGATGTCCACGCCCCAGTGGGTCGCCAGTGAGGACATGAACTTCGACGTCGGCGCCGCCGTCGTCGGCCCGCTGGGCGGCCAGACCCTCACGCAGGCCGTCGGTGCCCAGGGCCTCCAGTTCAACGGCGCATACAACCAGTCCCTCTACGCCTTCGGCTTCCCCGCCGCCTCCCCGTACGACGGGACCAAGCTCATCTACTGCAGCGGGACGTCCATCAAGGACTTCCTCCTCACCAAGGACCACGGCCTGTCCTGCAATATGACGGGCGGCTCCAGCGGTGGCCCGTGGTTCGCGTCCTTCGACGAGTCCACCGGCACCGGACTCCAGGCATCGGTGAACAGCTTCGGCTACGTCTTCCTGCCGAACACGATGTTCGGGCCGTACTTCGGCGACGACATCAAGACCCTCTACGACCAGGCGCAGACGACCTGACCGCCACGGCGGGACGGCGGGACGGCGGGGATGCGCGCGGACGCGCGTGGACATGCGTGGACGTGTGCGGACACGCGTACGGGCGTGTCGCGCCGCGGCCCGGCGCGTTGGGCCGGGCATGCAGCGCTTCGCCTCCGCGGTCGCGACCTCCCTGGCCGTCCTGACCGCCCTGGCCGTGACCGTCCTGCCCGGGAGCGGGCATCCGCACCCCGCTCCCGCGGCCTACGCTTCCTCGCCGTCCGCCACGAGCATGCGGGCCCACACCGAACAGGGCCCGTCGGCGGCCCTCTTCGGCTCCGAGAACAGGCGGATGCGCACCACGCGGCACGTGGTCGCCCTCACGTTCAACGCGGCATGGGACGAGACCGGCGTCGCCACCGTGCTGGACGTGCTGCGCGAACGCCACGTCCCCGCCACGTTCTTCCCGACCGGCCGGTTCGCCGAGAGCCACCCCGCCGCCGTACGGGCGATGGCCGCCGAACACGGCATCGGCAGCCACTCCTACAGTCACCCCCTCTTCGACGGCCTCACCTGTCCGCAGGCGGCGGACGAAGTACTGCGGGCCGACCGGGCCATCCGCGCGGCGGCGGGCGAGGAACCCCTGCCGTTCTTCCGCTTCCCCTACAGCGCCACCACCCCGCGGGGCATCGCCTGCGTCAACGAACTCGGCTACGCCGACATCGAATTCACCACCGACACCCAGGGCTACCTCGGCCCCGCGGGCGGCATCACGGTCCAGAAGGCCGTCGACCGGGTGGTGCGGGACCTGTCGCCCGGGCAGATCGTGCAGATGCACGTCGGCGCCGACACCGGCCAGGACGCGGCACTGGACGCCGAGGCGCTCCCGCGGATCGTCGACGCCGTCCACGCCCACGGCTACCGCATCGTCGACCTGCGCACGCTGCTGCTCCCGCGACAGGACTGATCGTCTGCGGTCGCCGTCCGTGATAGCGTCGCTCTCTTCGCCGGGAAGCCGGACGGAGTACCTCAGCAGGCCATCCGTGACCGACCCGCACCAGCGGCTCCAGGACGCCCTCGACGCGCTGGACACCGCCTTCGCCCCCTTCATCGCCCAGCCGTTCACCCCGGGCGGCTGCACCTACTGCTACACCGAAGAGGACTTCGCGGCCCTTGCGGGCCACCCGGACCAGGTGCCCGAGGACCTGGTCGGGCTCGTCGCCTTCGAGGGCTCCGACCACTGGGACGACTTCCACAGCCAGTACCGGCGGATGACACCCCGGATCGTGCGCCTCATGGTCACCGGCGAGCAGGTCGGCCCCGACCACAGCATGGTCGCCTCCCGTCTGGTCACCGCCGAATGGCGGGACTGGCCGCGGCCCGAACGGGAAGCGCTGGAGGCGGTCTGGCATGCCTGGTGGCGGAAAATACTGCACGAGCACCCCGGCACCGAGTCCGTCTTCGAAGCGCTGGAGGTGATCTCCATGTGCATGGGCACCCTCGAACCGTGGCTGACCATCTGGGCCGGGACCCGGACCGAAGCAGCCGACCGGCATCTCTTCGACATGCTCGAAGGCTGGCTGTTCGAGTGGGACCTCGCCTTCCTTGAATTCGGCTTCTACAACGAGCTCGATGCGGCATCGGAACTGGTGCCGTGGCTGCTCTCCCTGGAGGAAGGACGCATAGACCCCCTCCAGCTCGCCGAGTTCGAGCGCATGATCGCGTACGCCGACTGCTGATCGCGTACGGTCGCTGGTCGCCCGCCCGCCGTGCTATCCGCCCGCCCGGTACCGCTCCAGCGCCCTGATGCCCAGGCCCAGGGCTTCCGTCGGCTCCCGCACCGTCTGCTGGAGGTCGAAGAAGCAGCCGTCCGCCCCTGTCGCGCGGACGGTGGACAGGGCCGCCGCGATACTCTCCGGCGTCGCCCCCGGCTCCGGGAAGAAGCGGATCTCCTGACGCAGCGCCGCCGGGTCGCGCCCGGCCTCCTCCGCCGCCCGGCGTGCGACGGCCCATACGGCGGCGTGCCTGCTCGGCGACATCGCCACCCCCGCCCAGCCGTCCGCCCTGCGGCCGACCCGGCGCAGCGCGGCCGGGCTGAACCCGCCCAACAGGACGGGCGGATGCGGCCGCTGCGCCGGACGCAGGTCCACATGGGCGCGTGGGATACGCCAGTTGGGGCCCTCGTGCGCGAAGGGGTTCTCGGTCCAGATCCCGCGCAGAATGTCGAGGATCTCGTCGAGGTGCGCGCCCCGCTTGCCGAAGTCCGTGTTGAGCGCCGCGGCTTCGTCACGCATCCAGCCGATGCCCAGCCCCACGTCCAGACGGCCGCCGCTCAGCCGGTCGAGGGTCGTGAGCGTCCGGGCGAGCAACAGCGGTGGATACCACGTGGCGTTGAGGACGCTCGTGCCCAGGCGTGCCCGGGTGGTCGCGGTGGCGGCGACGGTCAGCACGGTGAGCGGGTCGAGGTAGGTGGTGTACTCCGGGGGATACGGGTTCTCCGGGGTGTAACCCGGCATCGGATAGACGTCGTCGGGCTCCACGGGCGTCAGGGCGCGGTCGTTGACCCAGAAGGAGTCGAAGCCCGCGGCCTCGGCGTCCCTCGCGAAGTCCGCGATGCGGGTGGGGTGTGCGTGGGTGCCGTACTGGGGGAGGGCTATGCCGATTCGCATGTGACCTATCGTGGGCTTGTGTTGTCAGGTTTCAAGACCGCCTTATGGGGTTCGGGTCGCGCGGGGGCTTCGCCCCCGTACCCCGTTTTCGCCTACTGGGGTGCCTCTTGGGGCGCTTGGCGGCTGCGGGTTGCCTTCGGCTGGTCGCGCAGTTCCCCGCGCCCCTGTGGGGCGCCGCTACCCGTACGCTCAGCCACGCATCGTTACCCCATCCTCGTCGTACTCACACGTAGCGTCACCGGTGCGGGGGAGAGATGCGGCGATCGCGCCTCCATCCGGCGGATGGCTCCCCGACAGTGGAGCGCATGAGCTTGACGACCGCAGGAAAGACCCCCGGACCGGTCCGGTTCTATCTGGCGTGCGACCATCGCGGCTGCGACGCCCGCACCACCTTCGACCTCGTCATCTCCGACCCCGGCCCGACGCGCGACGACGATCTGTGGGGATACCTCCTCCACCACGCCCACACCGCCACCCCGCACATCAAGGAGCTCGGCTGGGCCTATGTCCACGGCGACGGCTACTGGTGCCCCGAGTGCGCCGCCCCCGCCCCCGTCCACGGTCCGCTGCCCGGACCGGCCGCCTGCTCCGACCGGTCCGACTGACCCGCCCGCACTGCCCATACCGCCCGTACCACCCCTACCGCGCGACCCGCTCGTCGCAAGCGCCCGCCCTCACGGGCGGGTGTGCGATCTAATGGCACCGATGGCGAACAGGAAGTGACGCCCGCCCCACCCGGGCCCGCGGCGGCCCCGGACGGCCGCCCCCGGGCGGGGCGGCGGCCAGCGGGCCACGAGGAGGCACGCCTTGGACAGCACCGAACGGGAGCACGCGGGGTCGCAGGCCCGGCAGCACGCCGCCCGCCTGACCGCGAAGGACATTCACGGCGTCGCCCTGACCTGGGTCGACAACGCGGGCGTCACCCGCGTCAAGGCCGTTCCCACCGCACGTCTCCCGCAGGCCGCCCAGTGGGGCGTCGGCATGTCCCCGGTCTTCGACGTCTACCTCTCGGACGACTCGGCCGTCACCAGCCCGCACATCGGCGGCCCCGTCGGCGACCTCCGCCTCGTCCCCGACCTCGACCGGCTCACCTGCCTGGCGGCCCAGCCCGGCTGGGCCTGGGCGCCGGTCGACCGCTATGAGCAGGACGGCACCCCGTACGCCGCCTGCCAGCGGCAGTTCGCCCGGCGGATGACGGCCCGCGCCGCCGAGACGGGACTCGAGTTCCGCATGGGCTTCGAGACCGAATGGACCGTCACCGCCCACCCCACGGAACAACGGGGGCCGCACGTGCCCCACGCCGCCGAGGGCCCCGCGTACGGCATGACGCGCGTGGTCGGCCTCTCCGACTATGTCCGCGACCTCTTCGAGGCCCTCGCCGTCCAGGACGTCGACGTCCTGCAGATCCATCCCGAGTACACGGCAGGCCAGTTCGAGGTCTCCGTCGCCCCTGCCGACCCGGTCCGCGCGGCCGACCTCGTGGTCCTGGTGCGCGAGACCGTCCGCGCGGTCTCGCACCGGCACGGGCTCTCCGCCTCCTTCGCCCCCGTCGTCACGGCGGGTCCCGTCGGCAACGGCGCCCACCTCCATCTGAGCCTCTGGCGGGACGGCAAGAACCTCTGCCGCGCGGGCGACGGGCCGCACGGCATGACCCGTACCTGCGAGTCCTTCCTCGCCGGGGCGCTGGAGGAGCTCCCCGCGCTGCTGGCCGTCGGCGCCCCGCTGCCCGCCAGCTACCTCCGCCTGCGCCCCAACCTGTGGGCTGGCGCGTACCAGTGCTGGGGCGTGGAGAACCGTGAAGCGGCCCTCCGCTTCATCCCCGGGCCGCCCCTCGGCCCGGACGCCGCCAACGCCGAGCTCAAGTGCTTCGACGCGGCCGCCAACCCCTATCTCCTCGTGGGAGCCGTCATCGCCGCCGGGCTCCATGGCATCGACCGCGAGCTCACTCTTCCGGAACCCGTCCCCGGGAACCCCGCGGACACCGGCACCACCCCGCGCCTGCCCTCCTCGCTGCCCGCCGCGCTCGACCACTTCGCCCGGTCGGAGCTGCTGCGCGCCGAGCTGGGCGGCGCCCTCTTCGAAGCGCTCCTCGCGGTCCGCCGCGGCGAGGCCGAGCTCGCCCGGGGCCGTTCCCCGCGCGAACTGGCCGAGGCCCTCCGCAACCGCTACTGAACCGACCGACCGGCCGGCCGCCGACCAGCAGACCAACCGACCTCAGGACAGCGGAAGATGACCACCCATGGACACGCCCAAGGACCAGAGCCGGGCCCCGCTCTGGTCGACCATCACTGCCACGGCGTGGCCCGTTCGCCCCTCGGCGCCGAGCAGTTCGCCGCGTACCTGACGGAGTCCGACGCTCCCGCGGCCCCCGGCACCACCTTCTTCGACACCCAGCTCGGCTTCGCGCTGCGCCGCTGGTGTCCGCCGCTGCTCGGGCTGCCGGAGCACTGCCCGCCCGCCGACTATCTCGCCCGCCGCGCCGAACTCGGCACGGAGGAAACCCTCCGGCGGCTCCTCGGCGCCACCGGCATCGGCGACTTCCTCGTGGACACCGGCCTGTCCGACGGCCTGTCCGACGGCCTGTCCGACGGCCTGTCCGACGGCCTGTCCGACGGGCTGACCGACAGGCTGACCGGCCTCGACGAGCTCGCCGCGGCGGCAGGAGGACGGGCCCACGAGATCGCGCGCCTGGAGACCCTCGCGGAGCACACCGCCGACACCGCGGGTTCCACCCACGCCTTCGTCGAGGCACCGACGCCGTGCACACGGCCACCCGCACCGCTGTCGCCTTCAAATCGGTCGTCGCCTACCGCCACGGGCTGGACCTCGACCCCGGGCGGCCCGCCGCCACCGACGTACGCGCCGCCGCCGACCGCTGGCTGGCCGCCCGCGCACCGGGGGAGCGGCTGCGCGACCCCGTTCTGCTGCGGCACCTGCTGTGGACGGCAGCCGGGACCGGGCTCCCCCTCCAACTGCACACCGGCTTCGGTGACCCCGACCTGTGCCTGCACCGCTGCGACCCGCTGCTCCTCACCGACTTCATCCGGGCGGTGGCCCCCACCCGCTGCCGGCTGGTGCTGCTGCACACCTACCCGTACCACCGCGGCGCGGGCTACCTCGCCCACGCCTTCCCCCACGTGTACACCGACGTCGGCCTCACGCTCACCCACGTCGGCGCCCGCGCTCGGGCGGTCCTCGCCGAGACGCTCGAACTCGCCCCGTTCGGGAAGGTGATGTTCTCCACGGACGCCTACGGGCTCCCCGAGCTCTACGTGGTCGGCACCCGTCTCTTCACCGAGGCCCTGTCCGGCCTCACCGACGGATGGGTACGGGACGGGGCCTGGACCGCCGCCGACGCGCGGCGCGTCACCGCGATGATCGGCTCGGGCACGGCACGGCGCGTCTACGGGCTCGCCCCGGGGTGACGGCCTTTCAGCAGCCGGCGCCGGGGGATGTGATCTTCGTGCTGGCGTACGCGGCGGGGGCCCGTCGAGGATGGCGCCATGGCACGACACACGCACCTCACCCACATCCCCGACCCCGCCGGTGTGACCCCCGGCGCGGGCTACACCCACGTGGTCTCCGGCACCGGCCGCTTCGTCGCCGTCTCGGGCCAGGTCGCCCTCGACGAGAACGGTGAGCTCGTCGGCGCCGGTGACACGGGCGCCCAGGCCCGGCAGGTTTTCGAGAACCTGCGCCGGTGCCTGGCCGCGGCGGACGCGGCCTTCGGCGACGTCGTCAAGCTCACGTACTTCGTCACCGACATCGCCCACCTGCCCGCCGTGCGCGCGGCGCGGGACGAGTTCCTCGGCTTCCTCGGCACCGAGCGGCTGCCCGCGAGCTCGGCGGTGCAGGTCTCCGCGCTCTTCCGGCCGGACCTGCTGCTGGAGGTGGAGGCCTTCGCGGTGGTCGCGGACCCGAAGCCATGACCACCGCGCCGGACGGGCCGTCGGCGGGCCCGTCCGGCACACAACGCCGCCGGGACGCGTCGGGTCAGGCCCGCGGCGCCGGGAAGGTCGGGTACTCCACCCCGGACACGTACTGCACGACGCGGATGACCTGGCAGGAGTAGCCGAACTCGTTGTCGTACCAGAGGTAGAGGATCGCGTTGTCGCCCTCGACCTTGGTGGCGCCCGCGTCGACGATCGAGGCGTGGCGCGAGCCGACGAAGTCCATGGAGACGGCGTCGGGGGCGGTGGTGAAGTCGATCTGGCGCTTGAGCGGCGAGTTCAGCGAGACGTCGCGGAGGTGGTCGAGGACCTCCTCGCGGGTGGTCTCGCGCGCGAGCTGCAGGTTGAGGATCGCGATCGAGACGTCCGGCACCGGGACGCGGATCGAGCTGCCGGTGATCTTCGCCTTGAGATCGGGCAGCGCCTTGGCGACGGCGGAGGCGGCACCGGTCTCGGTGATGACCATGTTGAGCGGCGCGGAGCGGCCGCGGCGGTCGGCCTTGTGGTAGTTGTCCAGCAGGTTCTGGTCGTTGGTGAACGAGTGGACGGTCTCCACGTGGCCGCGCAGGACGCCGTACTCGTCGGCCATCGCCTTCAGCGGCGGGACGATCGCGTTCGTGGTGCAGGACGCGCAGGAGAGGATGCGCTCGTCCGGCTTGATCGTGTCGTGGTTGACGCCATGGACGATGTTGGGGACGTCGCCCTTGCCCGGCGCGGTCAGGACGACCTTGTCGACGCCGGGGCGCAGGTGGTGCGACAGGCCCTCGCGGTCGCGCCACTTGCCGGTGTTGTCGATGAGGATGGCGTTCTTGATGCCGTACGCCGTGTAGTCGATCTCGGACGGATCGTTGGCGTAGATCACCTTGATCTCGTTGCCGTTGGCGAGGATCGTGTTGTTCTCCTCGTCGACGGTGATCGTGCCCTGGAACTGGCCGTGGACGGAGTCGCGCCGCAGCAGCGAGGCGCGCTTGACGATGTCCTGGTCACCGCCCTGGCGGACGACGATGGCGCGCAGCCGCAGGCCGTTGCCGGAACCGGCCTTCTCGATGAGCAGACGGGCCAGGAGGCGGCCGATGCGGCCGAAGCCGTAGAGCACGACGTCGCGCCCCTCACGGCACTCGATCTTGTCGGCGCCCGTCGCGCCCGCGACGGCCTCGGCCGTGAACTCCTCCACCGTGAGACCGCGGTCGTCGCTCCTGTGGGTGGCGGCGAGCATGCCGATGTCGATCTGGGAAGGACCGAGGTCGAGCGTGGTGAGAGCCCGCAGGAACGGCATCGTCTCCGTGACCGAGAGTTCCTCACCGGCTATCTGCCGGGCGAACCGGTGGGTCTTGAGGATGCTGACCACCGACTTGTTCACCAGGGAGCGGCTGTGGAGCAGGACCGTGACGTCCCGCTCCCGGTGCAGCTTCCCGATGATCGGGATCATCGACTCCGCGATCTCCTCGCGGTTCTTCCAGTTTGTGAACGAGTCGTCGTTGACAGTCACAGGGCACTTCTCTTTCGAGCTAGGTGGCGCTCACATGCTAACCCCATGCCGTTCCGTGCCGTCGAGCGGTGTCGGCGTGGGCAGATTGTTCTGATATGGGGTGCGGTGATCTCATTCTTTATGGTGATTTGCCCTGTTGTGCCTATGGCGTCTGCGTCGGCATCCGGTCCGGCTACTGCCGCACCGTCCAGTGATCGTTGGCACCGGCCTGGACGAAGCGCAGGGCCGGGCAGAGGAAGTCCCGCCCGTTCGGGGACGTGTCCGTCCAGGGTGCGTCGGCCGGGCGGGCCGGATTCCACTTGCCGCCGCTGCGCAGCTGGACGGAGCTGCTGTCGAAGACGGTGCCGCGCGCCTCGGTGCAGTAATAGCCCGTCCCCGTCGCCGGGTTGACGCTCGCGTAGATCTCGAACATGTCCCAGCCGTAGTTCAGCCCGCTCCGGTCGCTGCCGGACTGCCGGTAGAGGAGGTCCCAGCCGGAGGTGCGGTAGTTGTAGAGGTACGCGGACCACTGATTGGTGCCCGCGCTGTCCTTGGCCATCTGCACGGTGTAGGCGGGGTGCCCGGATGCCGTGGTGGTGTACGTCGCCAGGAAGTCGGCGTTGATCGGGACGGTCTTGGCGGGGCCGCCGGGGCTGGAGCACCAGTCCCATGCCCAGAGCTCGTCACCGGAGTTCCAGTAGGCGGTGACCATCTCCATGCAGGAGCCCTGCGCCTTGGTCGTGGGCGCGTATGTGAAGTTCTCCGGGTCCGTCACGTGGTAGGACGGGTCGACGGTGTGGGTGGCCATGATGCCGTCGTGGGTGCCTGGTTGGGGGAAGATGCCCCACCAGTTGTGTGTGAGGTTGGCGTCCTGTGGTCGTTGACCGCTGGATATGGAGGCTTTGTGCGCCGTGGCTGCTTGGGCTCGGCGGCCTTCCAGGAAGGTGCGCGCGGCGCGGTCGCGTCCGGGGGTGGGGGAGTCGCCCGGCCGGTGTGCCAGGGTGACGACCCCGCGGTGCGGGGCGTCGGGCGATGGTGTGTCGGCCGTGGTCCGGGTGGCGGTGGGGGCGGAGCGGGCTGTTGCGGCGGTGCCGGTGCCCAGTGCGGCGCATGCGGCGAGTAGGGCCGCGGCCAGGCGGGCGCGGTGTCTCCCGGTGGGTCGCGCGGATCTCGTCATGGGGCTCCTCCGGTAC
>NZ_JAINFC010000139.1 GCF_020740835.1 Streptomyces sp. UNOC14_S4
CCCTCCCCCAGACTCCGTCCGGGAGGTGCCCCCAGCCGTGCGGAACGCCTGCCCACAACCGGGGGGACGGGTACGTACAGCGGGCGCGCCCCGTCAGGGGCGCGGGGAACTGCGCGGCCAGCCCCCACCGGCCCGCAGACGCGCGCGCAGCGCAAGCCGCACCCCAGTAGGCGCCCTCCGTCACAAGACAAGCTCCCGCACCGCCCGTACGAACCGCTCCACGTGCTCGTCCGGCGTCCCCACCCCGAAGCTCACCCGGACCGCGTTCAAGGCCCTCCCGTCAGGGGAGCCGCCCGCGAGCTTCCGCACCAAGGGGTGCGCGCAGAAGAGACCGTCCCGCACGCCGATCCCGTACTCCGCGGAGAGCGCCGCCGCGAGGCGGGAGCTGTTCCAGCCGTCGACGACGAAGGACAGGACGCCGACCCGCGCGGCGTCGTCGCCGAAGAGCGACAGGACGCGGACGCCCGGCACCCCGGCGAGGCCCTCGCGGACGGTCGCGACCAGGTGCCGCTCGCGTTCGACGACGCGGTCGAAGCCCACCTCGCGCAGCGCCCTGCAGGCCGAGGCGATGGCGTAGGCACCGATGACGTTGGGCGAGCCCGCCTCGTGCCGGGCGGGGCCGTCGTGCCATTCGACCGTCACGCCCCCGTCGGCACGTGTCACCGAGCGGCTGGCGCCGCCGCCCGCGAGGTACGGCTCGGCGTCGCGCAGCCAGTCCGCCCGTCCCGCCAGCACTCCGGCGCCGAACGGCGCGTACAGCTTGTGCCCGGAGAAGGCGATCCAGTCGCAGTCCCACGCGGTGACGTCGACCGGGCAGTGCGGCACGAGCTGCGCCGCGTCGACCACGATACGGGCGCCGTGCGCGTGGGCGGCGGCGGTCAACTCCCGTACGGGCCACAGCTCTCCGGTCACATTGGACGCCCCCGTCACGCACACCAGCGCGGGACCGTAGGGCTCTCGGTCGGCCAGGGCGCGCTCCAGGATCTCCACGGCCTGCCGGGGCGAGCACGGCGCGTCGAGGTAGGTGACCGCGAGGTCCGCGCGCCGCTCCCACGGGAGCAGTGCCGCGTGGTGCTCGGACTCGAAGACGAACACCCGCGTCCCCCGCGGGAGTACGGCCGCGAGCAGGTTGAGCGAGTCGGTGGTCGAGCGGGTGAAGACCACCTCGTCGCCGGGGCGGCAGCCCAGGAACTCCGCGACCTCCGCGCGGCTGTTCTCGAAGAGCTCGGTCGACAGCCGGGAGAGGTGGCCCGCGCCGCGGTGCACGCTGCCGTAGTAGGGGGCGTACGCCGCCACGTCGTCCCAGACCCGCTGGAGCGCGGGCGCGCTGGCCGCGTAGTCGAGCGCCGCGTAGGTCACCTCGCCCCCGGAAGCGAGCGGGACGCGGACGTCGTTCCCGAGGACGGGCAGCGGGGCGGTGGCGACGGCGGAACCGACAGCGGGCTCGGCGACAACAGGGCATGCGGACATGGCGAATTCTCCCGGGTACAGACAGAAAGAGACTGTGTACACGCACCCGCGAGTTCCTCTGCGGGGTGCGGAAATGGCGACTCGGCACACGGGAAACCCGCCGCGCGGAGCGCACCTGAGAAAAACGGGAAACGGGCCGTCGGGCCCTATCGCATTCGCTGCGTCATGATGGATCTCCCTCAATGACCAGGATCCCTGGCGAGGGATCCGCGCTTGCCGCAGGACCTGTTGCCTGCGACCCGGTCATCACCCGGGGCACCCCGCCACGGAAGGAGGGTTGCCGGACAGCGGGCCGGGGCCGTTTCGCTGTCACTCGTGACCTGGCAGGGAGTATGGCACAACTGATCGCGGGGCGGAAAGGGCGTCCGTGATACGGACGCCCTTTCCGCCGATACCCGCGCTCAGGCCCCTACTTGTTGCTCGCGGTCACCCAGCGCTCCAGCGCCCGCTTCGCCGCGCCGGAGTCGACGGACTCCGCGGCCCGGGCGATGCCCGCCGCGATCTGCTCGGTGAGCGGCGCGTCCGTCGGGTCCAGCGCGACCAGGGCCGCCGCCGCGTTCAGCAGGACCGCGTCCCGTACGGGCCCGGTCTCGCCCGCCAGCAGCCGGCGGGCGACATCCGCGTTGTACGCGGCGTCGGCGCCCTTGAGTGCCTCGACCGGGACCAGCGGGATGCCCACGTCCCGCGGGTCGAAGGGCTCCACGCGGACCTGCCCGTCCCGCACCACCCACACGCGCGAGGTGGCCGTGGTGGTCAGCTCGTCCAGCCCGTCGTCGCCGCGGAAGACCAGCGCGGAGGAGCCCCGCTCGGCGAGCACCCCGGCGAGGATGGGGGCCATCCGGGCGTCGGCGACGCCGGTGGCCTGGGCCCGCACCCGGGCGGGGTTGGTCAGCGGGCCGAGCACGTTGAAGGTCGTACGGATGCCCAGTTCGCGGCGCGCGGCCGCGACGTAGCGCAGCGAGGGGTGGAACTTCACGGCGAAGCAGAAGGTGATGCCCGCCTCCTCCGCGACCTCGACGACCCGGCGCGGGGTGAGGTCCAGGTCGACGCCCAGTTTCTCCAGGACGTCCGAGGCCCCGCTGGCGGACGAGGCGGCGCGGTTGCCGTGCTTGACGACCTTGACACCGGTGCCCGCCACCACGATGGAGGCCATCGTGGAGATGTTGACGGTCTTGGCGCCGTCGCCGCCGGTGCCCACGATGTCCACGCTCGGGCCGGGCACCTCGATGAGGTTGGCGTGCGCGTACATGGCCCGGACGAGGCCGGAGATCTCGGCGACCGTCTCGCCCTTGGCGCGCAGGGCCACCGCGAAGCCCGCGATCTGGGCGTCGGTGGCCTCGCCGCGCATGATGCGGTCCATGGCCCAGGCGGTCTCGTCCGCGCCGAGGTCCGCGCCGTCGAGCAGGGTGTTCAGCAGGCCGGGCCAGGAGGGGGCCACCGCGCTGTCGCCGCCTGCCGGGGTCACAACGTTCATGGTCCACGCTCCTGGTGGTCGGTCTCGGGTCCGCGGCCTTCCGCGGGCTCGCGGTCCAGCCTATCCAGGCCCGGGAACGTCGAAGAGCCCCGTCCACGCGCTGGACGGGGCTCTTCGTGTGGCGATCAGCGATCACTCACCGGCGGTTCGCCGGCCGGACCGGATCAGTGGTGGCCGTGGCCGCTGGTGATCTCGTGGAACTCCTCCGCGGTCGCCTTGGGAACCTGCGTCCCCTCGCCGTAGAAGCCCTTCGAGAGCTTCACGCGGAGCTTCTGCGAGCCGGTCACCTTGCGCTCGACGCCGTTCTCGTCGACCTCGGGGACGAGCTCGAGCGGCGTCGGCTGCTCGTGCGAGGTGAGCGTGTGCAGCTGCTCCTGCGAGAGCGGCTCGTGGACCTCGATGAACTCACCGTGCGGCAGGCGCTTGATGATGCCCGTCTCCCGGCCGTGCAGCACCTTGTCCTTGTCACGGCGCTGGAGGCCCATGCACATGCGGCGCGTGGCGATGAACACCAGGACCGGCAGGACGAAGAAGCCGACGCGGACGAACCACGTGATGGCGTTGATCGACAGGTGGAAGTGGGTGGCCCACAGGTCGTTGCCACCACCGACCAGCATCACGAAGTACGCGGTGATCCAGGCGGCACCGAAGGCGGTGCGCGTCGGGGCGTTGCGCGGGCGGTCCAGCAGGTGGTGCTCGCGCTTGTCACCGGTGACCCAGGACTCGATGAACGGCCAGACGGCGATCGAGCACAGCACCAGCGGGAAGATCACGATCGGGATGAACACGCCCAGGACGAACGTGTGGCCCCAGACGTTGACCTCCCAGCCCGGCATGACACGGATCAGACCCTCGGCGAAGCCCATGTACCAGTCGGGCTGGGCGCCGGTGGACACCTGGTCCGGACGGTACGGGCCGATGGCCCAGATCGGGTTGATCGTGGCGATCGCGGCGATGGCCGCGATGGCACCGAAGACCAGGAAGAAGAAGCCACCGGCCTTGGCCATGTAGACCGGCATCAGCGGCATGCCGACGACGTTCTTCTCGGTCCGGCCGGGGCCGGGGTACTGCGTGTGCTTGTGGTACACGACGAGGATCATGTGCGCGACCACGAGACCGAGCATGATGCCCGGCAGCAGCAGCACGTGGATCGAGAAGAAGCGCGGCACGAAGTCCGAGCCGGGGAACTCGCCGCCGAAGAGGAACATCGAGATGTACGTGCCGATGATCGGCACGGACAGGATCGCGCCCTCCATGAAGCGGACACCGGTGCCCGACAGCAGGTCGTCCGGCAGCGAGTAACCGGTGAAGCCGGTGAACATGCCGAGGAAGAACAGCAGGAAGCCGAACAGCCAGTTGATCTCACGCGGCTTGCGGAAGGCGCCCGTGAAGAAGACGCGCATCATGTGCAGGAACATCGCCGCGAGGAAGATCAGCGCCGCCCAGTGGTGGATCTGCCGGACCAGCAGACCGCCGCGGACGTCGAAGCTGATGTTCACGGTGGAGGCGAAGGCCTCCGACATCCGCATGCCCTGCATGGGGACGTACGGACCGTGGTAGACGGTCTCCGCCATGCTCGGGTGGAAGAACAGCGTCAGATACACACCCGTGAGGATGATGATCAGGAAGCTGTAGAGGCAGACCTCGCCCAGCATGAAGGACCAGTGGTCCGGGAAGATCTTGCGCATGTTGGCCTTGGCCAGGCTGTAGATGCCCAGCCGGCCGTCGGCCCAGTCGGCGACCCGCTCACCGGCGGGCGCCTTGCGCCGCCCCGGCGCGTCCGCGCCGGGGGTGTTCGTCGTTGCAGTACTCATCCGCGCTCCCAGAAGGCAGGACCGACCGGCTCGGCGAAGTCGCCCATCGCCTCGAGGTAGCCCTTGTCATTGACCTTGATCCGCAGCTGCGGCAGAGCGTGACCGGCGGGGCCGAAGATCACGCGGCCGCCGTCGGACAGGTCGAAGGTGGACTGGTGGCACGGGCACAGCACGTGGTGCGTCTGCTGCTCGTAGAGGCTGATCGGGCAGCCGACGTGGGTGCAGATCTTGGAGTAGGCCAGGATGCCGTCGGTACCCCAGTCCAGGCTCTTCTTGTCCTTGATGTTCTCCGGACGGATCCGGACGATCATCAGGGCGGCCTTGGCGATCTCCTGCTGGAAGTCGTGGTCCTCCTCCTTCATGCCCTCGGGCATGGCGAAGGTGAGGGACCCGACCTGGACGTCCTCGGGACGCAGCGGCTGCAGGGTGTTCTGGTTGATCAGCATCTTGCCCTCGGACCAGGAGGTCTTGCGGAGCTTGGTGCCCGGCAGCGGACCGAGGTCGCGGAGCAGCACCACGCCGGAGAGCGGCACCAGGGCCAGCGCGCCGAACATGGTGTTGCGGATCAGCTTGCGGCGGCCGAACGCCGACTCCTCGGCGCCCTGCTTGAAGTCGGCGAGGACCTTGGCCTTGACGTCGGGCGCGGCCTCGATCGGGTGTCGCTCGTCGGCGACCTCCACGTCCGACATCAGGGTGCGGGCCCAGTGGACGGCGCCCGCGCCGATGCAGAACAGCGCCACACCGAGGGTCAGGCCCAGCGCGAAGTTCAGCGCGCTGACGTGGCCGATCGGGAAGACGTAGACGATCTTGTCGACCGGGATCGACACGTACGAGGCGATGAACCCGACGGTGGCGATCATCGACACGAGGAACAGCATGGCCACCATGCGCTCGGACCGCTTGGCGGCCCGCTCGTCGATGTCCTGCTTACGGTGCTCGTGCGGCGGCAGACCCGGGTCGGCGAACGGGTCGCCGGCCGGCTTGGTCACGTCACTGCTGTGCGTGTCGCCCTGCTCTTGCGGCAGGTTCTCTTCTGGAATGTCTTGGCTACTCATGACTTCTTGGCCTTTGCGGTCCGGGCTGCGACCCAGATGGCGAGCACGACCATCGCGCCGAGTCCGAAGACCCACGCGAACAGACCCTCACTGACGGGGCCGAGCCCACCCAGTTCGAGGCCGCCCGGGGTCTCCGACTTGCTGGTGTTGACCGTGTCGAGGTACGCGATGATGTCCTTCTTGTTCTTCTCCGACATCGTCGTGTCGGGGAAGGAAGGCATGTTCTGCGGGCCGGTCTGCATGGCCTCGTAGATGTGCTTCGGGTTGACGTCCGTCAGGTCCGGAGCGTACTTGCCGTTCGAGAGGGCGCCGCCCTTGCCGGTGAAGTTGTGGCACTGGGCGCAGTTCGTCCGGAAGAGCTCGCCGCCCTTGGCGATGTCCGCGCCGTCCGGGCTGTACTGGTCCTTGTTCGGCACGGACGGGCCGGCGCCGAGCGAGGCGACGTAGGCCGCGAGCTGGTCGATCTCGGCCTGGGTGTAGATGGCCTTCTTCCTGGGTGCCTGAGCGCCCTGCTGCTGCAGCGGCATGCGGCCCGTGGCGACCTGGAAGTCGACGGCCGCGGCACCCACGCCGACGAGGCTCGGGCCGTCGGAGGTGCCCTGACCGCCGGTGCCGTGGCAGCTTGCGCAGCCCACGGAATAGAGCTTCTTGCCCTCCTCGATGGCGAGGGACTGGGCGCTGTCATCGGCCTTGGCCGTGTCGGCCGGCGCGAACGCGGCGTACAGCCCCCCAGTTACCGCCAGCGCGAAGAGTAGGACGACGACCGCCGCCAGCGGATGGCGTCGTCGTGCGGAGAGCTTTTTCACGGATTACCCCGGTGTCAGGATCTTCTGCGTCGATGCTGGACTGTTGGTCCTCTGCGGACCTGAATCGAAATCCTCGATTACTTGATCAGGTAGATCGTGGCGAAGAGCCCGATCCAGACCACGTCGACGAAGTGCCAGTAGTAGGACACGACAATGGCCGCCGTCGCCTGGTGGTGGGTGAACCTCTTCGCCGCGTACGTCCTGCCCAGGACCAGCAGGAAGGCGATGAGGCCGCCCGTCACGTGCAGGCCGTGGAAGCCGGTCGTCAGGTAGAAGGCCGAGCCGTACGGGTCGGAGGACAGGGACAGCCCGTCCTTCTTGACCAGGTCCGTGTACTCGAAGATCTGACCGCCGATGAAGATGGCACCCATCACGAACGTGAGCGTGAACCAGGAGCGCAGCTTCTTGACGTCACCGCGTTCCGCCGCGAAGACGCCGAGCTGGCAGGTCAGGGAGGAGAGCACCAGGATGGTGGTGTTCGTCGCCGAGAACGGGAGGTTCAGGGCGGACGCCTGCTCCTTCCAGTGCTCCGTTCCGGTCACCGATCGCAGGGTGAAGTACATCGCGAAGAGGGCCGCGAAGAACATCAGCTCGGAACTCAGCCAGATGATGGTTCCGACGCTGGTGAGGTTCGGCCGGTTGACCGACGGGTGCGCGTGCCCGGTATCTACTGCTGTTGCTGTCGCCACGACCGACATTATGTCGGTCGCTTATCTCGCGCTCACTCCGGGGGGTGCCGTTCGGTGTGTCAAGACCGTATGCGCTGCTCGTACGGCCCAATCCGGGAGCGCGCGCGGTGGTCCCCCGAAGGGGGGAAGCGGTGCGCGCGGGCGCTGGCCGGGGCGCTGGTGACGGGGCGTCGGCCCGCTCCGCGGCGGGATACCGGGGACGCCGGACCCTCCTCGGGCGCGGCGCCCGCGGAGTAGCATCCATCCGAGCCACAGCCGTGCCCCTAGTTGCGAGACCTGGAGGAACGATGCAGCCGACCGCCACCGTGCTGGTCTACAGCGACGATGCGGGCACCCGCGAACAGGTACGGCTGGCCGCCGGACGCCGCCCGGCCCCGGATGTGCCCCCCGTGCGCTATCTGGAGTGCGCGACGCTGCCGGCCGTGCTCAGGGCCCTGGAGGAGCACCGGATCGACGTCTGCGTCCTGGACGGCGAGACGGCGCCCGCGGGGGGCATGGGCGTGTGCCGCCAGATCAAGGACGAGGTCTTCCGCTGCCCACCGGTCCTCCTCCTCATGGGCCGCCCCCAGGACGCGTGGCTGGCCACGTGGAGCCGCGCGGACGCGGCGGTGACGCATCCCCTGGACCCGGCGGCGTTCGCCGATGCCCTGGCGGGCCTGCTGCGCGGCGCTCCGCGCCAGGACCCGCACTTGGTGGGCGCCCCGTAGGGGTGCGGCCCGGTGGTCCGGTTGTGCCCACCCGTTCCGCCGTGCGGAACGCCTGCCCACAACCGGGAAGGTAAGGCGGAGGGGCGCGCCCCTTCAGGGGCGCGGGGAACTGCGCGACCAGCCGAACACGACCGGCGGACGCGCACCGGGCCCGGGTGGCAACCCGGCGGGCGCAACGGGCCACCGGCCCGCAGCCGCACGCGAAGCGCAAGAGGCACCCCGGTAGGCGCCGCGCAGCGGACCCGCAGCGTCAAAGCTGCGGCCGCAAGCGCGCCGCATCGGCCGGCCCCGTCCCCTCCCGCTTGCCGGCCGCGAGGGCACTGCCCTCGCGCCATTGCTGCCAGGAAAGATTCCAGTCACCGAACCCGTTGTCGAACGGCGTCATCGTCGTGCCCTGGCTGCCGACGACCTTGACGATGTCGCCCAGGTGGATGGTGTCGAAGAACCACTTCGCGTTCTCGGTGCTCATGCCGGTGCAGCCGTGGCTGACGTTCTCCGCCCCCTGCGAGCCCTCGGACCAGGGGGCGGCGTGCACGTACTCGCCGCTCCAGGTGACCCGGGTGGCCCAGTAGACGGGCAGGTCGTAGGAGTCGTCGCTGCCCTCGGCGATGCCGATGCTGGTGCCGCGCATGCGTACGAAGGATTCCCGCCCCAGGACCACCTTGACCCCGTTGCGGGTGGCATAGCCCGGCTTGCCGGTCGTCACCGGGATGGACCGGATCTCCTGGCCGTTGCGGAGCACGGTCATGCTGTGGGCGGAGGCGTCGGTGACGGCCTCGATGCGGTCACCCGTGGTCAGCCGTACGGGCTTGGAGCCGCCGCCGTAGAGGCCGGGCGCCACCTTTATGCCGTCGAGCCCCGAGCGCACGTCGACGGTGGCGTGGACGGGCCAGTAGTCCTTGGGGCGGTAGTGCAGGGTGCGGTTGTCCACCCAGTGCCAGGCGCCCTCCGTGGCGGGCTGTGCGTCGACCTTCAGGGCCCGTTCGATGACCGTACGGGCGGCCGGGTCCTGAACGGGGGCGCTGAGCTCGGCGGTGATGGGCTGTCCCACGCCGTAGGTGCCGCTCTGCGGGCCGAAATTGACCCTCAGCAGCCGGTCCGCCGCGCTGGTGTCGAAACCGATCGTCCGGCGCCCCTGGGCCCCGTCCGGGTCCTCCGTGCTGACCCGCACCGTGTAGTGCGCGCCCGCGGCCAGCGCTCCCGTGCTGTGCCAGCCGGAGCCGTCGGCGGCGAGCTCGCCCGCGACGTAGCGCCCGGTCCCGTCGGTCGCGGTGACATCCGTGATCCTGTCCTCACCGCTGGCCCGCACCTCGAGCGGTTTGCTGGGGTCGGCCTTCTGCCCCTCGTCGGAACTGCTGAGCACCACCTGCCCGGTGGCGTCGTAGGGCTTGTCGGCCAACGGGTTCGACGAGCCGCCGCAGCCCCCCAGCGCCAGCGGGACCAGCAGCACGGTGCCCGCGAGGACCGTGCGGCATCGAGGTGAGTGACTCATGGTCACACCGTAGGGACGAAGCCCGGGCACGGCCCCCTGGCGACTGCGAACGGGTGCTCTTCACGGAGTGGCGCGCGATTGGGCCGTACGGGGCACGCGGGAGGGGCGAGGGGGTGCGAAAAGAGGCGGGAACGGCCGGTGGAACGCGAAACGGCCGGGCCCCGCACACCGTGTGGTGTGCGGGGCCCGGCCTGTGCGGTGCTTGCGGAACCTACTGGTTCGCGTTCTCACCGCGGTAGAACTCGAACACCCAGCCGAACAGGCCGACCAGGATGATCGGGGCGGAGAAGAACATCAGCCACCAGCCGAAGCACACGGCCAGGAAGGCCAGCGAGCCGCCGAGGGCCAGGGAGAGCGGCTGCCAGCTGTGCGGGGCGAAGAAGCCCAGCTCGCCGGCCTCGTCCGCGACATCGGCCTCCGTGTTGTCCTGCGCGCCGACGTCCACCCGGCGTGCGGTGAACGCCAGGTAGTAGCCGACCATCACGCACAGGCCGAAGGCCAGGAACAGAGCGGTCGCGCCCGCCGGCTCCTTCGCCCACACCCCGTACACGATCGCCATGATCAGGATGAAGACGGAGAGCCAGAGGAACATCCGGCCTTGGACCTTCACTTGCCGGCCTCCTTGCCACCCGCGAGGGCCTTGTCGTGCGCGAGGTTCTCCTCGAGCTCCAGCGCCGCGATCTCCGGGTGGTGGAGGTCGAAGGCCGGGGCCTCGGAACGGATGCGCGGCAGGGTGAGGAAGTTGTGCCGCGGCGGCGGGCAGGAGGTCGCCCACTCCAGCGAGCGGCCGTAACCCCACGGGTCGTCGACCTCGACCTTCTTGCCGTACTTGGCGGTCTTCCAGATGTTGTAGAAGAACGGCAGGATCGACAGGCCCAGCAGGAACGAGCTGATGGTCGAGATGGTGTTCAGCGTGGTGAAACCGTCGGCCGCCAGGTAGTCGGCGTAACGGCGCGGCATGCCCTCGACACCCAGCCAGTGCTGGACGAGGAACGTGCCGTGGAAGCCCACGAACAGCGTCCAGAAGGTGATCTTGCCCAGGCGCTCGTCCAGCATCTTGCCGGTGAATTTCGGCCACCAGAAGTGGAAGCCGGCGAACATCGCGAAGACGACCGTACCGAAGATCACGTAGTGGAAGTGCGCGACCACGAAGTACGAGTCCGAGACGTGGAAGTCCAGCGGCGGCGAGGCCAGGATGACACCGGTCAGACCACCGAAGGTGAAGGTGATCAGGAAGCCGATGGCCCACAGCATGGGCGTCTCGAAGGACAGCGAGCCCTTCCACATGGTGCCGATCCAGTTGAAGAACTTCACACCGGTCGGGACCGCGATCAGGAAGGTCATGAAGGAGAAGAACGGCAGGAGCACGCCGCCCGTGACGTACATGTGGTGCGCCCACACCGTCACCGAGAGACCGGCGATGGCGATCGTGGCGGCGATGAGGCTGCCGTAACCGAACATCGGCTTCCGGCTGAAGACCGGGATGACCTCGGAGATGATGCCGAAGAACGGCAGGGCGATGATGTACACCTCGGGGTGGCCGAAGAACCAGAAGAGGTGCTGCCAGAGCAGTGAACCGCCGTTGGCCGGGTTGAAGATCTGCGCCCCGAACTTGCGGTCCGCCTCCAGGGCGAACAGCGCGGCGGCGAGCACCGGGAAGGCCAGCAGGACCAGGACACCGGTCAGCAGGACGTTCCAGGTGAAGATCGGCATGCGGAACATCGTCATGCCCGGCGCGCGCATGCAGATGATCGTGGTGATGAAGTTGACCGAACCGAGGATCGTGCCGAAGCCGGACATGGCCAGACCCATGATCCACAGGTCACCGCCGACACCCGGCGAGTGGACCGCGTCCGACAGCGGGGAGTAGGCGAACCAGCCGAAGTCGGCCGCACCCTGCGGGGTGAGGAAGCCGCCCACCGCCATCAGCGAACCGAAGAGGTACAGCCAGTAGGCGAACATGTTCAGCCGCGGGAACGCCACGTCGGGCGCGCCGATCTGCAGCGGCATGATCCAGTTGGCGAAACCGGCGAACAGCGGCGTCGCGAACATCAGCAGCATGATCGTGCCGTGCATCGTGAACGCCTGGTTGAACTGCTCGTTCGACATGATCTGCGTACCCGGGCGGGCGAGCTCGGCGCGCATGAGGAGCGCCATCAGGCCGCCGATGCAGAAGAACGCGAACGACGTGATCAGGTACAGCGACCCGATCGTCTTGTGATCAGTGGTGGTCATCCACTTGATCACCGTGGCGCCGGGAGACTTCCGGCGTACAGGTGGTGCTGCCGTGGCCGTCGCGGCGGCGGCACCCTGGGGTTCGTTGAGGATGCTCACTTGTTCTTCGTCTCCGCGTTCTTCGCGTGATCCGTCTGCGCGATGCCCGCCGGCTGGTAGCCGGTCTGGCCCTTCTTGGCCAGGTCCTTCAGATGCTGCTGGTAGCGCTCAGGAGAGACGACCTTGACGTTGAAGAGCATGCGGGAGTGGTCCTGGCCGCACAGCTCGGCACACTTGCCGAAGAACGTGCCCTCCTTGTTCGGGGTCACCGTGAAGCTGTTGGTGTGCCCCGGGATGACGTCCTGCTTCATCAGGAACGGCACCACCCAGAAGGAGTGGATGACATCCCGCGAGGTGAGGATGAACTCCACCGTCTCGCCCTTGGGCAGCCACAGGGTCGGGCCCGGGTTGCCGTTCTGCGGGTTCCGCTCGCCCGGCGTACCGACCTCGTAGACGCCGCCCGCGTTGGCCGGGGCCTTCGCCAGGAAGCGGTCCGGGATCGCGTCGAGCTCCTTGACCTGGCGCAGCGGCTGACCCGCCGGCTGGCCCTCGACGTTCTCCATGTAGTTGAACGCCCAGCTCCACTGGAAGCCGACCACGTTCACCACGTGCTTCGGCTTGTCAGGGTTGGTCAGCAGCTTGTTCTCGTCACGCGCGGTGAAGTAGAAGAACACCGACACGATGATGATCGGAACCGCGGTGTACAGCGCCTCGATGGGCATGTTGTACCGGGTCTGCGTGGGGATCTGGATCTTCGTCCGGCTGCGCCGGTGGAAGATCACGCTCCACAGGATCAGGCCCCACACCAGAACGCCGACCACAAGGGCGGCGGCCCAAGAGCCCTGCCACAGGGAGAGGATCCTCGGGGCCTCTTCCGTGACGGGAGTGGGCATTCCGAGGCGGGGGAAGTCCTTGTATGTGCAACCGGAGGCGGTCGCAAGGACAGCGCCCGCGGCCAGCGCCTGCAGCAGCTTCCGCCGCACCGGGCGCCGCGACGAGCGGTCGGAGCCGTTGGGACTCACGTAGCGCCTTCCCGAGAGTCTCGCCCGTGCGGCCGGCTGCGGCCGTCTCGCTGGTCGGTCGCCGGCCCGCAGCGGGCAGGGGTTTGGATGTTTATGCGGACCAAACCCTACTGGACGCTATTTGGGGTCGCGCGGGGAGGGTGCCCAACGCGCCGGGTCACTCCCCGAAGGGATGGAATCTCGGCGTCCGGAGGCTATCTGGAGGACCGTCAGCGAGGCCGTCCGACGCGCGGTGAGGTCGCCTTTTCGGGCGGCGCGAAGCCCCTTCGGACAGCGCGCGTTAGCGTTAGTCGTGCCTTATTTCGATGCCGCTTCCGCCGCTCCGCTGCACCCCGTCGCGCGCCAGGCGCTCCTGGCAGCGCTCGACGAGGGGTGGGCGGACCCTGCCCGCCTGCACCGGGAGGGCCGCCGCGCCCGGCTGCTGCTGGACGCCGCACGGGAGGCCACCGCCGAGGCGGTCGGCTGCCGACCGGACGAGCTGGTGTTCACCCCGTCGGGGACGCGCGCGCTGCACGACGGCGTCACCGGTGCCCTCGCCGGGCGCCGCCGGGTCGGCCGCCATCTGGCCGTGTCCGCCGTCGAGCACTCGGCCGTCCTGCAGTCGGCCGCGCTGCTGAAGGACGCGGGCGGCACCGTCACCGAGGTGCCGGTGGACCGTACGGGCCGGGTGGACGCGGAGGAGTTCGCGCGCGCCCTGCGCGGGGACACCGCGCTCGCGGCCCTGCAGTCCGCCAACCACGAGGTGGGCACGGAGCAGCCGGTGGCCGAGGTCGCCGAGGCGTGCCGGGCGGCGGGCGTGCCGCTGCTCGTCGACGCGGCGCAGTCGCTGGGCTGGGGGCGCGTCGCCGACGGCTGGTCACTGCTGGCCGCCAGCGCGCACAAGTGGGGCGGCCCGCCCGGCGTGGGGCTGCTGGCCGTGCGCAAGGGCGTGCGGTACGCGCCCCAGGGACCGGCGGACGAGCGGGAGTCGGGCCGCGCGCCCGGCTTCCCCGACTTGCCCGCGATCGTGGCGGCGGCCGCGTCGCTGCGGGCCGTACGGGCGGAGGCGGCGGCCGAAGGCGCCCGGCTGCGGGCGCTGGTGGACCGGATCCGGGCGCGGGTGCCGGAGCTGGTGCCGGACGTGGAGGTCGTCGGCGACCCGGAACGGCGGCTGCCGCACCTGGTCACGTTCTCGTGCCTGTACGTCGACGGGGAAGCCCTGCTGCACGCGCTGGACCGGGCCGGCTTCTCCGTCTCCTCCGGCTCCTCGTGCACGTCGAGCACGCTGACGCCGAGCCATGTCCTGCGGGCGATGGGCGTGCTGTCGGAAGGGAACGTGCGGGTGTCGCTGCCGCTGGGCACGGCGGAGGAGGACGTCGACCGCTTCCTGGAGGTCCTGCCGGAGGTGGTCGCGTCAGTCCGCGACCACCTGGATGCCCCTGCCGTGGAGAGCCCGGCTCCTTCGGCGCCCGCCGGGGAAGTCGTTGTCGACGCCCTGGGCAAGCGGTGCCCCATCCCTGTCATCGAGCTGGCGAAGATCTTCCCCGGCGTCCCGGTGGGCGGCCTCGTCACGGTCCTCTCCGACGACGAGGCGGCCCGGCTGGACGTCCCGGCCTGGTGCGACATGCGGGGGCAGGAGTATGTGGGTGAGCGTCCTGTGCCGGGTGTGCCTGGCGGCACGGCTTATACGGTGCGGCGCCGTGACTGATGCCCGGGTTGCGCCCGGCCCCGTTTTCCAGTGCGGCTCCGTCGCGCTCGGTGCGCCCACCGGGGAGCCTCTTGCGCTGCGCGCGCGACTGCGGGTCCGGTGGGGGCTGGTCGCGCAGTTCCCCGCGCCCCTTGTCTCCTACCGCTGGTTGTGGGCATGCGTTCCGCTAGGGGCGGAACGGGTGGGCACAACCAGCCCACCGGCCCGCACCACAGCAACAGGGGTCCGGGGGCGGAGCCCCCGGTGGGTGAGCCTGCGTAGTGGCTAGCCCAGGTGGGCCTTGATCTCCGCGGCCGCCGTCTCGCCGTACGCCTTGGCGAAGCGCTCCATGAAGTGGCCGCGCCTCAGCTCGTACTCCTGCGTGCCGAGCGTCTCGATGACGAGCGTGGCGAGCATGCAGCCGAGCTGCGCCGCGCGCTCCAGGGAGAGCCCCCACGTGAGACCGGCGAGGAAGCCGGCGCGGAACGCGTCGCCGACACCGGTCGGGTCGACCTTCGCCTCCTCCTGCGCGCAGCCGACCTCGACCGTCGGCTCGCCCACGCGCTCGATGCGCACGCCCCGCGCGCCGAGGGTGGTGACGCGGGTGCCGACCTTGGCCAGGATCTCCGCCTCGGTCCAGCCCGTCTTGGACTCGATGAGGGCCTTCTCGTACTCGTTGGTGAAGAGGTACGTGGCCCCGTCGACCAGCTGGCGGATGTCGTCGCCGTCGAGGCGGGCGAGCTGCTGGGAGGGGTCGGCGGCGAAGGGGATGCCGCGGGTGCGGCACTCCTCGGTGTGGCGGAGCATCGCCTCGGGGTCGTCGGCGCCGATGAGCACGAGGTCGAGGCCGCCGACGCGGTCGGCGACCGGCTGGAGCTCGATCTGGCGGGCCTCGCTCATCGCGCCGGTGTAGAAGGAGGCGATCTGGTTGTGGTCGGTGTCCGTCGTGCAGACGAAGCGCGCGGTGTGCAGCACCTCGGAGATCCGGACGGAGGCGGTGTCGACGCCGTGCCGGTCGAGCCAGGCGCGGTACTCGGCGAAGTCCTGGCCGGCGGCGCCGACGAGGACGGGCCGCAGGCCGAGGATGCCCATGCCGAAGCAGATGTTGGGGCCGACGCCGCCGCGGCGCACGTCGAGTTCGTCCACGAGGAAGGAGAGCGAGACGGTGTGCAGCTGGTCCGCCACGAGCTGATCGGCGAATCGGCCGGGGAAGGTCATCAGGTGGTCGGTGGCGATGGAGCCGGTGACAGCGATACGCACGGCGAGTGACGCTCCTGCGGGCGAAGTGACATGACGGAAAACAGAAACGGGAAAAGCCACACCACGTTACCGGGTGAGGGCCCTGTCCTCGGGGTAAGGATTCAGCCACCGAACGGACAAAATTACCTAATAGTAGCCCTTCCTCGCCGTGCCACGTGGTGCGTACGGTGCCCGTATGCCGAAGCCTGTGAAGCACGTCACTCGCCCCGGGGCCGGATCCGAGCATGCCCCGGAAACGCTCGCCGAGCTGTGCGGCCTGGGCGCCCGGATGGCCCCGCACTGGGCCGCCCCGCCCGTCCCCGCGGCGGCGGCCCAGTGC
>NZ_JAINFC010000014.1 GCF_020740835.1 Streptomyces sp. UNOC14_S4
CTCCCGCCTCCGCGCTGAGCGGCGCGACGGGCCTCGGCCCGGCTGCCGTACTGGGACGCGCCACCGCCACCGGGATCCTGCGCGGCGGAACGGCTTGCTGGTGCGGCACGGCGGCCGGACGACGGCTGGGCCGCGCGCCTGGCCGCGGCTCGTCCGCCGCCCTGGGGCTGCGGCGGCTTGCGGCGGTGCTCGCTCATCGAACGACTACTCCTAGGGCAGGCGCGCTAACGCCTGGAAGCGGCAGGTGGCTTGCGGTCCCCCCGATGCGCGGTACGGCCGCCCCCTGAGCGACCGGGCGCACTGCATCCAGGACGAGGACGCCTGGTGGTGTCACTCGGTTCCCGCTGGTCTGCATGGCGCACAGACTACGCACGGCCAAATCGCTCCCACTGCGGATGTTCACTCCAAATCAGGCAGGTTGTGTCCCACGAATCGGTGATGTGACCTCGTTCACCGTGCCCCCTCTTGTCGCATCTACACGCGCGTTCTATCGTCTGGATGTATCGAGTCGATACATCAGCTCGGCATAGTGCGGCATAGGGGACACTGGGGACGAAGGAGGGCGACATATGAGCAGACGCTCCGGCATCCTCGAGTTCGCCGTTCTCGGGCTGCTCCGTGAGTCCCCGATGCACGGCTATGAGCTGCGGAAACGTCTCAATACCTCGCTCGGAGTGTTCCGAGCGTTCAGCTACGGCAGTCTCTACCCCTGCCTGAAAACCCTTGTGGCCAACGGATGGTTGATCGAGGAACCGGGCAGCGCTCCGGAGGACGCCCGTGCGGCGACCCTCGCGGGGCGGCGGGCGAAAATCGTCTACCGCTTGACGGCGGACGGCAAGGACCACTTCGAGGAGCTGCTCGCCCATACCGGCCCTGACGCGTGGGAGGACGAGCACTTCGCCGCCCGCTTCGCGTTCTTCGGGCAGACGTCGCGGGACGTACGGATGCGGGTGCTGGAAGGCCGCCGCAGCCGGCTGGAGGAGCGCTTGGAGAAGATGCGCGCCTCCCTCGCCCGTACCCGTGACCGGTTGGACGACTACACCCTCGAGCTGCAGCGACACAGCATGGAGTCGGTGGAGCGCGAGGTCCGCTGGCTGAACGGGCTGATCGAGAGCGAGCGGACCGGGCGCGACATGCGCAAGTCCGCGGCACCGCAGGACACATCAGGAGAAACAGGCGGTACGCCCAGGGGCCGGGGACGTTCCCGGACGGACCGGTCCGGCGACACCGCCAAGTGAGCTCTGCACTCCGCAGGGCTTCGTCGAGTCAACACAGGGAGCAACCGGAATGGGTTCGGTTCGCGTAGCCATCGTCGGCGTGGGCAACTGCGCCGCCTCGCTGGTGCAGGGCGTCGAGTACTACAAGGACGCCGACCCGAACGGCCGCGTGCCGGGTCTGATGCACGTGCAGTTCGGCGACTACCACGTGCGCGACGTGGAGTTCGTGGCCGCGTTCGACGTCGACGCGAAGAAGGTCGGCCTGGACCTCGCGGACGCCATCGGCGCCAGCGAGAACAACACGATCAAGATCTGCGACGTGCCGGCCACCGGCATCACCGTCCAGCGCGGCCACACCCTCGACGGCCTGGGCAAGTACTACCGCCAGACCATCGAGGAGTCCCCCGAGGCTCCGGCCGACATCGTGCAGACCCTCAAGGACAAGCAGGTCGACGTCCTCGTCTGCTACCTCCCGGTGGGTTCCGAGGAGGCCGCGAAGTACTACGCGCAGTGCGCCATCGACGCCAAGGTCGCGTTCGTCAACGCCCTGCCGGTCTTCATCGCGGGCACCAAGGAGTGGGCGGACAAGTTCACCGAGGCGGGCGTCCCGATCGTCGGTGACGACATCAAGTCCCAGGTCGGCGCCACCATCACGCACCGCGTCATGGCGAAGCTGTTCGAGGACCGGGGCGTCATCCTGGACCGCACGATGCAGCTGAACGTCGGCGGCAACATGGACTTCAAGAACATGCTCGAGCGCGAGCGCCTGGAGTCCAAGAAGATCTCCAAGACCCAGGCCGTCACCTCCCAGATCCCCGACCGCGAGCTGGGCGAGAAGAACGTCCACATCGGCCCGTCCGACTACGTCGCCTGGCTGGACGACCGCAAGTGGGCCTACGTGCGCCTCGAGGGCCGCGCGTTCGGTGACGTCCCGCTGAACCTGGAGTACAAGCTCGAGGTCTGGGACTCCCCGAACTCCGCCGGTGTCATCATCGACGCCGTACGTGCCGCGAAGATCGCCAAGGACCGTGGCATCGGTGGCCCGATCCTCTCCGCCTCCTCGTACTTCATGAAGTCGCCGCCGGTGCAGTACTTCGACGACGAGGCCCGTGAGAACGTCGAGAAGTTCATCAAGGGCGAGGTCGAGCGCTAGGACCGCTCGGCACTGCGGAGCACGCCGGGATTCCGTACGGCGCTCCGCTACCGCCTCGTGCGGTGTGGGCCCCCGGGTTTGTGCGCCCGGAGGCCCATAGCGTGTGTGAGGCTGGGCGGCATGCCTGTTGTGCGCGATCTGCGCGTCCTGCTCCAACTGCGCGACTTCCGACGTCTGCTGACCGTCCGGCTGCTGTCGCAAGGGGCGGACGGCGTCTACCAGGTGGCGCTCGCCGCGTACGTCGTGTTCTCCCCCGAGAAACAGGCCTCCCCCACGGCCATCGCCTCCGCCATGGCCGTCCTGCTGCTGCCCTACTCCCTCCTGGGGCCGTTCGCCGGTGTGCTGCTGGACCGCTGGCGCCGTCGACAGGTCCTGTTGCACGGCAACCTGCTGCGCGCGGCGCTGGCCACCGCCACCGCCGTCCTCGTCGTCGCACGCGTCCCCGACTGGCTCTTCTACGCCTCCGCCCTGTCGGTGACCGCCGTCAATCGCTTCGTCCTCGCCGGGCTCTCCGCGGCCCTGCCCCGCGTCGTCGACTCCTCCGACCGCCTGGTGATGGCCAACTCCCTCTCACCGACCGCGGGAACACTCGCGGCGACCGCGGGAGGCGGTCTCGCCTTCGCCGTCCGCCTGGTGGCACCCGAGGGCACGAGCTCCGACGCCGTGGTCGTCCTCTCCGGAGCTGTCCTCTATCTGTGTGCGGCCCTCTGTTCCCTGCGCATGCCCGTCGGCCTCCTGGGACCCGAGCTCTCCGCGCCACCGGCCACCCTGCGCACGGCGCTGCTGGACACCGCGCGCGGCCTGCTCGCCGGGGTACGTCATCTCGCGGAGCGCCGGACCGCCGCCCGCGCCCTGGCGGCGATGACCCTGATGCGCTTCTGCTACGGCGCGCTGACGATCACCGTGCTGATGCTCTGCCGTCACGCGTGGACCACGACCGAGTCCGACGGGCTGGCGCTGCTCGGTCTCGCCGTGGGCGTCTCGGGGGCGGGCTTCTTCGCGGCGGCCGTCGTCACGCCCTGGGCCGTGGGCCGGCTGGGGCGGCTCGGCTGGATCACCACGTGTGCCGCCGCGGCGGCGGTCCTGGAGCCCGCTCTCGGCCTGCCCTTCGCACGCGGCCCCATGCTGGTCGCGGCCTTCGTGCTGGGCCTCACCACCCAGGGCGCGAAGATCGCCACCGACACGGTGGTCCAGTCCTCGGTCGACGACGCCTTCCGCGGGCGGGTCTTCTCCCTCTACGACGTCCTCTTCAATGTCGCGTTCGTGGGCGCGGCGGGCGTGGCGGCCGCGATGCTCCCGCACGACGGGCGCTCGTCCGTCCTGGTGGTGATCGTCGCCCTGATCTACGCGACGGTCGCCGCGCTCATGGCGACGGGCACGAAGGGGCGAGCGAAAGGGCGATGTTTCACGTGAAACATCGCCCCTCGACAGCTCACCCACCGGTGTTTCACGTGCGACGCCGTTTCGTGCACGCCGCCGTTTCACGTGAAACACCGCACCGGCACATCAGTCCTGTGCCGCCCACCACTCCTTGAGGGCGGCGACGGCGGCGTCGCGCTCCATCGGACCGTTCTCCAGACGCAGCTCCAGCAGGTGCTTGTAGGCCCTGCCGATCACCGGCCCCGGTCCCACCGCGAGGATCTCCATGATCTCGTTGCCGTCCAGGTCGGGCCGGATCGAGTCCAGCTCCTCCTGCTCCTGGAGCAGGGCGATGCGCTCCTCCAGGCCGTCGTACGCGCGGGACAGCGCGTTCGCCTTGCGCTTGTTGCGCGTCGTGCAGTCGGAGCGGGTCAGCTTGTGGAGGCGCTCCAGCAGCGGGCCGGCGTCCCGTACGTAGCGGCGCACGGCGGAGTCGGTCCACTCACCCGTGCCGTAGCCGTGGAAGCGCAGGTGGAGCTCGACAAGCTTGGAGACGTCCTTGACCAGGTCATTGGAGTACTTGAGCTTGGTCATCCGCACCTTGGTCATCTTGGCGCCCACCACCTCGTGGTGGTGGAAGGAGACCCGGCCGTCCTTCTCGAAGCGGCGGGTGCGCGGCTTGCCGATGTCGTGCAGCAGCGCGGCCAGGCGCAGGACCAGGTCCGGGCCGCCTCCCGGCTGATCACGAGGGGCCTCCAGGTCGATGGCCTGCTCCAGGACGGTGAGCGTGTGCTCGTACACGTCCTTGTGACGGTGGTGCTCGTCCCGCTCCAGACGAAGGGAGGGGAGCTCGGGCAGGACGAAGGCGGCGAGGCCCGTGTCGACGAGGAGCCTCAGGCCCTTGCGGGGGTGGTCGGAGAGGATCAGCTTGTTGAACTCGTCCCGGATCCGCTCGGCGGAGACGATCTCCAGCCGGTCCGCCATCTCCGTCATGGCGGTGACGACCTCGGGCGCGACCTCGAAGTCCAGCTGGGCGGCGAAGCGGGCGGCCCGCATCATGCGCAGCGGGTCGTCGGAGAAGGACTCCTCCGGGGTGCCGGGGGTGCGCAGGACCCGGGCGGCCAAGTCCTCCAGGCCGTTGTGCGGGTCGATGAACTCCTTCTGCGGGAGGGCGACGGCCATCGCGTTGACCGTGAAGTCCCGACGGACGAGATCCTCCTCGATGGAGTCGCCGTAGGAAACCTCCGGCTTCCGGGAGGTCCGGTCGTATGCCTCCGACCGGTATGTCGTGATCTCAATGTCGAAGTCGGACTTGCGGCATCCCACGGTCCCGAAGGCGATGCCGACCTCCCAGACCGCGTCGGCCCACGGGCGGACGATCTTCAGTACGGCGTCCGGGCGGGCGTCGGTGGTGAAGTCGAGATCGTTGCCGAGCCGGCCGAGCAGCGCGTCCCGCACCGACCCGCCGACCAGGGCAAGCGTGAACCCGGCCTCCTGGAAGCGGCGGGCGAGATCGTCGGCCACGGGGGAGACCCGCAGGAGCTCGCTCACAGCGCGCCGCTGCACGGCGCTGAGCTCGTTGGTCGACGACTGGAGGTGGCTGTCATTGTTGGCGTTCGGCACAACAGAAGAGGGTACGTGGCCGCACGCCCGGGAGCCTCTCGGTAAACGGAGGAGAGCGCCGTACCGCACAAAGCAGGCGCAGCCGGGACATCGGGCCACGGCGACGATCTTGCGGAGCGGTCCGCGGCACTTCGTCACAGCGGGCCTCGTTACCATTCGTGGACGCATAACCGACGACCACTGACGACGACGAGGGACGGACGAGCGCGTGGCCGAGGCGGCAGAGTTCCAGGGGACGGTCTCCGCTGCTGCCTGCCGGTGGTTCCGCCACACCGCGCTGGTACTGACCGGTCTGCTGCTGGTCATGGGCCTGGTGCAGCTGCCGGCGGCCCCCGCCGCCCACGCCGAGTCGGCGGGCTCCCGCACGGTCGGGGTCTCCGTCGACTCCGTGACGCCCGTCGCGCCGACGCAGAACGACACGATCACCGTCTCGGGCACCGTCACCAACAACGGCGGCTCGACGGTCACCGACGCGCACGTGGGCCTGCGCGTGGGCCCACAGCTCACCAGCCGCAGTGACATCGACGACCTGGCCGTGCGCTCGGCCTTCTCGCCGGGCACCGACGGCTCCGAGGTCGGCGGCCACACCCAGAAGATCGACAAACTGCCTCCGGGCGTCAGCCGCGACTTCAGCATCTCCCTGCCCGCGAAGGACCTGGATCTCGGCAAGGACGGGGTCTACCAGCTGGGCGTCTCCCTCTCCGGGCAGTCCTCCGAGCAGTCGTACGAGCGGGTGATGGGCATCCAGCGGACGCTGCTGCCGTGGCAGCCGTCCGCCGTCGAGGGCAAGAAGACCCAGCTCACCGTCCTGTGGCCGCTCATGTCCACGACCCGGCTGACCGCCCGCACGGAGTCCGACCAGCAACAGACGCCGATCTTCCCCCATGACGACCTGGCCGCGGAGCTCGCGCCGGGCGGCAGGCTCCAGCAGCTGGTGGCGCTGGGCAAGAACCTGCCGATCACCTGGGTGATCGACCCCGATCTGCTCGCCACGGTCGAGGCCATGACGAAGAGCTACCGGATCGACGGGCCGGACGGGAAGACCGTCCCCGGCAAGGGCCAGGCGGTCGCCAAGCAGTGGCTCAGCCAGCTCCAGACCGCCATCGCGGGCGACCAGGTGGTGGCACTGCCCTTCGGCGACCCGGACCTCGCCTCACTCGCGCACCACGGCAAGGACGTCTCCGGCACCCTGAGCCACCTCCAGTCCGCCACGGAGCTCGCCGCGACCACCGTGGACACCATCCTCGGGGTGAAGCCGCGCACGGACTTCACCTGGCCCTACGAGGGCGCGGTCGACTCTTCGATCATCGACGTGGCCACCTCGGCGGGCGCGCACAACGTGATCGCCCGCAGTGACAGCTTCCGCGAGTCCCGCGGCTCGTACACCCCGACCGCCGCGCGGCAGATCGGCGGTGGCAACACGGCCATCGTCGCGGACGACCGGCTGTCCACCGCCTTCCAGGGCGACATGGTCCGGGCCGACGACTCCTCGCTCGCCGTGCAGCGCTTCCTCGCCCAGAGCCTCCTGGTGAACAAGCAGGCCCCCGACGACGAGCGCAGCATCGTGGTCGCGCCCCAGCGCATGCCCACGGCCAGCCAGGCACAGGCCATGGCGGCGGCCCTCGGCGGGCTGACGGACGGCCGCTGGACGCAGCCCGTCGACCTGGGCGACGCCGCCAAGGCCAAGCCCGACCCGGCGGCCAATCAGCAGGTGCCCGGCACCGGCGCCTACCCCGAGTCGCTGCGCAAGCAGGAGCTGGGCACCGAGGCGTTCGAGGAGATCCAGAAGACCCAGGAGACCCTGGATGCCTTCAAGGTGATCCTCACCTCGCAGGACCGCGTGGTCACCCCCTTCGGCAGCGCGATCATGCGGGAGATGTCCAATTCCTGGCGCGGTGACGCGCGGGGTGCCGCGGAGTTCCGCACCGCCGTGCGGTCGTATCTGGACCAGCTCAAGGGCCAGGTGCAGCTGATCCCGAAGTCCGACGCCACCCTGTCCGGCCGCAGCGCGACCATCCCCGTGACGGTCCGGAACGGCCTCCTGCAGCCCATCTCCGGGCTGCGGCTGGTGCTGGAGTCCAGCAGGCCGAACCGCCTCAAGGTGGGCGAGGCCCAGCAGGTGCGGATCGACGGCGGGCACAACCAGTCGGTGAAGTTTGAGACCACGGCCAACGCCAACGGTCCGGTCCAGGTGACGGCCCGGCTGTACACGGACGACGGCCAGCCCTACGGCGACCCGATGACCTTCACTGTGCATGTCACGTCCATCACCCCTATGGTGCTGATCGTCATCGTCGGCGGCGTGCTGCTCCTGATCCTCGCGGGCCTTCGCATCTACATCCAGCGCAAGCGCTCCGCCGCTGGTGGGACGGACACCGGAGGAGCTCCCGCGGGCACCGGGCCGGACGACGACAACCCTGGAGGATCGGATTCCCCGGCTCCGGACACCGGATCGGAAAGCACCGACCCATCCGGCTCAGGTGAGAAAGTGGACCGTTGACGTGTAATGGGGCCGGCCGGCCGCGGACGATGAGGTGGGGTAGCGATGAACGCGCCGTACGACGGTGACCGCGGGCAGGGCGCCGGTGGTGAACAGCGGGGCGCCTACCCGCCGCCCCCGCCTGCCCCGGGCCCGTCCCGCCAGGGCCCGTACGCCCGCGATCCCTACCTCCGGGACGCGTACGCCGCCGACCCGTACCCCGAGCACGACCCGGCGGCCCAGGACCCGGTGAACGGCGCGCTGCACGACCGTGCCGTGCCGCCCCCGCCCGGCACCTACCAGAACACCTTCCCGCTCCACCAGCCTCAGCCGGGCCCGCAGCAGGGCCCGGACCCGCGGCAGTGGGGAGCGGCGCCGCAGCAGTACCCCGAGGCTCCCGCGCGCCCGTACGGTGACGAACCCACGACGCAGTTCGCCGGCGTCGGCGGCCTCGCGGGCCAGACCGCGCCGGGGGAGCGGCCGGAGCGCGACGCCTTCGCGCACCTGTACCGGGACCAGCAGCAGCCCTACGAGCCGCAGCGCCCGGACGGCCAGCCGATCCCGGCACCCGGCCAGTACGCCAACCAGTCGCCCCAGGTCCCGCCGCTTCCGCAGCCGCCCACGCCCGAGCCCGAGGCCGAGCTGGAGGCACCCGCGGCCCCGGCGGCGAAGGGCGGCAAGGCGGCGAGCGTGCTGAAGTCGAGCGCGCTGATGGCGGCGGGCAGCCTCGTCTCCCGCATCCTGGGCTTCGGCCGCAACCTGGTGATGGCGGCGGCGATCGGCGTCGGCACCCTCAACGACAGCTACCAGGTCGCCAACACCCTGCCGACGATGATCTACATCCTCGTCGGCGGCGGTGCGCTGAACGCCGTGTTCATCCCGCAGCTGGTGCGGTCGATGAAGAACGACGAGGACGGCGGCGAGGCGTACGCCAACCGGCTCTTCACCCTCGTCGTGGTCCTCATGGGCGCCATCACCACCGTGTGTGTGCTGGCGGCGCCGGTGGTGGTCCGGGCGATGATGCCCGACAACGCCTCCAGCCCCGGTCAGCTGGACGTCGCGGTGGCGTTCGCCCGCTACTGTCTGCCCACCATGTTCTTCATGGGCATCCACGTCGTCGTCGGGCAGATCCTCAACGCCCGCGGCAAGTTCGGCGCGATGATGTGGACCCCGGTCCTCAACAACATCGTCGTCATCGCCACCTTCAGTGCCTTCATCTGGGTCTACGGCGACTCCGTCACGAGCGGTGTCAGCGCCGCCAACATCTCGCCCGAGGGCGTACGGCTGCTCGGCATCGGCACCCTGCTCGGTCTCACGGTGCAGGCGCTGGCGATGCTCCCGTACCTGCGCGAGACCGGCTTCAAGCTCCGGCTGCGGTTCGACTGGCGCGGCCAGGGCCTCGGCAAGTCCCTGGGCCTCGCCAAGTGGACGTTCCTGTTCGTCCTCGCCAACCAGCTCGGCATGGTCCTCATCACCCAGCTCGGCACCCGGGCGGGCGCCCTCGCCGAGAAGGCGCACCACACGGGCACCGGCATCACGGCCTTCAACTTCGCGCTGCAGCTCTGGCAGATGCCGCAGGCCATCATCACCGTCTCCGTGATGACCGCGGTACTCCCCCGGATCTCCCGTGCCGCCCACGACGGCGACGCGGCCGCCGTGCGCGACGACCTCTCGCACGGTCTGCGGACCTCGGCCGTCGCGATCGTTCCCTGTGCCTTCGCGTTCCTGGCGCTCGGCGTGCCCATGGCCACGCTGATGTTCTCCAGCTCGGGGACCGGCGGCGCCACGAACATCGGTTTCATCCTGATGGCCTTCGGCATCGGGCTCGTCCCGTACTCCGCGCAGTACGTCATCCTGCGCGGTTTCTACGCCTACGAGGACACCCGGACCCCCTTCTACAACACCCTGATCGTCGCGGGCGCCAACTCCGTGGGCGCCGTCATCAGCTACCTCGTCCTGCCCTCGCGATGGGCCGTGGCGGGCATGGCCTTCTCGTACGGCGCCGCCTACGCCGTCGGTGTCGTCGTCGCCTGGCGTCGGCTGCGTACCCGGCTCGGCGGGGATCTGGACGGCGCCCGGGTCGTCCGGACGTACGCCCGCCTGGCCGGCGCGTGCGTCCCCGCCGCCCTCATCGGCGGTGCCGTCGCTTACGGGATCAGCCAGGTTCTCGGCCGTGGATTTACGGGTTCGCTCGCCGCTCTGATCGGTGGTGGTCTCCTCCTGATCGGCGTCTTCTATATCGCCGCGAAGCGGATGCGCGTCGAGGAGCTGACCGCCATGGTCGGTATGGTCCGCGGACGCATCGGACGCTGACCGGAGCACAACCATCGCCCGCCGCCGCGTGTCGTGCATAGCGCCGGACTGTGGGCACAATTGTCTTGGCTGTGGACAGGGTGCAACGGATGGGGAGGCGGGAACGACGGTGGCGGAACGGAGCACAGCTGCCGTCGACGTGGCGGCCGCCGGCGGCAGCAAGCCGCTGACCACCGGGACGGCCAAGGCCACGACCGACGGGACACGGGACGCGGGCGGCACGGACGCGCACAAGGACGCCTCCCGCACGGAGGCGCGGAGCACCACCCGCGATCCGAAGGCCCCCGAGCTCCACAGCGGCCACAAGCTCGCCAAGCGGTACCGCTTGGAGGAGTGCGTCACCCGTCTGGAGGGATTCAGCAGCTGGCGCGCGGTCGACGAGAAGCTCCGCCGCGCGGTCGGCGTGCACATCCTGCCCGCCGAGCACCCGCGGTCCCGTCCGGTGCTCGCCGCGGCCCGCTCCGCCGCCTTGCTCGGCGACCCCCGCTTCGTCCAGGTCCTCGACGCCGTCGAGGAGAACGAGCTCGTCTACGTGGTCCACGAGTGGCTGCCCGACGCCACCGAGCTCAGCACCGTGCTCGCCGCCGGGCCGATGGAGCCGTACGACGCCTTCCAGCTCGTCAGCCAGGTCTCGCAGGCCATGGCCACCGCCCACCGCGAGGGCCTCGCGCACCTCCGCCTCAACCCCGGCTCCGTGCTGCGCACCTCGACCGGCCAGTACCGCATCCGCGGGCTCGCGGTCATGGCCGCCCTCCGGGGCATCAGCCCCGAGCACCCCCAGCGCACCGACACCGAGGCCATCGGCGCCCTGCTGTACGCCGCGCTGACCCAGCGCTGGCCCTACGAGAGCAACGCGCACGGCCTGCCCGGCCTGCCCAAGGGCACCGGCCTCATCGCCCCCGACCAGGTGCGGGCGGGAGTCCACCGCGGCCTCTCGGAACTCGCGATGCGCGCACTCGTCAACAACGGGGCCACCGCGTCACGGCAGGAAAAGCCGTGCGCCACTCCGGAGGAGCTCGCCAAGGCGGTCGCGGCCATGCCGCGCATCCGTCCACCGGAGCCATCCTTCGCCACTCCACCCGGCGGCTACCAGCGCACCACGTATCAGCCGGGTGCGTATGGTCAGCCGCCGTCGCGCAACGGCCATCCACAGCCCGCGCCGGTGCCCCCACCGCCTCCGCTCCAGAGCCGCACGGGGCGAGCCCTGAAGTGGTGCGTCTCCGCCCTGCTCATCGCCGCGCTGGGGCTGGGCAGCTGGCAGCTGGCGGATGCGCTGCTGAGGGAGGGGGACCCCAGCAGTCACTCCCAGTCGGACAACGGTGAGGGCGAGAAGAAGCCCGCCATAGCGCCACTGCCCATCAAAGAGGCCACGGAGTTCTCGCCCAAGGACAGCCCCATGGCGGAGAACAAAGCCTCTTTGACCGTGGACAACGACCAGAGCACCGGTTGGTATACCGGGGCTTTCTACAACCACTCCAACTTCGGAAACTTGCCCAATCGCAAGCAGGGCAGCGGCATCATCGTCGACCTTGGCAGTATCAAGAACGTCACTGGTGTCGACGTGACCATGTACTCCGGACAGACCATAGAGGTACTGGGCGCCGATTCCCCCGACTCGCGGCCCACCGATCTCAGCGGCTTCAAGAAGAAGATCATCGACAGTAGGACGGCAGGCGCCGAACTGAAGGCCAACGCCGCAAAACCTGTGAAGACCCGCTATGTGCTGATCCACATCACCGATCTGCCTCCCGACCCCAAGGGGGGCAACGGGTACCGCGGCGGCATCAACGAGATCAAGGTCCTCGGCTACTAGCAGCACTCCGAGTCCAAGGGGAGGGGTCCGGGGTTGGACGACGTCATCTACGACAGCGCGAGCGACGCCGACCTTCTCGCCCTGCATGTGGACGGTGACCCCCACGCCTTCGGCGAGCTGGTGCGCCGCCACCGCGACCGCCTCTGGGCCGTCGCGCTCCGGACGCTCGGTGACCGCGAGGAGGCCGCGGACGCCGTACAGGATGCCCTGGTCTCCGCCTATCGCTCCGCGCACACCTTCCGTGGCCAGTCCGCCGTCACCACCTGGCTGCACCGCATCACCGTCAACGCCTGTCTGGACCGGGCCCGCAAGGCGGCCTCACGACGCACCGCTCCCCTCGCCGAGACGGAGCGGCTGGAGCAGCTCCTCGAACCTCACGAATCCGCCGCCGCGCCCGCGGAGCGCGGAGACCTGCACCGTGAACTGCTCCAGGCACTCGCCACGCTCCCGCCCGACCAACGCGCGGCCCTTGTGCTCGTGGATATGCAGGGCTATCCGGTCGCCGAAGCAGCCAAGGTTCTGGACGTCCCTGTCGGCACTGTGAAGAGCAGATGTGCCCGGGGCCGGGCGCGCCTGCTGCCCATGCTCACCCATCTGCGTCCGGATGGCATGGGTAACCCGCCCCGCAGCGGGGGAAGGAACCGGTCGCAAGGGGCGTCCGTCCCACCACCAGCAGGACAGAGTGACGCAGATCCAGTGAAGGGCGGAGGTGGGCGAGCGTGACTTCGACGACCGGCACGGATGAGCACCCGGAGGTCGCGGAGATCTCCGCGCTCGCCGAGGGAGTGCTCCCCCCGTCACGCTCGGCGGACCTTCGGGAGCACCTGGCGGACTGCGAGCTGTGCGAAGAGGTCAGGACGTCCCTCGACGAGATCCGGACGTTGCTGGGCACACTCCCCGGCCCGGCCCGGATGCCCGAGGACGTCGCAGGCCGTATCGACGCGGCGCTCGCCGCGGAAGCGCTCCTCGATGCGACCGCTGCCCGTTCCCTGGACGCTCCCGACAGCGAGGGCTCGCTGGTTTCACGTGAAACCGCAGCGCCCCGCTCGGAGAGCGTTTCACGTGAAACCACGGCACGACCTTCCGAAAGCGTTTCACGTGAAACCGCGACGCCTCCCTCGGAGGCCTCCGAGGCCTCCGAGGATGTTTCACGTGAAACCTCGAAGGTCTCCGCTGACCGCGCCACGACATCCACCCGTGTTTCACGTGAAACCAGCGTTCGCCGCCCCTCTTCCCGCCCCGGCGCGGCGACCGGTCCCGGCCGCCGGCGGCCTTCACCCGGGAAGACCCGGCCGCGGCCCTCCCGACTCTGGCCCAAGGCCCTTCTCGGAGCCGCGTGTGCCGCTGCCGCGCTCGGAGTGGGAGTCGCGCTCCTCCTCCCCGGGGACAGCGGGAAGCAGGACCGCCCGCAGGCGGTCCACGAGAGTCAATCTCCGGATGTCCTCGCCTCGGGTGATCTCAGGACCCGTGTCCATGAGCTGCTGGCGACGTCCTCCAGGACCACCCCGTTCCAGGGCAAGCACTCCGAGCACTCCTCCGATGCGCCGATGCGCGACTTCGGGGCCACGGCCCCGTCCTGTGTCCAGCAGGGGATCGGCCGCTCGGACCAGATCCTGGCCTCGCAGCAGGACGGCTACAAGGGTGTCCCTTCCTATCTCGTCGTGCTGCCCCATCCCGCCGACACCAAGCTCGTCGACGCCTATGTCGTCTCCTCGGCATGCGTCGAGGCCACTCCGCCCGTCCCCGGAGAGGTCCTGCTCCAGCGGACACTGCCGCGTACCTGAGTCACCGCGGACCGAGCGCTGTCGTCCTTCGGGAATGCTCGCCCCGTAGGATCCGTTGGGTGGGGTGAAAACCCCGCAAGAACCCGAGACAGCCGTCGGCAGACAAGGAAGACTCCCGTGAGCGACGTCCGCAACGTGATCATCATCGGTTCCGGGCCCGCGGGCTACACCGCCGCGCTCTACACCGCCCGCGCCTCGCTGAAGCCGTTGGTCTTCGAGGGCGCCGTGACCGCGGGTGGTGCGCTGATGAACACCACCGAGGTGGAGAACTTCCCCGGCTTCCGCGACGGGATCATGGGCCCCGACCTGATGGACAACATGCGGGCCCAGGCCGAGCGCTTCGGCGCCGAGCTGATTCCGGACGACGTCATCGCCGTCGACCTGAGCGAAGAGATCAAGACGGTCACCGACTCCGCGGGCACCGTCCACCGCGCCAAGGCCGTCATCGTCACCACCGGCTCCCAGCACCGCAAGCTCGGCCTGCCGCGTGAGGACGAGCTGTCCGGCCGCGGTGTCTCCTGGTGTGCCACCTGCGACGGGTTCTTCTTCAAGGACCAGGACATCGCCGTGATCGGCGGTGGCGACACCGCGATGGAGGAGGCCACCTTCCTCTCGCGGTTCGCGAAGTCCGTCACCGTCGTCCACCGCCGTGACACCCTGCGCGCCAGCAAGGCCATGCAGGAGCGTGCCTTCGCCGACCCGAAGATCTCCTTCGTGTGGGACAGCGAGGTCGCCGAGATCCACGGTGACAACAAGCTCTCCGGCCTGACCCTGCGCAACGTCAAGACCGGCGAGACCTCGGAGCTCCCGGTGACCGGTCTCTTCATCGCGATCGGCCACGACCCCCGCACCGAGCTGTTCAAGGGCCAGCTGGACCTGGACGACGAGGGCTACCTCAAGGTCGACGCCCCCTCCACGCGCACCAACCTGGCCGGTGTCTTCGCCGCCGGTGATGTCGTGGACCACACCTACCGCCAGGCGATCACCGCTGCCGGTACCGGCTGCTCGTCCGCCCTCGACGCCGAGCGCTACCTCGCGCACCTCTCGGACGCCGAGAGCGTCCGGGAGCCCGAGAAGACCGCCTGACCTCCTCTCTCCCCCCGCCCCACGCAAGAAGATCTAAGGAGACCTCCGTGGCTCTCAAGGCCGTAACCGACAAGACCTTCGCCGAGGACGTTCTCAAGAGCGACAAGCCCGTCCTGGTGGACTTCTGGGCCGACTGGTGCGGCCCGTGCCGTCAGATCGCCCCCTCCCTGGAGGCCATCGCCGCCGAGCACGGCGACAAGATCGAGATCGTCAAGCTGAACATCGACCAGAACCCGGACACGGCCGCCAAGTACGGCGTCATGTCGATCCCGACCCTGAACGTCTACCAGGGTGGCGAGGTCGTCAAGACCATCGTCGGCGCCAAGCCGAAGGCCGCTATCGAGCGCGACCTGGCCGACTTCATCTAAGTCGCTCATCCTTGTTTCACGTGAAACGGGCCCGCCCTCGGCTGAGGGCGGGCCCGTTCGCGTATCCGGCTCGGCAGCGGCTACAGGGGCCGCAAGGCCGGTTCCTTCTGTACGGCACCGAGCAGCCGGTCCAGCGCCAGCTCGACGTCCTCTTTCCAGGAGAGCGCCGTACGGAGCTCCAGCCGCAGCCGTGGATAGCGGGGGTGCGGCCGCACCGTCTTGAAGCCCACTGCCAGCAGATGGTCGGCGGGCAGCACGCACGCCGGTTCTTTCCAGTGAGCGTCCCCGAACGCCTCGATGGCCTTGAAGCCACGGCGGAGGACATCCTTGGCGACGGTCTGCACCATCGTCCGCCCCAGCCCCTGCCCCTGGTAGGCCGGCAGCAGCCACCCCGTCATCAGTTGCACGGCATCGGCCGCGACGGGGCTGGTGGAGAAAGCCCCGGAGCGGGGGACATAGGCAGGCGGCGCGTAGAGCACAAAGCCCACCGGGGCCTCGTCGACATAGACGACGCGTCCACAGGACCCCCACTCCAGGAGAACGGCGGAGATCCAGGCTTCCTTCTCCAGCTCGGGACGGCCCGCCTTCAGCGCGGCTTCACCACTGACGGGGTCCAACTCCCAGAAGACGCAGGAACGACAGCGCGCGGGAAGATCCGGGAGGTTGTCCAGCGTGAGCGGTACGAGCCGACGCCCCATCGAGCCAAATCCTCATTTCCGTCGTGTGCCACACTCCGGGCGGCGCACAGCGCGCTCCGCTCCCTGAGAAGACCGCCGACGAATCCGCCGACTGCCCCCAGGCCAAGGCCCGCTGCCAACAGTCCGGTCCGGCTCACCGTTCGCATGGACCCGCCCTCCGTGAACCATGTCCAACGTGGATGCGCCATACCCAACGCATCGTATCCGGGCCCGGTTTGAGCGAACAGCGGAGAAAGGCAAAGGGCGGGTTGTGTTCCACGTGAAACACAACCCGCCCCGACACCATCGCGACGCCTACTCGGCGTCGGCCCCGTCCTCAGAAGCGAGCTTCTGCTCCATCACCCGGCCCTCACCGGGGGCGAGCGTGCTCAGAATCCGCTCCAGATCCTCCATCGAGGCGAACTCGACGACGATCTTTCCCTTCTTCTGCCCGAGGTCGACCTTCACCCTGGTCTCGAAGCGGTCCGACAGCCGCGAGGCCAGGCCCGAGAGCGCCGGGGAGACCCGGGCCCCGGCACGCGGCCCCTTGGCCTTCGCGGACTTCCGGGAGCCTGCCCCCATCAGGGTGACAATCTCCTCCACCGAGCGCACCGACAGGCCCTCGGCAACAATGCGATGTGCCAGCCTGTCCTGCTCCTCCGCGTCCTCGACGGACAGCAGGGCACGGGCATGGCCGGCGGACAGCACCCCGGCCGCGACCCTCCTCTGCACGGTGGGCGACAGCTTCAGCAGGCGCAGCGTATTGGAGACCTGCGGCCGCGAGCGCCCGATCCGGTCCGCCAGTTCGTCATGCGTGCACTTGAAGTCCTTGAGGAGCTGGTCGTATGCCGCGGCCTCCTCAAGAGGGTTCAGCTGGGCACGGTGAAGATTCTCCAGCAGAGCGTCGAGGAGAAGCTTCTCGTCCTCCGTGGCCCGGACGATGGCCGGGATGCGCTCCAGACCGGCCTCACGGCAGGCCCGCCAGCGACGCTCGCCCATGATGAGCTCGTAGCGCTCCGGGGCGAACTGCCGAACGACGACGGGCTGCAGCAGCCCGACCTCGCGGATCGAGGTGACCAGCTCCGCCAGGGCGTCCTCGTCGAAGACCTCGCGGGGCTGCCGGGGGTTGGGCGTGATGGAGTCCAACGGCAGCTCGGCGAAGTGGGCGCCTGCCACGCTCCCCGTATCCGGAGTCTCCTCCACGGCCACCGCGGCATCCGTTTCACGTGAAACAGCGATGTCCTCGACAGGCAGCGGGGTCACCACCGGCGTCGGCATGACGCGGTCAGCCGTGAGCACCGGGACCGCGGACGGCGAGGTGGCACCGTGCCCCACCGCCGTGCCCGCGTTCTCCGATGTCTTGGGTGCCGCCGGAATCAGCGCACCGAGCCCACGGCCCAGTCCCCTACGTCGCTCACTCACTGCAGCCCCTCCGACATGCTGTGCTGGTCCTGCTGTTGCTGATGGCCCACCATATGGGCCCTACTGCCGTCGTAACGCACGCCCACCCCCCGCAGTGCGATCTCCCGGGCCGCCTCCAGGTAGGACAGCGCCCCACTGGAACCCGGGTCATAGGTAAGAACGGTCTGCCCATAGCTGGGCGCCTCGGAGATACGCACGGACCGGGGGATGCTGGTACGCAGCACCTCATGGCCGAAGTGGGTACGGACCTCGTCGGCCACCTGGGAGGCCAGCCGGGTCCGGCCGTCGTACATCGTCAGCAGAATGGTCGACACATGGAGCTTGGGGTTGAGGTGCCCCCGCACCAGCTCGACATTGCGGAGCAGCTGCCCCAGCCCCTCCAGCGCGTAGTACTCGCACTGGATGGGGATCAGTACCTCGGCACCCGCGACCAGGGCGTTCACGGTCAGCAGGCCGAGCGAGGGCGGGCAGTCGATGAGGATGTAGTCCAGCGGCTGCTCGTAGGCCTTGATCGCCCGGTCCAGGCGGCTCTCACGGGCCACCAGCGAGACCAGCTCGATCTCGGCGCCCGCCAGGTCGATGGTGGCGGGCGCGCAGAAAAGACCCTCCACATCGCGCACCGGCTGCACCACGTCGGAGAGCTTCTTGCTGTCGACGAGGACGTCATAGATCGACGGGACCTCGGCGTGGTGATCGATGCCCAGCGCCGTGGACGCGTTGCCCTGGGGGTCGAGGTCGATGACCAGCACACGGTTTCCGTGCAGCGCCAACGAGGCCGCCAGATTCACGGTGGTGGTGGTCTTGCCCACGCCACCCTTCTGGTTGGCGACCACCATGACCCGGGTCTGCTCCGGCCGGGGCATCGCGGGCGGCGTTTCACGTGAAACAACCTCCCCCGCGGGCGGAGGGCCCGGTACAGCACCCGGCTCGGAGTCGGCGGGACGGGGGCCGGGGACCGGATCGGCCATCGGCCCCGCGGTATTGGCGTCGGACCGCAAGGATTCACTCTCCTCGACTTCAGGCTCGCAATAGACAGAGCCTGCCATGGTTTCGGGTCCGTGAACCAGCGAGGCCCGTTCTCCTGTGGATGAATCCCCCGAGCCTGTGGATGAACACGGATCATCCATGGCTGTCGGACGCTCGCGCGGGGCACCTCCCTCCGCGCGAACACGACCGATGATTCCCAGCAGCAAGGAGCGACGTTTCACGTGAAACACGATGCACCGGACGCTCCGCGGCGATACGGCGACACTCCGTCACGGATCGTCTTGCCAGCTTGTATGGAGCATCGGGCCGCCCACGGACGGCGGCCCCGCTCCTGCTCCTGTGTGCGTCAGCGGCGACGGCGGGTCGGCCGGCCCACCCGGGCCGCCTTCGCCCGCTTCGCAGCGAAGCGCACCCCGCCGGGGCTCTCCCCGACCTCGACCCGCACGACAGTGGACATCGGGTCCACCACGCCCTCGCCGACCTGGATCACCGAGGTGCGGACGACGCCGAGCTTGCTCAGGGCGGCACGGGCCGCCTGGAGCTCCTCCTCCGCCGTGTCGCCCTTCAGGGCCAGCATCTCGCCGTACGGGCGGAGCAGCGGAACGCCCCAGCCCGCGAGGCGGTCCAGCGGCGCCACCGCGCGGGCCGTCACCACATGCACGGGCGGCACCTTGCCGAGCATCTCCTCGGCGCGGCCGCGCACGACCGTGACATGGTCCAGGCCCAGCAGCTCGACGACCTCCTGGAGGAACGTCGTCCGGCGGAGCAGCGGCTCCAGCAGGGTGATCTGGAGATCCGGCCGCACCAGGGCCAGCGGGATGCCGGGCAGCCCGGCGCCCGAGCCCACGTCGCACACCGAGACGCCGTCGGGCACGGCCTCTGCGAGCACCGCGCAGTTCAGCAGGTGGCGCTCCCAAAGCCGCGGTACCTCACGGGGACCGATCAGACCCCGCCGCACTCCCGCGTCCGCGAGCAGTTCGGCGTACCGGACGGCCTCCGGCAGGTGGTCGCCGAAGACCTCCCGGGCCTCCGGTGGCGCCGGGGGGAGCTCCGCTGCCTCATCCACGGGGGAACCGTCCTTCCGTACGACGTCTCTCTGAGCGTCAGAGTCTGAATATCAGGCTGACAAGGATCGGCCCCGCCTGCGAGCAGACGGGGCCGTACCCACCTGGAAGAGTGGGATCAGGAAAGTGGAGCTCAGGCCGGGAGGACGACCACTCGGCGCTGCGGCTCCTCACCCTCGGACTCGCTGCGCAGGCCGGCGGCGGCCACCGCGTCGTGGACGACCTTGCGCTCGAAGGGCGTCATCGGGTCGAGCTTCACGGCCTTGCCGGTGCTCTTGGCCTCCTCGGCGGCCTTGGCGCCCACCTGGGCCAGCTCCTCGCGCTTACGGGCCCGGAAGCCCGCGATGTCGAGCATGAGGCGGCTGCGGTCACCGGTCTCGCGGTTCACGGCCAGTCGGGTGAGCTCCTGGAGCGCCTCCAGCACCTCGCCGTCGCGACCGACGAGCTTCTGCAGGTCGCGGCTGGTCGAGTCACTGATGATCGACACGGCAGCGCGGTCGGCCTCGACGTCCATGTCGATGTCGCCGTCGAGGTCGGCGATGTCGAGCAGCCCCTCGAGGTAGTCGGCCGCGATCTCGCCCTCCTGCTCCAGGCGGGACAGGGTGTCGGTGCCCTCGACGGCGGCCTCACTGGTCTGACGCTGCGTGTCCGTCACGGTGGACTCCTTCATTACTTCTTGGACGGGTGCTTGGGCCGCTGCTGGCCCTTGCGCTGCCCGGACTTGGCGGTACGGGACGAGCCACCGGCCTGCTTGGACTTGGCGTCCCCCGGCTCCTGCTTCTCCAGCGAGGGCGACGTCTTCTCGGTGGCACCGGCCGTCCCCGCGAGCTGGCGCTTGGACTTCGTCTGGCGCTTGGGCTGCTGCCGGTTGGCACGGGCGACCTCGGCGGCCTCGCGGGCCTCGACCTCCGCCGGGTCCTCCTTGATCTTGCCCTTGGCCCGCAGGCGCTCCTGGCGCTGCTTGTAGGCGAGGCTGCCCGGGGTCGGGTTGCGGCGGATGACGAACATCTGCTGCCCGAGGGTCCAGACGTTGGTGGTCAGCCAGTAGACGAGGACACCGACCGGGAAGTTGATGCCGAACACGGCGAACATGATCGGGAAGACGTACATCAGCATCTTCTGCTGCTGCATGAACGGCGTCTTCACCGTGAGGTCGACGTTCTTCGTCATCAGCTGGCGCTGCGTGTAGAACTGCGACAGCGACATCAGGACGATCATGATGACCGTGACGACCCGCACGTCGGTCAGCGTCGCGCCCAGCGCCTCGACCTTGGAGGCGGAGTCCATGAACTTCACGGACAGCGGGGCACCGAAGATGTGCGCGTGGCGCGCGCTGTCCAGCAGCGACTCGTCGATGACACCGACCGTCTTGCCCTGCGCGATGTGGTTCAGGACCTGGTACAGCGAGATGAAGAAGGGCGACTGGGCCAGGATCGGGAGACAGCTCGAGAGCGGGTTGGTGCCCGTCTCCTTGTAGAGCTTCATCATCTCTTCGGACTGGCGCTGCTTGTCGCTCTTGTAGCGCTCCTGGATGGCCTTCATCTTCGGCTGGAGCGCCTGCATGTTCCGCGTGGCCTTGATCTGCTTCACGAAGAGCGGGATCAGGCAGATGCGGATCAGCACCACCAGCGAGACGATGGACAGACCCCACGCCCAGCCGCTGTTCTTGTCGAAGACCAGGCTGTACAGGGAGTGGAACTGGACGATGATCCAGGAGACAGCGGTATAGAGGGGACCGAGGATCGTGTCCACGAATCAGGCTCCTTGGGCGTTGGGCTGAGTCTCGGGCTGTGCGGCGGATCCCTCGGCGGGATGCCCGCCCAGTCGGCTCCTCAGCCGCTGGTGCCAGACCGGACGCTTCCGGGGAGGGACGTGGTCGACGCCACCGAGCGACCACGGGTTGCAGCGCAGGATGCGCCAAGCCGTCAGCGCCGTTCCTTTGACCGCTCCGTGGCGATCAATGGCCGTGTAGCCATAGTGCGAGCACGACGGGTAGTACTTGCAGACCGGGCCCAGGAGTGGGCTGACGGTCCACTGGTACAGCTTGATCAACCACAGCAGCGGATACTTCACTGTGCGCTCCCTCCCGGGCCTTGGCCGGGGTTCCGGGGGGTCTCCCCCGGGGGACCGGAACAGCGCGGCGCCCCTCCCAGCAGCCGCTGCAGGGCGGTATCGAGGTCGCGAGCCAGCTGATCGTGGTCCGCCTCGCCCGCGCCGGGCAGGGCCCGTACCACCACAAGGCTACCGGCGGGCAGGAGATCCAGCCGGTCACGCATGAGGTGGCGCAGTCTTCTCTTCACCCGGTTCCGGACGACGGCGACGCCGACGGCCTTGCTCACGACGAAACCCGCACGCACCGGGAGAGCATTCTCCCCAGGTGTGTGCGGGTCCGTGGTACCGGTACGCAGGTGAACGACGAGGAGCGGGCGACCAGCCCGGCGTCCCCGGCGAACCGCGATCGCAAAGTCCTCGCGCCGCCTCAGCCGAGACTCGGAAGGCAGCACGTCAAGACCTTGACGTCAGGCCGGTCAGGCCGACAGGCGGGCGCGACCCTTGGTGCGGCGGGACGCGAGAATCGCGCGGCCGGCACGGGTACGCATGCGCAGGCGGAAGCCGTGGGTCTTCGCGCGACGGCGGTTGTTCGGCTGGAAGGTGCGCTTGCTCACTCGGGGGCTCCAGAAATGAATCGTGTGATGGCGGAACATCGCCTGGCTGTCACCGTGCGCCCACGAGAAGCTCGTAACGCCCGAGTGCACCGCTTCATGACCGCGTTTCCCGGGGGAACGCGACCGTTGCCCATCGGAGGCAGGCGGCAGCAGCCATCGACAACTCGACCTGGTCACGGTACGCGCGGCTACGCCATTCGGTCAAACCGGCAGTGCACCAGGGATAACCGTAGCCTCCCTGGGGGCGGGGAGGTGCCACGCCTCGCCTCGTGGCACATTTGTACACACCCTGTGGACAACGACTTGAACCGCAGACCGTGGCCTGACTACCGTGGCTGAACTCTGGAACCTTCCCGCCCGTCCCGAGAACCACACATTCGTGGGACTCAAGGGCGCCCCCCGCTGACCTGAGAGAGCGTGCCCTGTGGCTGACCTGCCCGCCGATCTTGCCGCAGTGTGGCCGCGCGTGCTCGAACAGCTCCTGGGCGAGGGGCGGGGCGTCGAGGCCAAGGACGAGCACTGGATCAAACGCTGCCAGCCCCTGGCCCTGGTGGCGGACACCGCCCTGCTCGCGGTGCCCAACGAGTTCGCCAAGGGCGTACTGGAGGGCAGGCTCGCCCCGATCGTCAGCGACACGCTCAGCCGGGAGTGTGGCCGCCCCATCCGGATCGCGATCACCGTGGACGACTCCGCGGGCGAGCCGCCCCAGGACAGCAGGCAGGCCCCCCAGCCGCAGCGCTACGAGGAGCCCACGGGCCCCCAGCACCCGGCGGGCCGGGACACGTACGAGGGCCGCGACGCGTACGAGAAGCGTGACGCGCGTGACACGTACGAGGGCTACGACAGCCACGGCGGCTACGACGGCCGCGAGTCCTACGGCCGCCAGCCGGCCCCCGACGAGCTGCCGTCCGTGCGTCCTGCCTACCCCGACTACCAGCAGCCCCGGCCCGAGCCGGGCGCCTGGCCGCGCCACCAGGGGCCGGCAGCGCCCGAGCGCGGCGACTACGGCTGGCAGCAGCAGCGCCTCGGCGGCTTCCAGGACGGCGAGCGCGACCCGTACGCGACGCCGCAGCACGGCCAGCAGCACTCGCCGTACGAACAGCAGCAGGACTACCGCTCCCCGCAGCCCGAGCGCCTTCCGTACGAGCAGGGGCAGCGCCGCGAGCTGCCCGAGAACCACTCCCGGGGCGGCGGGCAGGGCGGTCCGCCCACGGGCGGCGCCACCGCCGGACCGCTCCCGGGTGCCTCGAAGTCCGGGTCCTCGTCCGGTTCGGGAGCGGCCGAGCCCACCGCCCGGCTGAACCCGAAGTACCTCTTCGACACCTTCGTCATCGGCGCGTCCAACCGCTTCGCCCACGCGGCCGCGGTGGCCGTCGCCGAGGCTCCGGCCAAGGCGTACAACCCGCTCTTCATCTACGGCGAGTCCGGGCTGGGCAAGACCCACCTGCTGCACGCCATCGGCCACTACGCGCGCAGCCTCTACCCGGGCACGCGGGTGCGCTACGTGAGCTCCGAGGAGTTCACCAACGAGTTCATCAACTCCATCCGCGACGGCAAGGCGGACGCGTTCCGCAAGCGCTACCGCGACATGGACATCCTGCTGGTCGACGACATCCAGTTCCTCGCGAGCAAGGAGTCGACCCAGGAGGAGTTCTTCCACACCTTCAACACGCTCCACAACGCGAACAAGCAGATCGTGCTGTCCTCGGACCGGCCGCCCAAGCAGCTGGTGACCCTCGAGGACCGGCTGCGCAACCGCTTCGAGTGGGGTCTGATCACGGACGTGCAGCCGCCGGAGCTGGAGACGCGCATCGCGATCCTCCGGAAGAAGGCGGTCCAGGAGCAGCTGAACGCCCCGCCGGAGGTCCTCGAGTTCATCGCCTCCCGCATCTCGCGCAACATCCGCGAGCTGGAGGGCGCGCTGATCCGTGTCACCGCGTTCGCGAGCCTCAACCGGCAGCCCGTCGACCTCGGACTCACCGAGATCGTCCTCAAGGACCTCATCCCGGGCGGCGAGGACGCCTCACCGGAGATCACCGCGCCCGCCATCATGGCGGCGACCGCGGACTACTTCGGGCACACCGTCGAGGACCTGTGCGGGGCCTCGCGCAGCCGGGTGCTGGTGACGGCCCGGCAGATCGCCATGTACCTCTGCCGGGAGCTCACGGACCTGTCGCTGCCGAAGATCGGCGCGCAGTTCGGCGGCCGCGACCACACGACCGTGATGCACGCGGACCGCAAGATCCGGGCGCTGATGGCCGAGCGGCGTTCGATCTACAACCAGGTGACGGAGCTGACGAACCGGATCAAGAACGGCTGACCACCACGTCCCGGCGGGGCTTGGCGGGGTGCCTGATGGGGTGCCTCTTGCGCTTGGTGCGCGGCTGCGGGTCGCGTCGTGGCTTGTCGCGCCCACGCGGCGGAGCCGCATCATCGATACAGCCCCGCGCCCCTTTCGGGGCGCTGCCCACTCGCTCAGGCGCCCTGGGAAGACCTCCCGGGGCGCCTTTTCGTGGCCTCTGGACGCCTCGGCGGCGGTGGTCGCAAGGGAGCTCTGTTCGAATACGGAGTCGGCGGCGCCGGTTCTCCACAGATTTTCGGCCGACCGGCTGTCCACACCCTGGGGACTGTGGGTTTGTCCAGATCCTGTCCACAGGGGACCCTGTTGACAGCTCATCAGGGGAGGTCAGAGGCATGTGGATTTGTGGCTGACCGGATTCCACAGCCTGTGGACAGACTATTCACCCACAAGGACGCTCCTCGGTTGTCCACCGGCCGCCCACAGGGGAGTGGATGTTGTACACAGCCTTTCCACACCCTCGTCCACTGTTCGGTAACGCAACACCCTTGATCACCGCCCTGAGTGAAAGGCATCACACGAAGTTGCCCGGTTGGGCTGTGGGGAACGTGGGTAAACCTGGGGACAGCGCTGGGGAGAAGTGGGTCCCGCCTGTGCACGGGGTGTGCAGAACTTTCCGCGGTCCACAGCCACCACCGCTTTTCCACCGTGCCCACCCACAGCCCCAGTGGACAAAATTTCCGGGCTGACCTGGGCAAAGACGGTTTTCCACCGTTTCCACAGGCCCTACTACTACGACCACAGAGATCAAGCGGGGAACTCGTTTCGAAGTGGGGCCTGTGCACAACTCGGCCTCGGGCCGCGCCACGCCGTCCGACCCGACTTGACCCCGAGGCGCACCGACTGTCAGCGGCGTGCGTCAGACTGGTCTCCGGCAAATCGGCCGACGACAGAAGCCAGCAGGGCAGCCAGCAACAAGCAGGAGGCGGTTTCCGGTGAAGATCCGGGTGGAGCGCGATGTACTCGCGGAGGCAGTGGCCTGGGCGGCCCGCAGCCTCCCGGCCCGTCCGCCGGTGCCCGTCCTCGCGGGCCTGCTGCTGAAGGCGGAGGACGGCTCGCTGAGCCTCTCCGGCTTCGACTACGAGGTCTCGGCGCGCGTGTCCGTGGACGCGGATGTGGAGGAGGACGGCACCGTCCTCGTCTCCGGCCGCCTCCTCGCCGACATCTGCCGCTCGCTTCCCAACAGGCCTGTGGAGATCTCCACCGACGGCGTGCGTGTCACCGTCGTCTGCGGCTCCTCGCGATTCACACTCCACACCCTGCCTGTGGAGGAATACCCCGCGCTGCCCCAGATGCCGACCGCGACCGGCACGGTCCCCGCCGATGTCTTCGCCGCCGCCGCGCAGCAGGTCGCCATCGCGGCCGGCCGCGACGACACGCTGCCGGTGCTCACCGGTGTCCGCATCGAGATCGAGGGCGACACCGTCACCCTGGCCTCCACCGACCGCTACCGCTTCGCGGTCCGCGAGTTCATGTGGAAGCCCGAGACGCCGGACATCTCCGCCGTCGCCCTGGTGCCCGCCAAGACCCTGCTGGACACCGCCAAGTCGCTCAACAGCGGTGACACCGTCTCCATCGCCCTGGCCGGTTCCGGCGCGGGCGAGGGCCTCATCGGCTTCGAGGGCGCCGGGCGCCGTACGACCACGCGTCTGCTCGAGGGCGACCTCCCGAAGTACCGCACGCTCTTCCCGACCGAGTTCAACTCCGTCGCCGTGATCGAGACCGCCCCCTTCGTGGAGGCCGTCAAGCGTGTGGCCCTCGTCGCCGAGCGGAACACCCCGGTCCGGCTGAGCTTCGAGCAGGGCGTGCTGATCCTCGAGGCCGGTTCGAGCGACGACGCACAGGCTGTGGAACGTGTGGACGCCCAGCTCGACGGCGACGACATCTCGATCGCCTTCAACCCCGGCTTCCTGCTCGAGGGCCTCTCCGCGATCGACTCCCCGGTCGCCCAGCTGTCCTTCACCACCTCCACCAAGCCCGCGCTGCTGGGCGGCAAGCCCGCGATCGACGCGGAGGCGGACGAGGCGTACAAGTACCTGATCATGCCGGTGCGTCTGTCCGGCTGAGCCGAGGAGTCATGGGGTGCGCCTACTGGGGTGCCCCATGAGCCAGGCTTGCGTCTGCGGGTCGTCCTGGGCCGGTCGCGCAGTTCCCCGCGCCCCTGACGGGGCGCCCAGGAGCAGGGTCCTTTTGAGCGCCCTCACCCCACAGGTGTGCGCCGGGGTCCCGGCGTAGGCTCGTACCGCAGGTACGCATCGCACTCAAGGCAAGAGGATCACCCATGGAGCTCGGTCTCGTCGGTCTCGGAAAGATGGGCGGCAACATGCGCGAGCGCATTCGCCGCGCAGGCCACACCGTCGTCGGTTACGACCGCAACCCGGACCTCGCGGATGTCCACAGCCTCAAGGAGCTTGTGGATTCCCTGCCGGCCCCGCGCGTCGTGTGGGTCATGGTCCCGGCCGGTGCCGCGACCCAGTCCACTGTCGACGAGCTGGGCGAGCTGCTCTCCCCCGGCGACATCGTGGTCGACGGCGGCAACAGCCGCTGGACGGACGACGAGAAGCACGCCGAGGAGCTCGCGGCCAAGGGCATCGGCTTCGTGGACTGCGGCGTCTCCGGCGGCGTCTGGGGCCTGGAGAACGGCTACGCCCTGATGTACGGCGGCGACGCCGAGCACGTGGCGAAGGTCCAGCCCATCTTCGACGCGCTCAAGCCCGAGGGCGACTTCGGCTCCGTCCACGCGGGCAAGGTCGGCGCCGGCCACTTCGCCAAGATGGTCCACAACGGCATCGAGTACGCCATGATGCAGGCCTACGCCGAGGGCTGGGAGCTGCTGGAGAAGGTCGACTCCGTCACCGACGTGCGCGAGGTCTTCCGCAGCTGGCAGGAGGGCACGGTCATCCGCTCCTGGCTGCTCGACCTGGCCGTCAACGCCCTGAACGAGGACGAGCACCTCGACAAGCTGCGCGGCTACGCCGCCGACTCCGGCGAGGGCCGCTGGACCGTCGAGGCCGCGATCGACAACGCGGTGCCGCTGCCCGCGATCACCGCGTCGCTCTTCGCCCGCTTCGCCTCCCGCCAGGACGACTCCCCGCAGATGAAGATGATCGCCGCGCTGCGCAACCAGTTCGGCGGCCACGCGGTCGAGTCCAAGAAGTAAGAGCAACAGCCGGGAGAGGTCGGCGCCGTCATGCACGTATCGCATCTGTCGCTGGCCGACTTCCGCTCGTACGCCCGGGCCGAGGTCGCGCTCGACCCGGGCGTCACGGCCTTCGTGGGGCCCAACGGCCAGGGCAAGACCAACCTCGTCGAGGCGGTCGGCTACCTGGCCACCCTCGGCAGCCACCGGGTCTCCTCCGACGCGCCCCTGGTACGGATGGGCGCCGACCGCGCGATCGTCCGCGCCGCCGTCGTCCAGGGCGAGCGGCAGCAGCTCATAGAGCTGGAGCTCAACCCGGGCCGGGCCAACCGCGCCCGGATCAACCGTTCCTCGCAGGTCAGACCCCGCGACGTGCTCGGCATCGTGCGCACCGTCCTGTTCGCGCCCGAGGACCTCGCCCTGATCAAGGGCGACCCGGGCGAGCGCCGCCGCTTCCTCGACGAGCTGATCACCGCGCGCTCCCCCCGGATGGCGGGCGTCCGCTCCGACTACGACCGGGTCCTCAAGCAGCGCAACACCCTGCTGAAGAGCGCCGCCATGGCCCGCCGCCACGGCGGCCGCGGCCTGGACCTGTCCACCCTCGACATCTGGGACCAGCACCTGGCCCGCGCCGGTGCCGAGCTGCTCGCCCAGCGCCTCGACCTGATCTCCACCCTGCGCCCGCTCGCCGACAAGGCCTACGAGCAGCTGGCGCCCGGCGGCGGCCCGGTCTCCTTCGAGTACCGCGGTCCCGCGGCCATCGAGGGCGCGCAGACCCGCGAGGAGCTCTGCGAGGCGCTGCTCGCCGCGCTCGCCGAGGTCCGCAAGCAGGAGATCGAGCGCGGCGTGACCCTGGTCGGCCCGCACCGCGACGAACTTTTGCTCAATCTTGGCCGGCTGCCCGCCAAGGGCTACGCGAGCCACGGCGAGTCCTGGTCGTACGCGCTGGCGCTGCGCCTGGCCTCGTACGACCTGCTGCGCTCGGAGGGCAACGAGCCGGTCCTGGTGCTCGACGACGTCTTCGCCGAGCTGGACGCCCGCCGCCGGGAGCGGCTCGCGGAACTGGTGGCTCCGGGCGAGCAGGTGCTGGTGACGGCCGCGGTGGACGACGACGTGCCGGACGTGCTGGTAGGGGCGCGGTACGCCGTGTCGGAGGGAACGGTCGAGCGCGTATGACCGGGCGGCCCGCGGGCGGGGAGCAGCCGGAGCGGCCGAGGACGCCCGAGCCCTCCGGGGTCGACCTGGCCCGCGTGGCGCTGCGCGCCGCGAAGGAGCAGGCGCGGGCGCGGGGCGCCGCCGCGCAGCAGAAGAAGCAGGCCAAGCGCGGTGGAGGACTGCGCTCCGGCGCGCGGGCGGACGGCCGCGACCCGCTGCCGCTGGGCGCCGCGATCAACCGGCTGATCACCGAGCGCGGCTGGGAGAAGCCCGCCGCGGTGGGCGGCGTGATGGGGCGCTGGCCGCAGATGGTCGGGCCGGAGGTCGCGCTGCACTGCGAGCCGCAGAAGTACGACGAGGACGCGCGGGTGCTGACCGTGCAGTGCGACTCGACGGCGTGGGCGACCCAGCTGCGGCTGCTGGCGCCCACCCTGGTGGCCCGGCTCAACGAGGACCTGGGCCAGGGCACCGTAAAGATGATCAAGGTGCTGGGGCCGGGCGGCCCCGGCCGCCGGTACGGGCCGCTGCGCGCCCCCGGCAGCAACGGTCCGGGTGACACCTACGGGTGAGCGGACGCGGCGTGCTGACGCGGTGCGCCGAGGCGCGTCCGGCGCGGGCCGGACGGCCTGTGCGCGGGCCCGCGCATGGCCTGCGCACTCTCGCGGTACGGGCGGATTTGTGCCACCCGGCGCCCGGGACTCCGCGCACGGTAGCGGGCGGTTGACAGGTCGAAGCGCTGAGTGCCGCTGTGAGCCTCTTGGAGCCCGGGGCCGCATATAGGGAGTCGGCTGATGCCGGTTCAGGGCGGCACGTGGGGACTCAGGTACCGGCAAACCCCCATTCATGTCGGCGCTACCGGTAGACTGGTGCCCAATCCCGTCGGTTAGTGGGACACGCCGACCAACGCCGACCAACGCAGAACGACGCAGCCGCTCCTGCCTGCCCCAGGCGGGGTCACCCCGCCGTAGACAGGGGAGGCCTGTGCTGTGCCAGAAAGGGCGCTTCGTGGCCGATTCCGGCAACCCCAACGAGAACATCCCTTCCACGACCGAGGACGCCCCGACCGGCGCCCCGGCGGGTGAGGCTGCGTCCTACGACGCCAGCGCGATCACCGTTCTGGAGGGCCTGGACGCGGTCCGCAAGCGGCCCGGCATGTACATCGGCTCGACCGGTGAGCGCGGCCTGCACCACCTCGTCTACGAGGTCGTGGACAACTCCGTCGACGAGGCCCTGGCCGGCCACGCGGACACCATCGACGTGACGATCCTCCCCGACGGCGGTGTGCGCGTCGTGGACAACGGCCGCGGTATCCCTGTCGGCATCGTCCCGTCCGAGGGCAAGCCCGCCGTCGAGGTCGTGCTGACCGTGCTGCACGCGGGCGGCAAGTTCGGCGGCGGCGGCTACGCGGTCTCCGGCGGTCTGCACGGCGTCGGTGTCTCCGTCGTCAACGCGCTGTCGACGCGCGTCGCGGTCGAGGTCAGGACGGACGGCTTCCGCTGGACCCAGGACTACAAGCTCGGCGTCCCCACCGCCCCGCTGCAGAAGAACGAGGCGACCGACGAGACCGGCACCTCCGTCACCTTCTGGGCCGACGGTGACATCTTCGAGACCACCGAGTACTCCTTCGAGACGCTCTCGCGGCGCTTCCAGGAGATGGCCTTCCTCAACAAGGGCCTCACCATCTCGCTGACCGACGAGCGCCCGGCCCACGTGGACGAGGAGGGCAAGCCCCTCACCGTCCGCTACCACTACGAGGGCGGCATCTCCGACTTCGTCCGCTACCTCAACTCCCGCAAGGGCGAGGTCATCCACCCCACGGTGATCTCCTTCGAGGCCGAGGACAAGGACCGGCTGCTCTCGGCCGAGGTCGCGATGCAGTGGAACACCCAGTACAGCGAGGGTGTCTACAGCTTCGCCAACACCATCCACACCCACGAGGGCGGCACCCACGAGGAGGGCTTCCGCGCCGCGCTGACCGGTCTGATCAACCGGTACGCGCGCGACAAGAAGCTGCTCCGCGAGAAGGACGACAACCTCACGGGCGACGACATCCGCGAGGGTCTGACGGCGATCATCTCCGTCAAGCTCGGCGAGCCGCAGTTCGAGGGCCAGACCAAGACCAAGCTGGGCAACACGGAGGCCAAGACCTTCGTGCAGAAGGTCGTCCACGAGCAGCTCACGGACTGGCTGGACCGCAACCCCAACGAGGCCGCGGACATCATCCGCAAGTCCATCCAGGCGGCCACCGCCCGGGTGGCGGCCCGCAAGGCGCGCGACCTGACCCGCCGCAAGGGCCTGCTGGAGACGGCGTCGCTGCCGGGCAAGCTCTCCGACTGCCAGTCGAACGACCCCACCAAGTGCGAGATCTTCATCGTCGAGGGTGACTCCGCCGGCGGTTCGGCCAAGTCCGGCCGCAACCCGCAGTACCAGGCGATCCTCCCGATCCGAGGCAAGATCCTCAACGTCGAGAAGGCCCGGATCGACAAGATCCTGCAGAACACCGAGATCCAGGCGCTGATCTCCGCGTTCGGCACCGGTGTGCACGAGGACTTCGACATCTCGAAGCTCCGCTATCACAAGATCATCCTGATGGCGGACGCCGACGTCGACGGTCAGCACATCAACACGCTGCTGCTCACCTTCCTCTTCCGCTTCATGCGCCCCCTGGTCGAGGCCGGGCACGTCTACCTCTCCCGTCCCCCGCTCTACAAGATCAAGTGGGGCAAGGACGACTTCGAGTACGCCTACTCCGACCGCGAGCGCGACGCGCTCATCCAGCTCGGCCGCGAGAACGGCAAGCGGATCAAGGACGACTCGGTCCAGCGCTTCAAGGGTCTCGGCGAGATGAACGCCGAGGAGCTGCGCGTCACCACCATGGACGTCGACCACCGCGTGCTCGGCCAGGTCACCCTGGACGACGCCGCGCAGGCGGACGACCTGTTCTCGGTGCTCATGGGCGAGGACGTCGAGGCACGGCGCTCCTTCATCCAGCGCAACGCCAAGGACGTCCGCTTCCTCGACATCTGAGGCCTGTCGGCCCACGAGAAACAGCCGCAGCGCGAAAGGACTTTGAACAGCAATGGCCGACGAGACCACTCCCGAGACTCCCGTCACGCCCGACGGCACCACGCCCGAGGGCCAGCCCGCCACCATCGAGGGCGTGGGCATGCGCGTCGAGCCCGTCGGGCTCGAGACCGAGATGCAGCGCTCGTACCTCGACTACGCGATGAGCGTCATCGTCTCGCGTGCGCTCCCCGATGTGCGGGACGGCCTCAAGCCGGTGCACCGCCGCGTGCTCTACGCGATGTACGACGGCGGCTACCGGCCCGAGAAGGGCTTCTACAAGTGCGCCCGTGTCGTCGGTGACGTCATGGGTACGTACCACCCGCACGGTGACGCCTCGATCTACGACGCGCTCGTCCGTCTCGCCCAGCCCTGGGCGATGCGGATGCCGCTCGTCGACTCCAACGGCAACTTCGGCTCCCCGGGCAACGACCCGGCCGCCGCCATGCGCTACACCGAGTGCAAGATGGCGCCGCTGTCGATGGAGATGGTCCGGGACATCGACGAGGAGACCGTCGACTTCCAGGACAACTACGACGGCCGCAACCAGGAGCCGACGGTCCTGCCGTCGCGCATCCCCAACCTGCTGGTGAACGGCTCCGCGGGCATCGCGGTCGGCATGGCCACCAACATCCCGCCGCACAACCTGCGCGAGGTCGCCGAGGGCGCCCAGTGGTTCCTGGCGAACCCGGAGGCCACGCCCGAGGAGCTGCTCGACGCGCTCATCGACCGCATCAAGGGCCCCGACTTCCCGACCGGCGCCCTCGTGGTGGGCCGCAAGGGCATCGAGGAGGCCTACCGCACCGGCCGCGGCTCGATCACCATGCGCGCGGTGGTCGAGGTCGAGGAGATCCAGAACCGCCAGTGCCTGGTGGTCACCGAGCTGCCCTACCAGGTCAACCCGGACAACCTCGCGCAGAAGATCGCCGACCTGGTGAAGGACGGCAGGATCGGCGGCATCGCCGACGTCCGCGACGAGACCTCCTCCCGTACGGGCCAGCGCCTGGTGATCGTCCTCAAGCGGGACGCGGTCGCCAAGGTCGTCCTCAACAACCTCTACAAGCACACCGACCTCCAGACGAACTTCGGCGCCAACATGCTGGCGCTGGTCGACGGCGTGCCGCGCACCCTGTCGCTGGACGCGTTCATCCGCAACTGGGTGACGCACCAGATCGAGGTCATCGTCCGGCGCACCCGCTTCCGCCTGCGCAAGGCGGAGGAGCGCGCCCACATCCTGCGCGGCCTGCTCAAGGCCCTGGACGCCATCGACGAGGTCATCGCGCTCATCCGGCGCAGCGACACCGTCGACGTCGCCCGCACGGGCCTGATGGGCCTGCTGCAGATCGACGAGATCCAGGCGAACGCGATCCTGGAGATGCAGCTGCGCCGCCTGGCCGCCCTGGAGCGCCAGAAGATCATGGCGGAGCACGACGAGCTCCAGGCCAAGATCGATGAGTACAACGCGATCCTGGCCTCCCCGGAGCGCCAGCGCGGGATCATCAGCGAGGAACTGACCGCGATCGTCGAGAAGTTCGGCGAGGACCGGCGCAGCCAGCTGGTGCCCTTCGACGGTGACATGTCCATCGAGGACCTGATCGCCGAGGAGGACATCGTCGTCACCATCACGCGTGGCGGCTACGTCAAGCGCACCAAGACCGACGACTACCGCTCGCAGAAGCGCGGCGGCAAGGGCGTCCGGGGCACGAAGCTCAAGGAAGACGACATCGTCGACCACTTCTTCGTCTCCACCACGCACCACTGGCTGCTCTTCTTCACCAACAAGGGCCGGGTCTACCGCGCCAAGGCGTACGAGCTGCCGGACGCCGGCCGGGACGCCCGCGGCCAGCACGTGGCCAACCTGCTGGCCTTCCAGCCGGACGAGAAGATCGCCCAGATCCTCGCCGTCCGCGACTACGAGGCGGCGCCCTACCTGGTGCTGGCCACCAAGTCGGGTCTGGTGAAGAAGACTCCGCTGAAGGACTACGACTCCCCGCGCTCCGGCGGTGTCATCGCCATCAACCTCCGCGAGACGGAGAGTGGCGTGGAGGACGAGCTGATCGGCGCCGAGCTGGTCTCGGCCGACGACGACCTGCTGCTGATCAGCAAGAAGGCGCAGTCGATCCGGTTCACCGCATCGGATGAAGCGCTCCGGCCGATGGGCCGCGCGACGTCGGGCGTCAAGGGCATGAGCTTCCGCGAGGGGGACGAGCTGCTCTCGATGAGCGTCGTCCGTCCGGGCACGTTCGTGTTCACCGCCACCGACGGCGGGTACGCCAAGCGGTCGAAGGTCGACGAGTACCGCGTCCAGGGCCGCGGCGGCCTCGGTATCAAGGCAGCCAAGATCGTGGAGGATCGTGGCTCGCTGGTCGGCGCGCTGGTGGTCGAGGAGAGCGACGAGATCCTCGCCATCACGCTCGGCGGTGGTGTCATCCGTACCCGGGTCGACGAGGTCAGGGAGACGGGCCGTGACACCATGGGCGTTCAGCTGATCAACTTGGGCAAGCGTGACGCCGTCGTGGGTATCGCGCGCAATGCCGAGGCCGGTCGCGAGGCTGAGGAGGTCGACGAGTTGACCGAAGCAGCCGAGGGCGACGGGCCCCAGATGACCGCGGGCGCGGAGCCTCCGGTCGAGGACACCGAGGAGTAAGTCGTGAGTCGAGCCACGGGCGCCGCGGCAAGCGGTGCGGGTACGAAGCCCAAAACCGCCGCCCCTGCCGCAGACGAGAATGGCGCCCGTGGCTCCGGTACATCCGGCGCCGACTCCAAGGGGGGGACTGTGACGGACACCCGCGACCCGAAGCCCTACCACCCGCCGCAGGCGTACACGCCGCCGTCGGAGGGTTCCGCTTCGGACTCCGCTTCTTCGGATTCCGTCTCTTCGGAGTCCTCGGATTCCGCGGACTCCAACGGTGCCGGGGACGCCAAGGGCGCCAAGGGTGCCAAGGGCTCCGGGAACGCGAAGGCGGAGAAGGTCGTGAAGGCCGAGAAGGCGGAGAAGTCCGCCGAGCCCGCGGGCGGCAAGGCCTCGGACAGGCTCACCAAGGACAGCGCGGACAAGCTCACCAAGCAGAGCCGGCAGGGCAAGCAGGAGGCCCCGGCGGCCGCCCCGAAGACCGCGAAGGCCGTCCCGGCCCCCCAGGGCCCCGCCAAGG
>NZ_JAINFC010000140.1 GCF_020740835.1 Streptomyces sp. UNOC14_S4
CGGTTCGGGGGGCCGCGGGTCGCCGCGGCGGGGTTGATGGTGGTGGGGATCGGGTTGATGCTGGCCGGCTAGCGCCGGGCTTTTTCGTGGTGGGGTGCCCCGCTTCTTTTGTACGAGCTCGGGGTGCCCCACTTCGCCGGTGCCTGCACCGGGGCTGCCGCCCCGGGCCCCGCTCGCCTATGGGGGTGCGTCTTGCGCTCGGCGCGCGGCTTGCGGGTCCGGTGGGGGCTTGTCGCGCAGTTCCCCGCGCCCCTGAGAAGCCGCCTGCGAGCTCGGTCGCCCGTGTTCGTCCGGCGGGTGCGGGCCGTCGCTGGTTGCTCGCGCAGTTCCCCGCGCCCCTGAAGGGGCGCGCCCCCCGTCAGCAGGAGCCCATCTTCTGGAGGGTGCGTCGGATCGTCGCCTCCACCACGTGGTACTCCGCCGCCGGGCTGAACTGGAGGAGCTCCGTCCCCGCCACCGCCCGCGGCACGTGGCCCCTGGCCACATAGAACGCGTCGCCCTCCTCGAACGTCTCCTCGTGGTCCGGGAAGCGGAAGGTGACGATGCCCTTGATGACGTAGCCCCAGTGCGGGCAGGTGCAGGCTTCGCCCGGCAGGTCCTTCAGCAGGTGGGTCGCGTCGATGTCCTCGGCGAAGGACACGAAGTTGACCGAGTAGCCGTCGATCTCCTCGTGCCGGTCGACGACCGGGCCGTGGTCCGAGAGCTGCGCCGCGCTCTCCTTCGATACCTTCGGCATCTCGCGCCTCCTCCGTACACGGTCCCCTGTCCCAGCGTCGCTCGGGAACCCGGCCCGCGCACGCGACCGGTATTACTCACAGGTAGGTTCTGGTCCGGCGGTCTCGGTGGTCCGCGCGTGCACGGCGGCCAGCCTCTGCCGGAGGGCCTGGTGGCGGAACTGGTGGACGGGGCCGACCGCGCGGAGCAGGCCCAGGCGGTGGGCGTCGTCGAGGAAGTCCATCAGGTGCCGCGGCAGGTGGCCCTGGCAGGCGAGACGGGTGGCGGTGATCCGGTAGGCGAACCAGGCGCGGTGGCACCCGGCGATGAGCCCGGTGCTGAATGCCGCGCCCAGCCCGGCGCAGGTGGCGATATACAGCCCTACGGCGGGTGACCGGAGGCATCCGGTGGCCATGCCTATGACGGCGTAGGCGCAGCCGATGACGGTCATGCGGAGCATGTTGAGATTGCGGTCGTTCCGGAGGTGGTCCGGTGGAAAGACCGGCTGGTCGGCGGGTGCGGGTACCTCCACCCACTTCAGGAAGCCGTGCGCGGCGCCGGCCGTGACCACGATGAGGCATCCCATCAGGAACAGCCCATACAGGGGGCGGACGCCGAGGACCGACAGGATGATGGTGGCCGAGAAGACGGCTTTCAGCTGGATGATCTGCGTTTCGGTAACGGTGCGGCCGAGGCCGGACAGTCCGTTGCGCAAGGATTTCCGGTAGCCGGGTTCGTCGTCCGGCCAGGCCATCGGAGCGAGGACGGCCCAGAAGCCGGTCACCAGGCCGAATATGAGGCTGCCCACGAGGACCCTGCCGAAGGGGAACAGCAGTACCGAGGTGCCGATGTAAGCGGCGGTGGCGGTGGCCAGCACGGTCGTCAGGAGCCCGAAGGCGAAGCAGAAGCCGGGGCTGACGGCGCCGGTGGTCCGGGCCAGGTGCCACCAGGCCAGGTCCGGCTTGTCGGGTGCCAGTGTGGCCAGGTACCCGAGCCAGCGCCGGACGTCGTCCGGGTCGTGCCTGACGCGCGGCAGATGGCGGTTGCGGGGTTCGTCCCGCCTCCGCCGGAGCCGGGTCCTCCGGCTCTCGGGGGGTCGGCGCGTTTCGATGACGGCGGGGACCAAGGCGTCGAGGAGGTGCTCGAACAGCTCCTCGGCGTCACGGAACCGGTCCGGCTCCAGCAGCTCGGCCGGGTCGGCCCTGGCGTAGGCGGTGCGGACGAGCCACACCCCCAGGGGCGAGGCCAGGACGTCGCCGAGGACCGCGACCGGCCGTCGGGCGGCGGGCGGGACGCCGTCCGGATCGTGCAAGGCCGACAGCACTCGTTCCCAGGAGGGGCCGGGGTCCGGTCTGCAGCGGCGCAGATAGTCGGCGACGGCGCGGGGCGCGAGCTCGCAGGGCTCGATGACCAGCGCGGAGGCGAAGGTCTTCCGGGCGGATTCGCCGACCGCCTCCAGGTACGCGGTGGTGCGACAGGTGAGGATCAGCGGGGCTTCCGGCACCAGGTAGCGGCTCAGGGCGGTGATGGCGGCCGCTCGCGGGCCGTCGGGCATCTCGTCCAGGCCGTCGAGGACGGGCAGGACCTGCCGCTTGGCGACCAGCCGCGTCAACCGGGCGATGCCCAGGGAGGGATAGTCGCGGCTCAGCCGGCCGACGATCCAGTCGTGCGGCTTGACCTTCTCCGGGTCCCAGTCGGCGACCGAGAGCAGGACGGGCACGGGCTCGTCGGAGCCCTGTTTCCCCCGGCGTTTCCCCCAGCCGTCCGCGAGCAGGGCACGGACCAGCAGTACGGCGAGGGAGGTCTTCCCCGACCCCGCCTCCCCGACGATCACCAGCCGGCGCCTCGGCATGAGACGGAACTCCCGGACCAGTGGACTGATGTCGTCACAGGTGAACGTCAGCCGCAGGGACGAAGGCGCCAGGTTCTTCGAGGTGTCCATGAGCCGAAGGTCGCGGGTGGTGCGCCAGCGCACCGGTATGGCCACCGGGTCCTCCAGTTCCCGGCTGGTCCGCTCGTCGTCCCACTGCTGCCGGACCAGATCCGCCAACACCCCCCGGACGTCGCCCTCCTGGCTGACAGCGCCCCCGATGAACACTCCGCTGACGGCAGTGGCATGCGAGCCGATCGCCATGGCCGGACCGCTGTCCCGTACCCCGATTCTGCGCAGGAAACCTCGCATGATGGCCTCCCCCCGTGTCTCCCTGCGTCGCGGTACCGTACGGGCTTCCGTGCGTGGGCGTCAGGGAAGGCAGAATTGGTCCGTAAGCGCCCACTTCTTTGCGCAGTTCGAACGCACGCGTTCAGGATCTGTCCTGCTGGTAGCGGTGAGGGGCCACTGGCGTGACGACAGTGCCGGATCAGCCGCGCAGGAAGCCGTCCCCGTGCGTGGCGATGTGGGCTTCCAGGGCGCTGAGCGCGTCCTGAGTGGCCTGGTCCGAGCCCGACCCGCGCCTCTCGGCGTAATAGGCCGCGCCGAGCTGCCTCAGCAGATCGTTCCCAGCTCGTTGCTGCTGGACCTCGTCCACCTTCTGCTTCCCTTGGGCGAGGGCGGACTGGGCCTGTTCCTTGGCCCGGTCGAGGAATCCGGCCATGTTCACCTCCGAGGGGTCGCAGGAGTCTCCCCCGCTCCGCGGCTCGCGAACCTTCGGTTCACCCGATCGGCGGCCGGTCCCGCTCAGCCGGGCAGATCACGGCGACGGCCGCGTTCCTCTCGTCGGTCGCGTTCCTTTCATGACGGCTCCCCCTGAGAGGATGGGAGGGTGACCGGAACGCTCGTACTCGCAGGTACCCCCATCGGCGACGTCGCCGACGCACCCCCTCGGCTGTCCGCCGAGCTCGCCGCCGCCGAGGTGATCGCCGCGGAGGACACGCGGCGGCTGCGCCGCCTGACGCAGGCGCTGGGCGTGCACACCACCGGGCGGGTGGTGTCGTACTTCGAGGGCAACGAGTCCGCCCGTACGCCCGAGCTCGTGGAGGCGCTGGAGGGCGGCGCGCGGGTGCTGCTGGTGACCGACGCGGGCATGCCGTCCGTCTCCGACCCCGGCTACCGGCTGGTGGCCGCGGCCGTGGAGCGCGACATCAAGGTCACGGCGGTGCCGGGCCCGTCGGCCGTGCTGACGGCGCTCGCGCTGAGCGGGCTCCCCGTGGACCGGTTCTGCTTCGAGGGCTTCCTGCCGCGCAAGGCGGGCGAGCGGCTCGGGCGGCTGCGCGAGGTCGCGGACGAGCGCCGCACGCTCGTCTACTTCGAGGCGCCGCACCGCCTGGACGACACCCTCGCCGCCATGGCCGAGGTGCTGGGCGCGGACCGCCGGGCGGCGGTGTGCCGCGAGCTCACCAAGACGTACGAGGAGGTCAAGCGCGGCCCGCTGAAGGAGCTCGCCGCCTGGGCCGCCGAGGGTGTGCGCGGCGAGATCACCATCGTGGTGGAGGGCGCGGCCGAGCGCGGCCCGCAGGAGCTCGACGCCGAGGAGCTCGTCCGCCGGGTGCGGATCAGGGAGGAGGCCGGTGAGCGCCGCAAGGAGGCGATCGCGGCTGTGGCCGCAGAGGCAGGTCTACCCAAACGGGACGTGTTCGATGCCGTCGTAGCGGCAAAGAATGCTGCCCAACAGGCCCCATAAGAGGGTAAAGGGCTATCGTGAAAGGCAAAGCTTAGGCCGCGCAGCCTGGCACTTTGGACAGTGCGCCGCCAAGTTTGCCCCAATTCGGTACAGGGCTGCTGCGTGATCGCCGGTAAGGGCGTTCCCTTGATGTGGGACGTCCGATCCCGGAGAGAACTTGTCCTCCAGGACAAGAGGAGCTGCCATGAGCGAGATCGCAGGAAGCGCGAGCGGAGTCCGGCCGATAGTCACCCGGCCCCCGGCGCCCGTGCAGGGCACACCCGAGACAGCGCACGAGACGGCTCATGAGTCGTATTCCTTCGCCTGCATGCGGTGCGGGCACGGCTGGGAGCAGTCGTACGACATCCAGCACCACGTGGACGCGGACGGCAAGCCGTTCGTCGTCTACTACGCGGACGGCGTGCGGGTCCCGTCTCCGCTGACCCGTCCGACCTGCGAGAACTGTGGCGAGCACGTCGTCCGGATCATGCGCTCGGGCCGGGTCTCCACCGTGGCCCACGTGATGCACCAGCCGGCCAGCAGCCGGGTCGCGCCCGACCAGGCCACCGCGGGTCCGCCCATCGCGGTCGCCGACGACCCGGACCGCGCGGAGCACGCGAAGCACGCGAAGGACGCGGAGAAGCACCACTGGCACCTGTCCGATCTCCTCCACCCCTTCCAGCACCACCAGAAGTAAGCGCCTGTACCCGCGCTCCCTAGAATCGCGGGCATGGCATCGAACAGCGGCACCTCCGGCAGTGAGCGGAAGAAGAACGACAAGGACGTCCCTCCGCCCCTCCCGGAGCCGCTGACGGTGCAGGTGGCCGACAGCCACACCCACCTGGACATGCAGGCGGGTTCCGTCGACGAGGCCCTGGCCAAGGCCGCTTCCGTCGGCGTCACGACCGTGATCCAGGTCGGCTGCGACCTGGCGGGTTCGGCGTGGGCCGCCGAGACGGCCGCCGCCCACGAGAACGTCTGGGCCACCGTGGCCCTGCACCCCAACGAGGCTCCGCGCATCGTGCACGGCGACCCCGACGGTTGGTCGCGGCAGGGCGCCCGGCAGCCGGGCGGCCAGGCCGCCCTCGACGCGGCGCTGGAGCGGATCGACGAGCTGGCCGCGCTCCCGCACGTGCGCGGCGTCGGCGAGACCGGCCTCGACTACTTCCGTACGGGCCCCGAGGGCATGGCCGCGCAGGAGTACTCCTTCCGCCGCCACATCGACATCGCCAAGCGCCACGGCAAGGCCCTGGTCATCCACGACCGCGAGGCCCACGACGACGTCCTGCGGGTGCTGCGCGAGGAGGGCGCGCCCGGGACGGTCGTCTTCCACTGCTACTCCGGCGACGCCGAGATGGCGAAGGTCTGCGCGGAGGCGGGCTACTACCTCTCCTTCGCGGGCAACGTCACCTTCAAGAACGCGCAGGACCTCCGGGACGCACTCGCGGTGACCCCCCTTGACCGCGTCCTGGTGGAGACCGACGCGCCGTATCTGACGCCGATGCCGTATCGCGGACGGCCCAATGCGCCGTACCTCATTCCGGTCACTTTGCGGGCCATGGCCGGCTACCTGGGAATCGGGGAGGACGCCCTGGCCACGGCCGTCGCCGCAAACACCGCTCGCGCGTTCGGTTACTGACGCATACTTGTGCGACGCAGTGTGACGATCCGACTTTGGAGAGTGATACTCCCTCCGCTACAGTCCCGGGGCCGGTAGCTCGACCCCAGGGGAGTGTCGCGTGACTCAAGCACCGGGCAGCCCCCGTGCCGCAACCAGCGGTGCGGCCGAAGCACCGCCCTACGGCCTCTACGACCCGTACGACCACGACCCGTACGATCCCGCCACGCCCTACGGGGCCTACGCCCCGTACGTGCCGTACGCCGCGGACGGCGAGCGCTACGGGTTCACCACGCCGGTGGACGGCCCGTACGACCCCTTCCTGCCCGAACCGCGCGAAGCGGCCCCGCACGGTGCCCACGGCACCCACGGCACCCACGGCGCCCACGTCGGCTACGCGCCCGAAGAGCTCCCGGTCCTCACGCACCTGCACGACTTCCAGGGCCTGGACGACCTCCTGCCCCGGCAGCCCGCGGCCCCGGACGTCGTGGCTCCGGCCGAGGACCAGGCGGAGGGGGGCGAGGGGGGCGCGGAAACGGCGCCCCAGCGCACCGGAGCGCGCCGGGGCGCGGGCCGCCGCAAGAGATCCGGCGACAAGCGGTCCGGCGAACGCCCCGACACGCTGCGCCGCCTCATCCCGCAGGCCCTCGTCGTGGCCTTCCTCGCGGGGGGCACGTCCTCCTTCATCGCCGCGGACAAGACCGTCAAGCTCGACATCGAGGGCCGCTCCCGCACCCTGCACACCTTCGCCGACGACGTCGACGAGCTGCTCGCCGACGAGCACCTGGCGGTGGGCGAGCACGACGCCGTCACCCCCGGCCACCACCACGGCCTGACCGCGGGCGACCAGGTCACCGTCCGCTACGGGCGGCCCGTGGCCCTCACCCTCGACGGCCGGCAGCACCAGGTGTGGACCACCGCCAGCACCGTCGACGGCGCCCTGCGTGAGCTCGGCGTCCGCGCCGAGGGGGCCTACCTGTCGGCCTCCCGCAGCGCCCCGATCTCGCGCCACGGCCTCGACCTGCACGTCCGCACCGAGCGGTCCGTCACCTTCATGGCCGACGGGCGCGAGCGCACCGTGCGCACCAACGCCGCCACCGTCCGCGAGGCCCTCGGCACGGCCGGCATCAGCCTGCACGGCCAGGACACCACCTCCGTCGACCCCGACAGCTTCCCGCGCGACGGCCAGACGATCTCCGTCATGCGGATCACCGGCACCGAGGAGGTCCGCGAGACGCCCATCGACTTCGAGACCGAGCGCCACGACGACCCCACGCTCTACAAGGGCACCGAGGTCGTCGCCCAGAGCGGCGAGAAGGGCATGGAGCGCACGACGTACGCGCTGCGCATCGTCAACGGCGTCAAGCAGAAGCCCAAGAAGATCCACTCGGAGACGGTCCGGGAGCCCCGCACCCAGATCGTCAAGGTCGGCACCAAGCCCCGCCCCACCACCGTCGGCGGCGCCGAGGGCCTGAACTGGTCCGGGCTCGCCCAGTGCGAGGCGGGCGGGCGGCCCGACGCGGTCGACCCCACCGGCACCTACGGCGGGCTCTACCAGTTCGACACGCACACCTGGCAGTCCCTCGGCGGCTCCGGCAGACCACAGGACGCACCCGCGTCCGAGCAGACCTTCCGGGCCAAGAAGCTCTACGTCAGCCGGGGGGCGAGCCCCTGGCCCGTGTGCGGCCGTAAACTTCACGGGTGAGCTCCAGCCCCAGCACAGACGAGTCCGGCGCCCTCCTCGGTCCGGCGGACATCCGCGAACTGGCCGCTGCCCTGGGGGTACGCCCCACCAAGCAGCGCGGCCAGAACTTCGTGATCGACGCCAACACGGTCCGGCGGATCGTCCGCACCGCCGAGGTACGGCCCGACGACGTCGTGGTCGAGATCGGCCCCGGCCTGGGGTCGCTGACCCTCGCCCTGCTGGAGGTCGCCGACCGCGTCACCGCCGTCGAGATCGACGACGTGCTGGCCGCGGCCCTGCCGGCGACGATCGCCGCCCGCCTCCCCGAGCGCGCCGACCGCTTCGCACTCGTGCACAGCGACGCCATGCACGTCACCGAGCTGCCCGGCCCCGCGCCGACCGCGCTCGTCGCCAACCTGCCCTACAACGTCGCCGTCCCTGTGCTGCTGCACATGCTGGCGGAGTTCCCCAGCATCGAGCGCACCCTCGTCATGGTCCAGGCCGAGGTGGCGGACCGGCTGGCCGCCGCGCCCGGCTCCAAGGTCTACGGCGTGCCCTCGGTGAAGGCCGCCTGGTACGCCGAGGTCAAGCGCGCCGGCTCCATCGGCCGCAACGTCTTCTGGCCCGCCCCGAACGTCGACTCCGGCCTCGTCTCCCTGGTCCGCCGCGAGAAGCCCATCGAGACGACGGCGAGCCGCGAGGAGGTCTTCGCGGTGGTCGACGCCGCTTTCGCCCAGCGCCGCAAGACGCTGCGCGCCGCGCTCGCCGGCTGGGCCGGCTCCGCCGCGGCGGCGGAATCCGCGCTGGTCGCGGCGGGTGTCTCCCCGCAGGCACGTGGCGAGGCGCTCACGGTCCACGAGTTCGTGGCGATCGCGGAACACAAGCCGTAACCGTAACCGGTACCTGGCGTGGGCTTCCCGCCGTTGCCGCCCTGCGGGCGGGAGCGGCCTCCGGCCACGTCCTCAATCGCCGGACGGGCTGAGTGGGGTTGCTGTGGGTGGGGAGAGTTTTCCTGGGGCTGCGCCCCAGGCCCCCGTTTCGGGGCTCCGCCCCGGACCCCGGCCGGGCGCGAGGAACTGCGCGAGCAACCAAAGAACGGCCCGCAGACGCAGACGCGCGCAGCTGGCCGAGCTCGTAGGCGGCTTGAGGGGCGCGGGGAACTGCGCGACCAGCCGTACACGACCCGCGGCCGCGCGCCGAGCGCAAGAGGCACCCCAGTAGGCGGCACCGGCACCCGGTTACCGTGAAGTCGCCGCACTGGAAGAATCAGGGCTCGCCGACGACCAGCAAGGAGCCAAACGCAGTGACCCGCGTAACCGTCCGCGTCCCCGCCAAGGTCAACGTCCAGCTCGCCGTGGGCGGCGTACGCCCCGACGGATTCCACGACCTCGCCAACGTCTTCCTGGCAGTCGGCCTGCACGACGAGATCACCGTCACCCCTGCCGATGCCCTGAGCCTCACCTGCTCCGGCCCGGACGCGGCGCACGTCCCCCTCGACGACACCAACCTCGCGGCGCGCGCGGCGCGCGCACTGGGCGCGCGGTACGGGCGCGAGCCCCTCGTCCACATCCATATCGCCAAGGACATCCCCGTGGCGGGCGGCATGGCGGGCGGCAGCGCCGACGCCGCGGGCGCGCTGCTCGCGTGCGACGCGCTGTGGGGCACGAACGCCCCGCGCGAGGAGCTGCTGGAGATCTGCGCGGAGCTCGGCAGCGACGTGCCGTTCAGCCTCGTCGGCGGGGCGGCGCTGGGCCGCGGCCGGGGCGAGATCCTGACGCCGCTGGAGGTCGGCGGCACGTTCCACTGGGTGTTCGCGGTGGCGGACGGCGGCCTGTCGACCCCGGCCGTGTACGCCGAGTGCGACCGCCTGCGCGTCGCCTCCGGCACGGGCGCCACATCCGAGGACATCCCCGACCCGGAGCCGTCGCCCGCGCTGCTCGAAGCCCTGCGCACGGGCGACGCGCACGCCCTCGCCGCGGCCGTCGGCAACGACCTCCAGGCGGCGGCGGTCTCCCTCCGCCCCTCCCTGACCGCCACCCTGGACGCGGGCACGCAGGGTGGTGCCCTGGCCGCGATGGTCTCGGGCTCGGGCCCGACCACCGCGTTCCTGTCCGCGAACGCCGACGAGGCGGAGAAGGTGGCGGAGGCCCTCCGCGCGTCCGGTACGTGCCGCGCGGTCCGCATCGCGTCCGGCCCGGTCCCGGGGGCGACGCTTCTCTGAAGCCGCTCTAGGCGACGGCCTCCTCAAGGGAACCGGCTTCCTGGCCGCGCAGCCGCTCCGCCAGGAAGTCCTCCCAGGTCCGTGTGCCCACGGCGGTCCCGTCGAGGGACAGGTTCTCGCCGTCGCGGTACGCGCGGCCGACCTTTCCGGGCATGCGGACGGGCAGCGTCAACCGGTGCTTGCCGCACGCCCGGAGGTATCCGCGGACCAGCTCGTCCAGCCCGTATACGGCCGGTCCGGCCAGGTCGGGCACCAGGCCGGCCGGTTCGCCGAGCGTGAGCTCCACGAGGCGGGCCGCCACCTCGCGCGAGTCGACCGGCTCCCACCGCAGTCCGCCGGGGGCGGGCAGGACCGGCAGCTTGGCCATCGTCCGCGCCACCTTCAGGGCCAGGTCGTGGAACTGGGCGGCACGCAGCGTCGTCCACGGAATCCCGGAGTCCGAAACCGCCCGCTCCGCGCCGAGCTTGGCCTTGAAGTAGCCCAGCGGGAGCCTGTCCGCCCCGATGACTGAGATGTACACCAGGTGCCGCACCCCGGCCGACGCGGCGGCCCGCACCAGGTTCCGGGTGGCCTCGTCGTCACCCTTGGGCCCGCCCGCGAGGTGCAGGACGATCTCGACCCCGTCCACCGCGGCCTCGACGCCCTCGTCCTCGACCAGGTCGCCGGTCACGTACTCGACCCCGTCGGCCCCGGCCTCACGGCTGTGCCGACTGAGGACCCGCACACTGCGCCCGGCCTCCCGCAGCAGGGGGACGACGTGGCCGCCCAGCGTGCCCGTACCGCCGGTGACCAGGATGTTCGCCGCCATGACTCCTCCAAGACTCGTCCGGCCCGGGAGTCGGCCTCCCGGCACCTTCGGCTGGATCCCGTGGATCCATCGCTATGACTCCTGGCGACGGAGGAATGTGACAGGGCGGGCGGATCCGGTCCGTCGGCGAGTCCTTTTCGCGCAGCTCGCGCAGGACTGCGGGGTCGATGGCGCGGACATCCGGAACGGCACGCTCACCGGCGAGCCGCCAGCCATTCCTCGCGGGTCAGGACGTATTCGACGTCCCCGTGCTCGTCCCCCTCGACGGGGTACGGCCAGTCCTCGAAGTACGTACGGGAGTGGGCGAGCCCGCACTTCTCCATGACGTGGCGGGAGCCCGCGTTGACGGACATCGTGTTGGCGGTGATCTGCGCGTAGCCGAGCTCGCCGAACCCCTTCTCGATGAGCGCGAGGGCGCCCTCGGTCGCGTACCCCTTGCCCCACGCGTCACGCCGCAGTCGGTAACCCAGATCAGCCGACCCGGCCGGGCCGTCGGGCAGCTCGCGCAGGCAGTGCCAGCCGATGAACTCGCCCGTCCCGCGCAGGTGCGTCGCCCAGAATCCCCCGCGCAGCATCCGCTCGAACGACTCGGCCCGGACCTCGGCCCGCGTCATCGGCCGCCCTCCGGTGATGTACCGCATCACGACGGGGTCGCCGTCCAGCTCGACGACGAGGTCGAGGTCGGCCACGGTGTCCGCGAAGGGCCGCAGGGCGAGCCGCTCGGTGGTCAGGAAGAAGTCCATGGCGCGATCTTCCGGGCGTTCGCCGGTGCGGGGCAAACGAATTGGGTGCAGTTCGTTTCTGGGGACGGCGGGCTCACCACTCCCGTGTGGCGATCAGCTCTTCCGCGTCCGCGTCCGTGAAGCCGTAGGCGCGGGCGATGAACCAGAAGTCCCTGGCTATGGTCTCGATCTCGCTGCTGGCGGCCTCGAACTCGGCCTCGAGGTCGTTGAACTCCTCGGTGGCTGCCTGGGGCAGAGCGTAGAGCGCGGCCAGGTCGGTGGGCACGCCCGCTTCGATGTTCTCGCATAGCCGCAGCAGGACCGCCTTTCCCTGGTCCGGCTCTGGTTGGCCTGAGTCGTTCCGGCCGCGGCCTCGCAGAACTCCACCTTGCCGGGCAGGGCGGGCCAAGATCGCCCGGCTACACCGTGGATGAACACTAAACAAGCCACTATGGCGAGTCATGGCCAGTGCATGGGGAAGTTTTTGGCCAGGTTGATCAAGTGACACTGAGCGGTCACCGTGACGCGCTGACCGGAAAACGTGCGGTTATGTCCGCGGCCTGCGGGGAACGGAAGCGACGCCCGCCCGCTACGTAACGTGATCGTTCAAGATCGGGGAGGAAAGGGAGTGTCATCCACCACTTCCCTTACTCGCTGCACTCCCCGTGGAGCGGTATCTCGTCAGCATGTTTAGGTCAGGCCTCTTGTATTTCCGGACCATAGTCACATGGCATGGCCATGTGACTATTCGTAACGCGCTCCAGGCCTCTTGGGATAAAGCAAAAAACCCCGGCGATTACGCCTGGGCGCGGCAGGGTGGCACTTTCGCTGTACCGCCCTGTGTCACAGGAATACGCCGAAAGAAATGCCAGGTACCGCACTGATCGCCCTCCGCCCATCAGGCGGGGCAATAGGCAAGGGATGAAGATGAAGAAGTTAATTGCAGGCATAGGGGTGGCCCTCGGTGGCGCCGCGCTCCTGGTGGTCACGCAGGGATCGGCGCAGGCGTCGGAGGTCCCCGCGGCACCTGTTGCTGCTGTTGAGGCTCAGGCCTAGGAGCCGGCCGACGCTCCGATGGCGATCGGGGGTCTGGGCAAGATTGCAGGCAAGGCGGCGGGCGCCGTGGGCAAGGCGGGCAAGGCCGTTGGCCGTGCCGCCGTCAGCGCCGGCGAGAAGGCCGCGGTTCACGCCAAGGCGGCGGCCGAACTGGCCGGCGATCAGGCTGCAGAGCTCGCCGGAAACGCCCTGGATGCGTGGGGCTCGCCCTCCAACCAGTCGCTTCCCAACGACGCCTCCGTCGAGACGGTTTTCGACAAGTGAAGGAACACGCTGTAGCCAGGAGGGTGGCGCTGCTTTTCGGCGCCGCCCTCCTGGGCCTTCATTTCCTGGCGTCCGCGTTCTCACAGATGCCGCTGACCCCGGTGAAGCTTCGCTATTACCACTACGCGGCCGACTATCTCGGCCCCTATTTCTCGCAGAACTGGATGCTCTTCGCGCCGGACCCACTTTCCGATAATCGCGGAATCTTGGCGCGGGTCATGTGTTCGGACGGGTCGACCACCGGCTTCTATGACGTCACGACGAAGTATGTCGAGAAAGCCCAGCAGAGCAGATTCTTTCCGTCCCGTATGTCGCGTCTGGTCACCGGAAGCGTGCAGCAGATAAACGGCAGCGACCCGGTCCTGATGCGCCTACGTGAATCTGAAAAGGAGAAGAAGAAGCCGGAGCTCCCCCTGACCCCTTACGAGAAGACTTCACAAAAGGAGGCGGTCCGGTTCCTTTCGAGGTATTCCTTGTCGCAGATTCCCCACGCCTGCGGTGGTGGAGCCCCTGAAAAGATTCAGATCCGTATGTACGTCCAGCAGCTCCCTCCGTGGTCAAAGCGCCATGACCCCAAAGCTGAGGACAAGGTGGACGTCCAGGACATGGAGTGGCTGAAGGCGGCGGAGCTGTGAAGAAGATGATCCGCCTGCTGGACAGGATGAGCAGTCACCATTTCGGTGTGCTCGGAGTAAGCGGCACACGACTCCTGCTGGGCTTCGTGGGGTTCATGTATTACGCAAGCCAATACGGCGACCGTAAATACCTGTTCGGGCCTGGCGGAGCACTCCCGTGGGCGGAGTTCACCGCCAAAGTCCACGAGAATGAAACATTCAGCCTCTACGCGTTCAGCAGCTCCAGCTTGTGGTTCGAGATCGTCTTCCACGCCGGAATGCTGACTGCCCTCGCAGTGACCTGCGGCGTGGGCGGCAGGGTTGGCCTGGCTGTTCACTGGGTTTTCCTGTGGTCGATCTACCAGCGTCAGCCCGTACTTCTCGACGGCGGGGACAACCTGGCGTACATCGTGATCCCCATGCTGCTGCTCACCCGCTGCTATGACAGGTTTTCGTTTCCCAGCGGACTTTCCCGCAAGATCGCGGAACGCGTCCCTGCGACGCTTCGATCACTGTCGGAACCCATCCACAACCTCGGCATTCTTGCCATCGCCATGCAGATGTGCCTCGTGTACATGGTGAGCGGGCTTTACAAAGTGCAAGGGAAGATGTGGCAGGACGGCACTGCTCTTTTCTATGTCCTCAGGGTATCGGAGTTCAGCCTGCCCGGTGTTTCAGACCTTGTCTATAACAACGACATGCTGGTCTTCCTGGGGACTTACTCCACCACCATCTTCCTGGCGTACTTCCCACTGGGCATCCTTGTCCCGCAGCTGCGGCCCTGGGCAGCTGTGATCTCCATCAGTTTCCATGTAGCCATTGGTGTCTTGATGGGCCTCACCAGCTTCGCCCTCACGATGATCGCGTGCGACCTCATCTTCCTGAGCGGAGCGCTCGGCGCGGCCATCGAGCGATGGCCCGCAGCAGTCCATCGGCTCCGTACGGCACGCGGGCATCCCGTCAGACAACAGCACAGGACTATCGAAACGTCGGCCTCTCCCGTGTCGGACTCCCCACCGGAGCCCGCAATGGCCCCACCCAGTAAGTGATCGCAGAAAGCACCCAGCACTGCGGACACGCACACGAACGGCAAGCCATCAAGAGAGGCCACCCATGAGTTCGACAACCAACTCCCCTCAACCGGTGCTGGCCTTCGATGGAGACTGCGGCTTCTGCCAGGCCGTCATCAACCGGATCTCCACTCGAAGCCACCCCGGTCTGATCGCCGTCCCTTGGCAGTCCCTGCCCGAAGAGGTCACGCAGCCACACCTTGACCGGCTCGACCGCGAGGTCCTCCTGCTGCGGGACGGCGGAGTAACCGCCGGCGGCGCGGATGCACTGAGCGCATACCTGGGGAGTTCATCCTCCCGTTGGCACCGAACAGCCGGGAGGACCGCACAGCTCCCCTTACTCCGCCTCTGCGCTCGAGGAATCTACCGGTGGGTGGCTCGAAACAGGCACCGCATGCCAGCAGGAACACCATCATGCGCGGTGCCATCCACCCGCTCATGAGAGGACTTGACCGTGCTCCGGACGCCTACCTGCGTTCTGACCAGCGCGACGGAACCCCAAGCAGTTCACGGTCATAGCCCGCACCGCTTTGTCCAGATCGGCTCACTCACCAAGGTTCTCACCGGCACTGCGCTCATACGCATGTCGGAAGCGGGAGCCCTGGATATCGACGATCCGCTGGACCGTTGGCTCAAGGTGCCGCGAGACACCGGCATTACCTTGCGCCACTTGGCACATCACACTTCCGGACTGCCCAGGCAGCCACCAGGCCTGCCGCGCAGGAACCCCTACCTCTCCTTCGATGACGCCGCTCTGCACTCTCTGCTGGCTCAGGCCGACCGTCTTACCATCAGGCCTGCCGGTCAGGACAGGGGCTACTCGAACCTCGGGTACGCGGTACTTGGCGCGGCACTGTCCAAGGCGGCAAAGGCACCCTACGAGGAGGTGGTTCGAGACTACGTACTTGACCCCCTGGGCATCCGAGAAATAGCTTCCCGACCTCCTGAGGAACGCCGTCTGTACGCCACTGGGTTCCTGGGCCGTCGGCTGAAGCCCTGGACCGTGAGCGGAGCCATCCTGCCTGCCGGCGGGATGTGGGCGACGCCCCAGGCCTCCGCCGACCTGGTGAGAAAACTGCTCGTTGACCAGAAGCTGGGCGAGCCCGCCCCCACCTGGCAGACGGTCGGCAAAGTGACCTGGCACACCGGAGCCACACACAACGCTTCTGTCTTCGCGGGCGCGCTCACCAATGGGGCCTGGGTCCTCGTCCACAGGCTCGGTGGGGCGATGGCGGACACCGACCGCATGGGGGCCCAACTATTGGCGCGCTTGGGTAAAGAGTGAGATACCAGTCAGCAGAGGCGGCATAACAGGGATTACCAGCGCGGGCGGCACCAGCGCCAGCCACGCGCAGTACCGACGCGCCGTGGCGTAGCACCTGCGCCGCGGCAGAACCCAGGACGCCAGGAGCAGGACGGGCGTGACCGTGACGGTCCCGCCCAGACTCCAGAAGATGATGGCGAGCGCGTTCTCCAGATGTCGGGAGCAGTTGGCAAGCCCGCAGTTGTCCGTGGCCATCGGGGCCGAGTGCCCCGAACAGGGGGGGGCGACGGGGACGATCAGTACGGCGAGCAGGGTCGCCCAGAACGGTGCGGCCCACGCG
>NZ_JAINFC010000141.1 GCF_020740835.1 Streptomyces sp. UNOC14_S4
GCCGCCTGCGGTTCGTGCACGAGGGCCGTCTCGTCCGGCAGCTCCACGGGGTCGCGAGCGCGGCGGCGGCCAGGGCGATGCCGACGGCCAGCAGCCGGGCCGCTTCCGTGCTCCAGGCCCCGCTGCCCCGGATGTCGAACCTGGTCTGCTCCCCCGGCGACACCACGCTCGACGAGCTCGTCGACGCCACCGGACGAGGGCTGCTGATCCACCGGCTGGCCGACGGCATCGGCTCCGGCGGCACCGTCGAGGCACGGCTGGTGCTCGGCGAGCGCATCGAGCGCGGCCGCCTCACCGGACGCTACGTCACCGGCCGTGTCACGGAACGGACGGACGTGCTCACACGCGTCACCGGCGTCGGCGGGGAGACGGAGTTCGGGGACAACGCGCTGTGCGGCAAGGCGGGCCAGCTGCTGTTCGACGTGGGGACACGCGCGCCAGCCCTGCGGCTCTCCCGGCTGCGGTGCGCGCCGTGACGCGCGTCCGCGTCACACGGCGGCACGCCCTGCTGCGCCGCGAGGCCGACGGCACCGAGTCGGTCACCGCGCTGGCGATGAGTGCCGAGTCCCGTGCCCCCGGGGCATGGCGGCTGCGCGCGCTGCCCACGCCACCGGCGCCGCCGTCCCCGTCCCTGGTCCGTGCCGTCGCGCGCGAGCTCTGCGAGAAGGGCGCGGCCGCACTGGGCGGGGACGGGCTCCTGGTGGAGGCGGGCGGCGTGGCCTGCGAGGCCGTGGTCGACGGGGTGCGGTCGGGGACGTGGCACCGGCCGCACCTCCTGGTCCGGGACGGCGACCACGTCGTCCATCTGCGGGACGGGCTGCGACCCCCGGCGGCCCTCCCGTGGTCCCGGACGGCCGGGCCCGAGGACGTCCACGACGACGATCCCGTCGTCCTCGGGCCCGCCGCCCTCCTCGCCCTGCTCGCCGCGCGCGAGGAGGAGGCGGCGGCGGGTGAGGAGGAGGGCACGGTCCCGGCGCCCGCCGCCAGGACGTCGCCGTACCCGCCGCACGACCTGACGCCGCCTCATCTGCCGGGGCACACCGGAGAGGCGCTCGCCGAGGCGGGCGAGCTCCTGAGCGATCCGGCGCTCTGGCACGTCCCGCACGGCACGTTCACGGCCGCGCTACGACCCGCCCTCCCGGCCGTACGGATGGAGCGGGGTGCCGCGCCGCGCCGGGCGCTGGTGCTCGACTCGCTCGTACGGCACGGCCGGACCGCCGACGGCCTCCCCACCTGGCGCGCGGCGTTCAGCGTGCGCGACGGGACCGGTGGCACGGGGCGCGGCACGGGCCCGCTGATCGTCCGCGGGGATCCGGCCGATGTGCTCCGGCACGCGCTGCACGCCTGTGGCGCCGAGCGGCCCGCGCTCGTCCGCGACCCGATCGCGCGCGCCTCGTACGCCTCGGCGCCTCCCGTCATGACGTCCCTGCGGGCGGGTGAGGTGATCGCATCCGCCGCCCGGCCGCACCGCCCCCGCAGAGAGGACTCGCCATGTCCCGATCACCCGCTCCCCCCGACGGCGGGCAACTGAACCTGGACGGCTCGCGCGATGTGCTGCTGGCACCGATCCGTGGCCGCGACACGCGGCGCGGCCTGCCCGTGTCGTACTTCGACAAACGGCCGCGCGTCTTCGTCGGCAAGCTCGCGGTGGCCTTCGCCGTGATCCTCATCTTCTGGACGGCGCTCCTGGAATGGCGCTCGCCAGTGACCGTCGTCGTGGCGGTGCCCGTGCTCGGTGTGCTGTACGCCTATCTGGTGGAGCTCCAGCACGAGTGCCTCCACGAGCACGCCTTCCACGCCCGCTGGGCGAACCGCCTCTGGGGCTTCGTCTGCGGCATGTTCATGTACAGCGCGTACTCCCACTACAAGTACGAGCACCTGCGTCACCACGCCTATCTGGGCACGACGAAGAACCTGGAGTTCTTCAACTACCGCTTCCGCGGGCTCGACAGCGTGCCCGGCTTCGCGGCCGCGGCGTTCAGCCCGGCCCGGTACGCGGACGTGGCACGCGATCTGGTGCGCGGCCCGCTCCGGCGGCCGATACCGGGCGTCGAGCGGCCCCGAGCGCTGCGGGCGATCCAGAACGAGTACACGCTGCTGCTCCTCCTCACCGCGGGCGCGGTCGCGGCGAGCGTCGCGCTGGGCGACTGGTTCTTCGTGTGGGCGTGGTTCGCGCCGGTGCTGCTGGTGAGCGAGGCGACCCACTTCCTGATCGAACTGCCCGAGCACTTCGGGCTGAACACGCAGACCGACGACAACGTCCTGACCAACACCCGCACCATCAGGGCGTCGGGCTTCGCCCGCTGGCTCACCAACTGCAACAACCTGCACACCGCGCACCACTACCACCAAGGGGTGCCGATGGTGCAGGTCCGCCGCCTGCACAGCGCGATCGAGGACAAGTGCGCGGTGGTGGAGGACTCCTACTGGGGGTTCTACCGGAAGGTCCTGTCGGGTGCGATCACCTATCAGGGCGACGAGCAGACCTGCATGACGCGATGACACCGCCGACACCGCCGGCACCGCCGGCACCGCCGACACCGCCGGCACCGCGCCAGGAAGCGACACCGGGACCGGACGACCGAAAGGACGACACCGCCGCCATGCCCGCCGCCGTGGTCTGCTCGCACAACGAATGGGACCCCCTGGAGGAGGTCGTCGTCGGCCGCGTCGACGGCGCCATGACCTCCTCCTGGGACGTCCTCGACCGGGTCACCGTGCCCGCCGAGACCTGGCCGTCGTACGGCGCCGACGAGCGGCGCGGCACGCCCATGCCCGCGGAGGCGGTGGAGAAGGCGCAGCGGGCGCTGGAGGAGTTCCTCGGCATCCTGCGCGAGGCGCGCGTCACCGTGCGCCGCCCCGAGCCGCACGACTTCGCGCGCCCCTTCTCCTCACCCGCCTGGTCGGTGGGCAACGGGCTGTCGGTGGCCGATCCCCGCGACTCGCTGCTCGTGATCGGCGACGAGATCATCGAAGTGCCGATGGCCGACCGCAACCGCTACTTCGAGGTCTGGCCCTATCGCCCCTTGCTCACCGAGTACTTCCGGGCGGGTGCCCGCTGGACGGCCGCGCCCAAGCCACGGCTCGTCGACGCGCAGTACCGCGAGGGCTACGAGCTGCCGCCCGCGGGCGAGGAACCCCCGGACGGGGAGCTCGCTTTCATCACCACCGAACTCGAGCCGGTCTTCGACGCCGCCGACGTCGTGCGCTGCGGCCGGGACCTGTTCATGGAGCGCAGCCATGTGACCAACGCCCTGGGCCTGGAGTGGCTGCGCCGTCACCTCGGGCCCGGCTACCGCGTGCACGAGGTGTTCTCGCGGTGCCCGCGGGCGATGCACATCGACACGTCACTGCTGCCGCTCGCGCCCGGCAAGGTGCTCGTGAACCCGGAGTTCCTCGATCTGGACCGGCTGCCGGAGGCGTTCCGCTCCTGGGACGTGCTCGTCCCGCCGGAGCCCGTCGTCACCCCGGTCATGGGCAAGAGCATGATCAGCAGGTGGAGCAGCCTGAACGTGCTGATGCTCGACCCCGGGCACGTGGTGGTGGAGCGCGCCCAGGAGCCGCTGGTCAAGGCGTTCGAGCAGTGGGGGTTCGAGCCCGTCCCCTGCTCCTTCGAGGACTACACCGTCTTCGGCGGGTCCTTCCACTGCGCGACGCTGGACATCCGGCGCGCGGGAACCCTGGAGTCGTACTTCTGATGGCCGGTCAGGGGGGTCAGGGGCACACGGCCGTGCCGTGGCCCGCCCAGCAGTGGTCCACGGCCGCCGAGCGCCCGGCGCTGCCCGTGTCCGCCCTGCCCGAGCCGGTGGTGGACCGGCTGTACGCGCTGGCGCGCGCGTCCGGTGACGAACCGCTGAGCGCCTTCGTGTACGAGCCGCGGCGGGCCGCGCGGGCGGCGGCGGAGCTGCGCGCGGCGCTGCCGGAGTGGGCGGAGGTCTGCTACGCGGTGAAGGCCAACGCCTTCCCCGCCGTGCTGGGCGCGCTGGCCCCGGCTGTCGACGGCTTCGACGTCTCGTCCCTCGGCGAGCTCCGGGCCGTACGGGCGGCCTGCCCCGCCCCCGGGGCCGTACGGACGATCGCGACCGGCCCCGGCAAGACCGACCGGATGCTGGACGAACTCCTCAGGTCCGGCGTCGAGTCCGACGTCTCGTTCGTGAGCGTGGAGAGCGGGCTGGAGCTGCGCCGGGTGGCCGGGGCCGCGGCACGGGCCGGGCGTGCGGTGCCGGTGGTCGTCCGGGTGAACCCCGGCGGCCGACGGCTCGACGGCGCCCTGCGGATGGCCGGGCGCGCCACCCAGTTCGGCGTCCCCGAGGACGCGCTGGGCGACGTGCTCGCCACGGCACGCGCGCTGCCGTCGGTCACCCCGGTCGGCCTCCACTTCCACGTGGTGTCCAACAACCTCGACGCCGCGGGCCACGCCGCGTATGTGCGCTCCTGCCTGGAGCTGTCGGCGCGCACGGCCCGCCGTCACGGGATCGGGCTGGAGGTGGTCGACGTCGGCGGCGGCATCGGCGGCACGCCGTTCGACCTGCGGCACTTCGGCGGCCTGCTGGCCGCGACGGCACCGCCGGACGGCACCCGCGTGGTGTTCGAGCCGGGCCGCCGCCTCGTCGCCGACTGCGGCTGGTTCGCGGCGGAGGTGACCGACGTGAAGGAGGCCGGCGGCACCGCGTTCGCCGTGCTCGGCGGCGGCATCAACCACTTCATGCTGCCCGCGCTCCTGGAAGTGGCCCTGGACGCGGTCGTCCTGCCCGTCGAGGAATGGCCGTACGACTGCCCCCGCCCGGAAGTCCGCGACACCGCCCTCTCACTCGCCGGCCCGCTGTGCACCCCGGAGGACATCCTGGCCCGCGGCATCCGGGTACCGCGGCTGCGCGCGGGCGACGTGGTCGTCTTCCCGCTGGCGGGGGCGTACGGGTGGGAGTTCTCGGTGAGCGGCTTCCTGTCGCGGGGGGTCGCGGTACGGACGACGACGGTGCCGTGAGCACCGCCCGCCGTCGTCCGGTACCTCACTCACAGACGGCGTACACCGTGACCGTACGGCCGTCACGGTTGGCGTTGATCGGCGCCGTGGTCACCGTCCAGCCCGTGGCGTCCGCGGTCCGGCGGGGACCGCGAGTACGGACACGGGCGGGCCCCGTCCTGGCTACTCCGCCTGCTGCAGCGCCTTCTCCAGCAGCGTGAAGGACTTGGGCTCCCCGCCCGGCTGCGGCTTGCCCGCCTTGTGACCCACGACGCGATAACCGGCGTCCTGGTAGTAGGCGTTGAGCTGTGTGTTGCCGGCCAGGCAGTCCAAGCGCACGCGCGTCCGTCCCGCCGCGGCCACTCGGCGTTCCGCGGCTCTCAGCAACAGCAGCCCCGTCCCGCGCGCGGTGGTGCCGCGGTCCACCATGAGCCGGTGCACGTATCCGGCCACGGGCGGCTGCGGGCCCCACGCGGCCTCGTCCTCCCACCACAGCTCCCAGGCACCGGCGATGTGCCCGCCGGTCTCCGCGACCCAGACCTCGCCATGGGTCATGACGTGGCGGAAGTGGTCCTCGCCCAGCTCCCCCGGCTTCCACTGGCCGGTGATGCCGCGGGCCAGCATCCAGCGGGCCGCGTCGTCGCGGAGGCGGACGAGGGCCGTCAGATCGGCTTCGGCGGCCGGGCGGACACAGAGATCGTTCACCTGGCGATCCTCGCACACCCGTCCGATGACGGCCCCCGTCGGACTCACCACCGCTCACGACCGGCGACCGGCAGGACGCTCACGCTCTAAGCGGGCCTGACGAAGTCCGGTGCGGTTCGGCAGCGCCCCGAAGGGGCGCGGGGCGGCATCAATATGCGGCTCCGCCGCGCGGGCGCGACCATCCCCCAGACTTCGTCCGGGGGTACCCCCAGACGCACCCGCAGTTGACGCACCGGTTTTCCAGCGGAGCGCTCAGCCGCGCCGCCGCTGCCAGGTCGAGGCCCCGCCGCCCGCGTCCAGCGGCGTGATGCGCTGCTGCGCCGCGAACGCGGCGGCCGTGTAACGGGGATCGGGCCGCAGGGCGTACTCCCGCAAACACGCCTCGGTGAATTTGATGACGTGCTCGTCACCGTGCTCGACGGCCCGCGCTCCCAACTCGTGGAGCGGTGGCAGCTCCGGGACGTACGCCCGCCAGACGTCCGTGTCCTCGTCGCGCCGGTCCACGGTGAACGCGAGCAGGAACGCCGCCTGCACCTGCCACAGCCGGGCCACCGTCGGCGCGTGCAGTTCCTCCGGCAGGTGCGGCAGGACGAGGCGGACGGCGGCGGGCGCGGTCACGCCGTGGACCAGCGGTACGGGGACCACCTCGGGGTGCCCCAGGTAGACGTCGGCGAACCGGACCGTCATCTCGCTCAGCAGGAACGGTGCCTGATGGGGCGTCAGACGCGTCAGTGCCTCGGTGTAGCCCGGGGTGTCGTCGAGGCCCTGCAGGCGGCGGCGTACCGCGTCCGGGCCGGGGCCGGTCTCGTCGTGCGGCAGCCGCGGAAGCGCGGCCACCGCGGCGGGCAGCTCGTACGGGCCCGCGAGCCGGGGCGTGCCCGGGAGCTCCGCGTACCGCGCGGCCCAGTACGCCAGCCCCTTCGCGAGCTCGTCCAGCTGGAGCCGGGTCGCCGCGTCACCGGCCGCGTACAGACCGCGCACCGCGTGCGCCGTACGGATCAGGCCATGGGTGAGGCCCGCGAACAGGCCCGGGAGCAGGCGCGGCCACCATCGCGCGATCACCTCCCGCCAGTGCGCCTCGGCGAGTTCGCGGACGAACAGCCGCTCCCAGTCCCCGGCCCGGTCGAACGCCCCGAGCGCGGGCCGCCAGGAGGACTCGTCGGCCGGGTCGAGCGCGAAGCGCGCGGCGGGCGGCTCGTGGTGCTCCATCGCCCGCCGGTAGCGGCCCACCCAGGGGGCCACCGCGTCCCCCTGCCCGAGCACGGCGAGCGCTTCGGCCCCCATCGGGCCGTGGTTGGCGAGGTCGACCCCCTTGCCGCGCTCGTACCCCAGGCCCTCCATGCGCTCCAGGGCGTCGTTGACCGCGTCGTGGTAACCGATCGACGGCATGGCACACCGACCTTTCGTATTCCAGAACAGTTTGGAAATCCGAACCATCTAGAGTGGGAGTATGCCGCATCCGCACACGCCCCGGAAACCCACCCCCGACGAATTCCGTGTCGTCGGCCTCGTACCTCTGCTGGAGCCCTACTTCCGGGGCCCGGTCGTGCACGGCCTCATGCCGGAGCCGCTGCGCGACGTCATGGAGAGCAACGGGCTGACGGCACGTCACGGCGCGGTGCTGCCGCAGCTGCTGGCCGGGGAGCCGCTGACGGTCAGTGAGATCGCCCGGCGGCTGCACGTGTCGCTGCCCACGGCCAGCGAACTGGTCGGCGCCCTGAGCCGGGCCGGTGTCGTGGAGCGCACCGAGGACCCGGCGAATCGCCGCCGCACCCTGGTCTCGCTGGCCGACACGTACCGCCCGCACCTGGAGGCCTTCGTCGCCCGCCGCGGCGAGCACCTGCTGCGGGCCCTCGACACCCTCTCCCCCGCCGAACGGGCGGGTTTCGTGGCGGGGCTGACGGCGTGGGTACGTGAGGTGCAGGGCTAGGACGCTCGGGGGTTCGGTCCCGGAGGGCCGCAGGCGGTACGTTCACGGGATGGAGTCCAATCGTGACGCCTGGGGCGGCGACCTGCGTCTGCTCGCGCGGGCGGCATAGACGCGGAGGACCGCGTCGAGGACCACGTCAAGAACCGCGTCACAGCTCCGGCAGCCGGTCGTCGGGTCCGGGTGACCGGCGCTCCTCCAGCCAGTACAGATAGACCCGCAGGTCCTGCGCCAGGTCCCCCGCGAGGTACGCCGCGAAGTCCCGGGCCGCGGCGGCCAGCCCCTGACTCCGGGCCGCGTCCATGGCCTCCCACTCGCTCCGCATCCCGGACAGGTACCGCGTGACATGTCCGCGGTCGTGCCACCACTCCCGCACCGTCGCCGGGGTCCAGCGGGCGTCGCCGTCGCAGCCGTAGCCCTGGAACGGGTCCTCGGCGGCGGCCTCGGCCAGCCGGGCGGTCTCCGTCGGGGTGCGGGGCTGCCGGTAGACGTACTCGGTGAGGTGCGGCCCGCCGTAGAGGACGTGCCGGGGCGCGTGCAGCCGCCCGGTCCAGCAGGTGTCGGTCCCACCGCCGTAGAACGGGCCCGGCACGTCGAGCCGGTTCCGGTCCTCCCAGCGGCCCCGGAACGCGGTGCGGCTTTCCTCGCCGAGGATGGTCAGCGGGTCGAAGTAGAGCGTCACCTCTGGAGCGTATGCGTTCCGCCGCGTGCGTCGTTCTGGGGCTGCGGGCGCGCGAGACGCAGAAGAGGCGGACGGCTTCGAGGAAGCCGTCCGCCTCTTTTATGTTTTGCGGTGGCCGCCGCTCAGCGCCCGGCGGCGCGCCGCTGCCGGACGTAGCCGGTCACGGCCAGGGCCAGGGCCAGCCCGCCGGTGGAGTACAGCTGCACCCGGGTCCCCGGCTCCACGGCCATCAGGACGAGCACGCCGACGACCCCGGCGAGGGCCACCCACGTCAGGTACGGGAAGCCCCACATCCGCACCGTGAGCTTCTCGCCTCCCTCACGCTCCAGGCGGCGGCGCAGCACGAACTGGGAGACGGCGGTGAAGCCCCACACCACCAGCACGACCCCGCCGACCATGTTGAGCAGCCACGCGAAGACGGTGGTGGGCCACCAGAAGGACAGCAGGACGGCCACGAAGCCGAAGGCGCAGGACGCGAGGACGGCCCGGCGCGGCACCTGGCCGGAGACCTTGCCGAGGAAGCGGGGGCCCTGGTCGCGGGAGACCAGCGAGTGGGCCATGCGCGAGGAGCCGTAGATGTTGGCGTTCATCGCGGAGAGCAGCGCGATCAGGACGACGACGTTCATGATCTGGCCGCCGCCGGGCACGCCCAGCCGGTCGAGGACGGCCGCGTACGGGCCGCTCTCGGTGACCGCCTTGTCGTTCCACGGGACGAGGGTGACGATCACCAGCATCGAGCCGACGTAGACGATGCCGATGCGCCACATGGTCGTCTTCACGGCCTTGGCCACGCCGCGGGCCGGGTCCTCGGACTCGGCGGCGGCGATGGTCACGGTCTCCAGACCGCCGTAGGCGGCGACGGAGGCCAGGAGTCCGGTCAGCAGGCCGGGGACGCCCGTGGGCAGGAAACCGCCGTCGCCGAGCAGGTGGGAGGTGCCGGGCGCCTCGTTGCCGGGCAGCACGCCGAGGACGGCCAGCGCGCCCAGGACCAGGAAGAGGCCGATGGCACCGATCTTCAGGGCGGCGAACCAGAACTCGAACTCGCCGAAGTTCGACACCGCGGCCAGGTTGGTGCCGCAGAACAGCGTCATGAAGACCAGGACCCACAGCCAGGACGGCGTGCCCGGCAGCCAGCCCTGCACGATGTGGGCGGCGCCGATCGCCTCGATGGCCACGCCGACGACCAGCAGGGTCCAGAACATCCAGCCCGCGGTGAACCCGGCCCAGCGCCCGATCGCGCGGTCGGCGTGCACGGAGAAGGAGCCGGAGGCCGGGTTGGCGGCGGACATCTCGCCGAGCATGCGCATCACGGCCATCACGAGGAGACCGGAGACGGCGTACGCGAGGACGATCGCCGGACCGGCGGCGGCGATGCCCGCGCCGGAGCCTACGAAGAGGCCCGCGCCGATGACGCCGCCGAGGGCGATCATCGAGAGGTGCCGCTGCTTGAGCCCGTTCGACAGAGGGGCGTCCTGCCGCTGCTGCGGCGGCGTTTCCGTCGTCGGGGGAGGGGACGGGAGTGTCCGGCTCATGGTCCCTGCCTGTCCATCATCCGAGATTGTTGAACCACGAGTATGGGCAGGCCCCGGGGGCCGTGCCGCGCCCGTCCGTTATCCGGACACTCCCCTTACGCAGCGTGTTCGCGGTTGCACCCGTCCGATATGGGCGGACCATGGACATACGTCCCGAGCTTGTCGAGGAGTGGGCGAGGAGTGAGCACCGATGGCCGACAGGGAACACGATCCGCTCAAGGGCGATCGGCACTATCTGGAGGACATGACCGAGGAGACGCTCGCGGAGAAGGAGCAGGAGCGTCAGGTGCGGCAGCACGAGCAGGAGCGGTCCCGCTCCGCGGGTTCTCCCGAGGAGCGGGAGGGGCGCCGCGACGATCTGACGTGACCGGTGCGCCCCCTGACGTGACCGGTGCGCCCCCTGGGGTGACCGGGTGCGCCCCCTGGGGTGACCGGGTGCGCCTACTGGGGTGCCACTTGCGCCCGGCGTGCGTCTGCGGGCCGCGTGTGGCTGGTCGCGCAGTTCCCCGCGCCCCTGACAGGGCGCAGCCCCTGGCGTTACGCGCGGTCCCTGCGGGGGCGCTCCAGGGTGAAGGTGTCGACCGGGGTCAGGTCGCCGTGCGGGCCGTTGAACGTGTAGTACGTGACGTGGATGCGGGTGCGGCCCCCGCGCCGGTCGCCCGGGTCGACGTCGAACGCCGCGAAGCCGTGGTCGTACTTGCGGTCCTGCACGGCGGCCCAGGGCGCGTCCTCGGTGGCGTAGAGGGGTTCCTTGTGGCCGGAGGGGGTCGTCTTGTCGGTGAGGCCCATGATGACCCGGCCGTGCGGGGTGTCGAACATGTCGTCCTGCGTGGTGGCGATGTTGCCGCCCGCGCCGATGATCATGTGCACGGTGCCCTTGCTCGTATCGATGACATCCGTGCGGGTCGACACGGGGACGGGGGTACGCATGTCGTTGGGGAGCGTGCCGCGCAGGGGGTGCGACCGCTCGTAGTGGTGCTCGTGGCCGCAGACCACCAGGTCGACGCCGTACTGGTCGAACAGCGGCCCCCACGTCTCCCGTATGCCCAGGTCGCTGCCCGCCGACCGGGTGCTGGAGATCATCGGCTGGTGCATGCAGACGATGACCCAGTCGATGCCGCGGTCCGCCCGTGCCGCCTTCAGCTCGCGCTCCAGCCAGCGTCGCTGGGCACCTCCCGAGTAGCCGTGGATGTAGGCGTCGCCGCCGTCCTGGAGCGCCACGTCGTCGTTGGCGAGGCTGATGAAGCGGGCCGCGCCGACGGTGAACGCGTACCACAGGCCGCGGATCTCCTCGTCGGAGGAGGCCGCCGACCGGGGCAGGGAGAAGTACGTCTGATAGCCGGCGGCGCCGATCGGGCCGTTGCCCTTCTCGTACTCGTGGTTGCCCGCGCACGGCATCCAGGGGCGCAGCCGGGCGGAGCGGCTGTTGCCGATGAACCAGTCCGCCCAGGTCGCCGCCCGGCTCGTCCCCCACGCGCCGGCGACCGAGGCGTAGCACAGGTCGCCGTTGACGAGGTTGAACAGCGGGGCCACGCGCTCCACCGCGGAGACGATGTCCGCCGAGGCGGGCGAGCCGACCTGGCTGCTGCTGTAGAGGGGGTAGCGGTTGACGGGGGAAGGCACCCCGTCCGGAAGGTGGATCACCCGGCGCAGGTTGTGCGTCGCCTGGTCGCCGAAGCTGGTGAAGGTGAAGGCGGCGCGGCCGCGCGGCGCCGTGGTGAACGTCCCGGTCTCCGGCACCGCGCCGTCGTGCCCGGCCGTGTACATGTACGTGGCCGCGGGGCGCAGCCCGGTGAGGTGGGCGTGGTGGACGTACACCTCTTCCTTCGACAGGCCGTCCCGGTACGTCCGCGTCTCCGCGTCCACCACCCTGCCGTGCCCGCCCTCGGGTGACCCGTAGCGCACCTGCGGCCGCCGTACGGACTGCGGGGTGATCCAGGAGACCGTCATCTCGGTGGAGGGGTCCGTTCCGAACTGGAGGTGCACGCCCAGCACGCTCGGTACCCCCAGCCGGTGCGGCTTGGCCTGGAGCAACGGGCCGTCGGACGTGGGCGTGGCCGCGGACGCGGCCTGCGCCTCTCCCGCCGCGGCGCCGACGACGGAGGCGGCTGCCGCGGCCGACGAACCCTTCAGGACGGATCTGCGCGTGATGGCCATGTAACACCCTGTTCACGGTGGGGAGTTGGTGATCCGGGAACTTTAGTTGATCATTATTGAAATGGCCATGACCAAGGCCATCGCGGCCGGGCCAGGGCGGCGGTCACGCGCCATGGCGGAACCCACCGCTCCGCCCACCCCCGGGTTAAGGAAGCGTTGTGTTCCCGTATGGCTTCGGGATGCGCCCGCCGCCCCGAGGGATCTCAACTCATCCACGGATCACGCGAGATGGACGCCCACGGGGGCGCAGTGAGGCGATCGGCCCCCCCGTATCACATGTCATGATCACGTCCCCCGGTCGGCGAGGTGCCGCCCGGGTCATGCGTTCCACCGGATTTCCGAATCGAGGATGCTCGTGCTGAAGAAGCGTGCGGGCCGTACTGTCCTGGCGGCCGTGGCCGCCCCCGTGCTCGTGGTGGCCTTCTCCGCCTCGGCCCACGCCGACGGCAAGGTCACCTGGCGCAACGCCAAGACCCAGGGCTGCCTGCGGACGTACACGCCGCACCAGAACCTCCACACGGTCGACACGTCCGTCGGCGCCCTCGTGCACTGCTGGAGCGACACCTCCCAGAACACCGACTGGTACGACTCGCAGAGCAACCTGGAGAACCCCGACGGCGCCTGGACCGAGCGGGAGGGCGGCAACGACGAGTGCCTGACCGCCTACTGGGGCCACCAGGCCTACATCGAGCCGTGCGCGAGCCCCGCGAACTACTACGAGCAGTGGTACGAGAAGTGGACGGGCGACGGCTTCAACCTCGTGAACCGCGAGACGAAGGAGTGCCTCGACAGCAACGACCAGGGCGCCGTCTACACCGGCCCGTGCAACGGCGGCCGGTACCAGCTCTGGAAGTGAGCTGACAGGGCGGGACAGGGGGCGTCGACCGGGCCGGGAACTGTCCGGCACGCCCCTTGCCCCCACTCGAACAGCACTGCTATCCCGGAACCCTTGCGCAACGGCGGCACGCGGACGGACCCGGGAAGGGCGCATGGAGATCATCGACGACTTCGGACTGCCGGTCGCACTCGTCACCCCGGACGACCTGCCCGCCGAGCCGTGGCGGGGCCTGGAGCAGGCCGTGGCGGTCGTACGGATGACGGACCCGCCGCCCGCGCTGCGCCCCGAGCTGACCCGGCGGGGCTTCGTCTGCAAGCCGGCCACGCTCACGTGGCTGGCCCCGCTCGGCGAGGACGAGGGCGCGTTCCTGCGGACGCTGCCGCACAAGAGCCGCCAGTACGTCCGCCGTGCCCGGCGGCACAACGTGATACTCGGACTGCGCGAAGTCGTCGAGGACCGGATATCCCCGGCGAACTTCGACGCGTTCCTGACCCTGTACGAGGACCAAGTGGCCCGTATGCGCTACGGAGTGGCCTTCGCCCGGCGCAACCGGGACACCGTCCTCCACGGCCCGCAGAAATACTTCGGGGTCTTCCTCTTCGACCAGGAGGAACTCGTCGGCGGCTGCGTCGCCCTGGAATCCCCGGACGAACGCGCGATCCGCATCCGCTTCTCCGCCGTCACCGACCGCGAACGGGCCGCCGGCGTGCCCCGCGCCCTCTACTGCACCGCCATGCGCGTGGCGCGCGACAAGGGGTTCGCCTGGGCCACTCTCGGCGACGACCCCAATCTCTACGGGCACATCGCCCGGCCGGGGCTGTTCACCTTCAAGGCACGGATGGGATTCCGGGCCGTGCCCTCACAGGAATTCGGGGACCCGCACCCGTGGGACGAGGCCGATCTCGTCCTCTCCCTCGACCGGCTGTCCGACCCTACCCTCATGCTGGAGTACGGCACGCCCGCCGACGGCCCGTCCGGCAGTTCCCTGCGCTCCTGTCTGATCGCCCGCGCGCCGGTCGACGTCCGGGACTTCTCGGCGGAATTCCTCACCGGCACCGTGGTCCGACCGCCGGGACAGCCCGGCTGACGGCCATTCAGGGCGCTCGGGCCATTCAGGGCGCTCAGGGCGCCGCTCAGCCTTCGAGCGCCTCGGCCGCGCACAGGCAGTCCGGGAGCACCCCGATCCCCTGGGCCCGCCGTCGTGCCTCCGCGTCCAGGTGGAAGTCGGGCCGGGGCCGCGTCTCGTCGTACGCGCGGTGGAACACCGGCGTCAGCGCCCCCGACATGGGTGGCACGATCCACGACCAGTCGGCCGGGCACGACCGCCCCGCGGCCTCCTCGCGGGCCACGTGCTTCAGGAAGCGCTCCGACTCGGTGTGGTGGTCGGTGATGGAGACCCCGGCGCGGTCGAACGAGTGCAGCACGGCGCGGTTCACCTCGACCAGCGCGCGGTCCCGCCAGAGCGTGCGGTCGCTGGAGGTGTCGAGCCCGAGGCGGCGGCCCACCTCCGGCAGGGCGTCGTAGCGGTCGGTGTCGCACAGGTCGCGGACACCGATCTCCGTCCCCATGTACCAGCCGTTGAACGGCGCCGCCGAGTAGGAGAGGCCGCCGATCCGCAGCCGCATGTGGGAGATCGCGGGCACCGCGTACCAGCGCAGGCCCAGTTCGCCGAACCAGTCCAGCTCGGGGTGCGCGAGCGGCACCTCCAGGACGTCGCCCGGGTCGAGCTCGTGGAGGCGGACCCCTTCGTCCCTGGACTGGAGGATCAGGGGCAGTACGTCGAAGCGGCCGCCCCGCCCCCGCCAGCCCAGCCGCATCGCCAGCCAGGTGATGCCCAGGCTGCGGGGGTCCCCCGTGCAGCCCTTGCCGACCGACGGATATCCGGCGTAGCGGATGAGCTGCTCGTTCCAGATGAGCGTGCGCGGGCCGTGCGCGTCGTCCTGGCCGAAAATCGTGATCACCGGGCGTATCTGCCCGCCGCGCGTGGCCAGGCGTAAGTGCTCGCCGCACTCCGCGGCCACCTCGTCGAGACGGGTCACGTGCCGCCGGTCGCGCACCACGAGACTTCTCCAGTAGAGCCGCCCGATGCAGCGCGCGGAATTGCGCCACGCGACCCGCGCGCCGAAAGCGAGTTCCTCCGGTGTGTGGACGTAACCGCCCGTCTCGGCGATCTCCCGCCGCACCGCCGACAGCCGCGCGCCCAGGGAGTCCGTCCGCCCCGTCTCCCGGTGGAACTGCCGGACGAAATGCTCCGCTTCATGGGGATCGGCCACCGGCCGTCCGTTCACCTGGTCGACTGTCATCGCTCCCCCTGCCGGCACGGTCACGGAGTTACCGGGTCGTACGCCGACATTCTAGGGGCGCGGATGCCACGGCGCCCGGGCTCTCCGGAGCGGCAACATCATGTCCGATTGTCGCCGGAAATCCGCCGGGTACGACGGCAAGAATGACGGCGTGCTCGACTTCGATTCCTGCTACCGGGCCATGGCGAGCCGCGACACGCGCTTCGACGGGGCCTTCGTCGTGGCGGTGACCTCCACCGGCGTCTACTGCAGACCGGTGTGCGGCGCGCGCACGCCGAAGCCCGCCAACTGCCGCTTCTTCAAGGTCCCCGCGGCCGCCGAGGCCGCCGGCTTCCGCGCCTGCCGCCGGTGCAGGCCCGAGACCGCGCCCACCTCGCCCGAGTGGAACGTGCGCGGCGACCTCGTCGCCCGCGCCCTGCGGCTCATCGCCGGCGGCACGGTCGACGAGGTCGGCGTCGCGGGTCTCGCCCGGCAACTCGCCGTCAGCGCACGGCACCTGCACCGCCAGCTCGTCGCGGAAGTGGGGGTCGGCCCCCTCGCGCTGGCCCTGAACCGGCGTGCCCAAGTGGCGCGCATGCTCATCGAGTCCAGCGCCCTGCCCCTCTCCGACGTCGCCTTCGCCGCCGGGTACTCGAGCATCCGGCAGTTCAACGGCGCGGTCCTGGCCGCGTTCGGCCGCGCGCCCAGGGAACTGCGCCGCGCCCACGCCGCGCACGACACCGCGAGCCCCGGGCCGCTCCTGCTCCACCTGCGCTTCCGGCCCCCGCTGGACGGCGACGCCCTCCTGGCCTGGCTGCGCGCCAGGGCCGTACCCGGCGTCGAACGCGTCGAGGGCCACCGCTACC
>NZ_JAINFC010000142.1 GCF_020740835.1 Streptomyces sp. UNOC14_S4
ACGCGGCCCCGTGCCCCGTGTCTGCGCGGACCGGGGAGTGCCCGAGGCCCGCGCCATCGTCGACCTCTGCTTCCGGCTCCGGTCGGTCGCCGAGATCGCCGCACTGCTGAAGATGCCCCTGGGCATGGTGCGGGTGCTCCTCCTCGAACTGGCCGACCAGGGCAGGATCCGCGTCTTCGACACCGGCCACGGCACGGGCCGGCCCGACCGCGCGCTGCTGGAAAGGGTGCTGGGTGGACTTCACAGGCTCTGACGCCGATCCCCGGAGCGCGGCCCTGGCGGTGCGCGACACGACAGCCGCGCGCGGGCGGCCGCCCGCACAGCCCGCGCGCGGGGAGTGCGAGCCCGTACGCGACGGGAGCGCCGTATGCGGGGACAGCGCCGTACGTGACGGGAGCACCGTATGCGGCGAGAGCGCCGTACGGGACGCGACGGCGGTACGCGATGCGACCGCGGTACGCGATGCGACTGCCGTACGTGACGAGGCGGCCGTCCGGGGCGGGCCGCCCGCCGTGCTGGACGCGCCCCGGAGCTGGCAGACCGACCGGACCCGCGCCCCCCACGCCACCAAGATCGTCGTCGCGGGCGGCTTCGGCGTCGGCAAGACGACCTTCGTCGGCTCCGTCTCCGAGATCACCCCGCTGCGCACCGAGGCGGTGATGACGGTCGCGGGCGAGGGCATCGACGACCGCAGCGCCATCCCGGAGAAGAAGACCACCACGGTCGCCATGGACTTCGGGCGCATCACGCTCGACACCGACCTGGTGCTCTACCTCTTCGGCACCCCGGGCCAGAAACGCTTCTGGTTCATGTGGGACGACCTGGTGCGCGGCGCGATCGGCGCGGTCGTCATGGCGGACACCCGGCGGCTCGCCGAGTGCTTCCCCGCCATCGACTACTTCGAGAGCGCGGGTCTGCCGTACATCGTGGCGGTCAACCAGTTCGAGGGCTCCGCCCGGCACGAGCCGGACGAGGTGCGCGAGGCCCTCGCCCTGCCGCGCCGGGTGCCCCTGGTCCATATGGACGCCCGGCAGCGGGTCGGCGTGGTCGACACCCTGCTGATCCTCGTCGGCCGGGCCCTAGAGGCCACCCCCGGATAGCCGCGCCACTCGCGGACAGCGCGACGAAGGGAGCGTGCCCGTGCGCCGCGTCCTCATTGTCGGAGCGGGCCAGTCCGGCCTCCACCTGGCCCTCGGCCTCCAGTCCCTGGGGTACGACGTGACCCTGATGTCCAACCGCACCGCCGACGAGATGCGCTCGGGCCGCGTCATGCCGCCCCAGTGCCTCTTCCCGACCGCCCTGCGCCACGAGCGGGAGCTGGGGCTCGACTTCTGGGCGGGCCGTGCCCCGCGCATCGAGGGCCTCGGCCTGGCGGTGGCGGGGCCCGAGTCGCCCCGGGGCTGCCGCACCCGGCTCCTGGACTGGACGGGCAGGCTGGAGGGCTGTGCCCAGTCCGTCGACCAGCGGGTGAAGACCGCGGGCTGGCTCGACACCTTCGCCGAGCGCGGCGGCCGCCTCGTCATCCACGCGGCGACCGTCTCCGACCTCGACGCCCTGGCCCCCCGCTACGACCTGCTGCTCGCCGCCGTCGGCACGGGCGAGCTCGCCTCGATGTTCGTGCGCGACCCCGCCCGCTCCCCGTACACCACCCCGCAGCGCGCCCTCGCCGTCGCCTGTGTGCACGGCCTCGACCCGCGCCCGGAGCACTCCGGTACCGAGGCGGTCCGCTGCAACCTGGTGCCCGGGGTCGGTGAGCTCCTCGTCATCCCCACCCTCACCCTCTCCGGGCGGGCGGACGTCCTGTTGTGGGAGGGGATGCCGGGCGGGCCGCTCGACGTCTTCGAGGAGCTGGCGCGCCCGGCCGAGCACCTGGCGAGGATGCTGGACCTGATGGAGTGCTTCACCCCGTGGGAGTACGCGCGCGCCACGCGCGTCGAGCTCACCGACGCCCGCGCCACCCTGGCCGGGCGCTACGCCCCCACCGTGCGGCACCCCGTGGTGCGGCTGCCGTCGGGCGGGCTCGTGCTCGGGGTGGCCGACACGGTCGTCGCCGACGACCCGGTCACCGGCCAGGGCGCGAGCTCGGCCGCCAAGTGCGCGGCCGCGTACCTCGCCTCGATCGTGGAGCGGGGCGAGCTGCCCTTCGACGAGGCGTGGATGCGGGCCACGTTCGACCGGCACTGGGCGGCGGCCCGGCACACCACCCGGTGGACGAACGCGATGCTCGCGCCGCCGCCCGTGCACGTCCTGGACCTGATGCTCGCGGCCACCGGCTTCCCGGCCGTCGCCGACCGCCTGGCCCGTGGCTTCGACGACCCCTCGGACCTGGAGGACTACTTCTACGACCCGGAGCCGGCGGCGGCGTACGTGGCCCGGGTGGCGGCTCAGGAAGGAGCGCCGGGCACGGGCGGCGGCACGTAGCGCGCCAGGGGAGCGGCCCCGGAATCCGGCCGCACGGCACCCAGGAGGGGGTTGGAGGCGATGGGGGAGACCTTCACCGCGGTGCCGGGGCGGGGCGCCTGTATGACGAGGCCGTTGCCGATGTAGAGCGCCACGTGGGTCGCGCCCTCGAAGTACACCACCAGGTCGCCGGGGCGTATCTCGCTCAGCGGCACCCTCGGCAGGGACTTCCACTGCTCCTGGCTGGTGCGCGGGATGACGCCGCCCGCGTGGGCCCACGCCTGCGAGGTGAGGCCCGAGCAGTCGAACGAGTCGGGGCCCTCCGCGCCCCACACATAGGGCTTGCCTATCTGCTGGAACGCGTATTCGATCGCCTTGCTGCCGAGCGGTGAGGGCGCGGCCGCGGTGCCCAGGCCGCCGGAGGCGAGCAGCTTGCGCTGGGCCTCGGTGATGTCCTTCTGCTCCAGCCTCTGCAGCTCGGAGAGCTGCTCGCCGGTGAGGGAGGCCAGCATCTTCTCGACCTGGGCGAGGCTCTTGCGCACCTCGTCGCGGCGCTGCTTCTGCTCGGCGGCGAGCGCCTGCTCCGCGTGGAGCGCGTCCCGCGCCTTGACCGCGAGGTCGGCGGCGCGCTTCTCGTTCTCGGTGAGTCTGCCGACCGTCGCAGCGCGCTGCCCGGCGGCCCGCTGGAGCTGGTGGCCGCTGTCGAGGACCTGCTGGGGGTCGGAGCCGAAGAGGAAGCCCACGTACGGGGAGAGGGTGCCGCTGCCGCCCTGGTACTGCTCCCGGGCGATGCGCCCGGCCGCGTCCTTGCTGCCGGTGAGGGCCTTGCGCGCGTCCGCGAGGTCGTCGTCGATCTTCCTGACCCGGTCGCGCTGCTTCTTCAGGTCCTCCTCGGTCCCGTTGTACTTCTCGGTGGCCTCCTCGGCCTTCCGGTACAGCGACTGGAGCCGGGTGAGCAGGGAACTGACGGACGACCGGTCGGGCGGGTCCGCGGGCGCCGCCGACGCCACCGGCGCGGGCAGTACGACCGACGCGGCGCCGGCTATCAGCGCCATCGTGCAGACAGAGCGCACGAACCGTCCCGGCAACGGGCTCACCTCCGAAGCATGGGCGTCATCGTCCTCGTGATCGTCGCCCCAAAGAGGATCGTGCCATGGTGGCGGCCGTTACGGCAGTGGGGTGGGCGAATCCGCCTAACCCGCTCACCCCCCGGTTGCCCACCTGTCACCCGTACGGCGGGCGCGCGTCATTGACCCGCGCGCCCGTATCGCACCTGTACCGCGCCCATACGCACCCCTATGCGCCCTTATGTGCCGGGCCGGGACCAGGGCCACTTCAGCCCGCCGCCGGGCCTGCCGTCCGGGTCGTACTCGTACTTCCAGCCCTTGTGCAGGCCCAGGCGGCGCGTGGTGCCCGCCTGGACGCGCCGGTAGACGTGCACGACCTCGGTCCTCCCGTCCTCGCCGGGCACGGGGATCTCATACGTCTTCGGCGGATGCCCGGTGGGCCCGAGCAGCACCGGCAGCACCCGGCCGTCCAGGGGGCCGCCGACGAAGGGGGTGTTCTCGCTTCTCACGCCACCAGTGTCCCCTCAGTCTCCGGTGGTGCGGGTCAGTGGCGCTCGTCGCGCGGCACGAGGTGGCGGAGGTACGCCTCCGGATCGCTCATGTACCGCCGCCAGTGGTCGACGAGCAGCAGCTCGTCCCACTGCACGGGTGCGATGCCGTGTTCGCCCACCTCCAGGACGCGGGCGCCGGGCGTCGAGGCCAGGATCGGCGAGTGCGTCGCGCAGATCACCTGGGCGCCCGACCGGCCCAGCCGGTGCATCAGCGCGACCAGCCGCAGGCAGGAGGCGAAGGAGAGGGCCGCCTCCGGCTCGTCCATCACGTAGAGCCCCGGCTGCCGGAACATCGCCTCGAAGACGGTGAGGAAGCCCTCGCCGTGACTCATCTCCGAGGTGTTCTCGTCCCAGTAGCCCGGCAGGCCCCACACCGTCTCCATCAGACCGAAGGCGGTCTCCGCCCGGAGGAAGTAGCCCTTCTTCTTCGTGCGGGGCCCGGTCATCATGCGGGTGCCCGCGGAGGTCAGATCGAGGTGCAGGGCGCTGCCGAGCTCCGACGAGGGCCGGTCGTTCCCGTACTTCCGCCCGGCCCGGCCACCGCGCCCGTCCAGCCCGTACGCCTCGGCGATCGCCTCGACGAGGGTCGACTTCCCCGAACCGTTCTCCCCGACCAGGAAGGTGATTGGGGCGTCGAACGTCACCCCGCCGCCGATCAGCTCTTTCACACAGGGCACGGACCACGGCCAGGTGTCCTGATTCCCGTCGTCCACGAGCTCGGGCGGTACGTAGGCGCGGTTCACGATCATGCGTACCGAGGGTAGGGGCGGGGTCTGACATCAGCCGTCGGCCAGGAGCAGTCCGGCTTCGGCGGCGGCGAGGGCGAGAGCTTGGTCGAGGGCTTCGGTGCGACGTCCGCCTGCGTTGGCGACGGGGCCGCGTCCGCCGGAGCCGCCGCCGACAGCGCGGGCGGCGTCGGTGAGGATTTGGCCGGCCTCGGCGCCTTCCTGGTGGAGGCTGTGCGAGATCGCGGCGACGATCAGGGCCTTGCCGTCGTGCTCGGTGCCGAGGATGACGACGGCGGGGCCTCGGTGGATACGGGCGACCGCGTCGGCAGCCAGGCCGCGCAGTTCGTCCGGGGCGATGCCGGTGACGCGCTGGGCGACGATCCAGCCGCGCCCGGACGGTTCGGCCTGGTCGGCGAGCAGGGCGGCCTGCTGTCGCAGTTCTTCGGCCCGTAGCTTCGACAGCTGATCCTGGGCGGCGGCCAGCGCCTGGAGGCGCTTGCGTAGGGCCTCGGGCGCATCGGTGGGCCGGGTGCCGAGCAAGCCGGCGAGTTCGTTCAGCAGGCGGCGCTCGGTGTCGAGGTGGCGGAGGGTGTCGTGGCCGGTGAGGGCTTCGACGCGGCGGAGGTTGGAGCCGATCGAGGACTCGCTGAGCAGGCGGAAGGTGCCGACCTGGGAGCCGTGGGGGACGTGGGTGCCGCCGCAGAGTTCGCGGGAGAAGTCGCCGATGTCGACGATGCGGACGGTGTCGCCGTACTTCTCTCCGAACAGGGCGATGGCGCCCGCGGCCTCGGCTTCGGCGCGGTCGGCGTGCCAGGCCCGTACTTCCGGGTCGTCGAGAACGTGCCCGTTGACAGCCGTCTCGATCTGGGCGAGCTGGTCGGGGCTGAGGGCGGAGAAGTGGGCGAAGTCGAAGCGGAGCCGGTCCGGCTCGACCAGTGAGCCCTGCTGGGCGGCGTGGTCGCCCAGGGTCGCGCGGACGACGGCATGGAGGATGTGGGTGGCCGAGTGCGACCGCATCAGGCCCTTGCGCCTGTCGGCGTCCACGGACGCCTCACCGCCGTCTCCCGTACGGATCTCGCCTTCCAGGACGCGGGCGGTGTGGACGCGGAAGCCTTCCAGGCCGTAGCGGGTGTCGGTGATCCGCAGCAGGGTGCCGTCGGTGGTGCGGAGCGTGCCGGTGTCGCCGATCTGGCCGCCGGCCTCGGCGTAGAACGGTGAGCGGTTCAGGACCAGTTCGACCTCGGTGCCCTCGGGGGCGGTGGTGACGACGGTGCCTTCGGCGATGAGGCCCTTCACCGTGGTCTCGGCGGTGAGGTGGTCGTACCCGAGGAACTCGGTGCGCGGCAGTTGCGCGGCCAGCTCGCGGTAGGTGTCCATCTTCCGCAGGGCCTCGGTGGTCTTGGCCTTGCCTCCGGCCTTCGCGCGCTTCTTCTGTTCCTCCAGCAGCACGGCGAACCGGTCCTCATCGACGGTCAGGCCGGCGTCGCGGGCGGCCTCGACGGTGAGTTCGAGGGGGAAGCCGAAGGTGTCGGCCAGCTCGAAGGCGGTCTCTCCGGGCAGGGCGGCCGACCGGCTCTCGCGGGTGCGGGTGATCGCGGCGTCCAGCAGCCGGGTTCCCTGGGCCAGGGTGCGGGTGAAGGACTCCTCTTCGGCGGTGACGACCTGCTCGATCAGGGCGGCCTGGGCGGCCAGCTCCGGCCAGACGTCACCCAGGTTGGTGATCACGCTGGCGGTGGCGGCAGGGAGGACCGGCCCGGTGATGCCCAGGAGGCGGGCGTGACGGATCGCCCGGCGCATCAGGCGCCGCAGGACGTAGCCGCGGCCGTCCTTGGCGGGCAGGACGCCATCGGCGATGAGGAAGGCCATGGAGCGGGCGTGCTCGGTGACGACCTGGAAAGAGACCTTCTCCTCGCCTTGGCCGGGATACTCGCGGCCGGCCAGGTTCTGGACGGTGTCCATGGTGGGGAGCAGCAGATCGGTGGTGCAGACGTTCTCGGCGTCCTGGAGGATCGCGGCGAGGCGGTCCAGGCCGAGGCCGGTGTCAATGCTCTTGTCGGCGAGTTCGCCGAGGATGGGGAAGTTGCCCTTCTTGTCGCCCTCACCGCGCTGGAACTGCATGAAGACCAGGTTCCAGATCTCTACGTAGCGTTCGCCGTCGACGGCGGGGCCGCCTTCCTTGCCGAAGGCGGGGCCGCGGTCGTAGTTGACCTCCGAGCAGGGGCCGCAGGGGCCGGGGACGCCCATGGACCAGTAGTTGTCCTCCATGCCCAGGCGCTGGATGCGGGAGGCGGGGACACCGATGCGGCGCCAGAGGTGCTCGGCCTCGTCGTCGTCCTCGTAGACGGTGATCCAGAGTTTGTCCTTCTCCAGCCCGTAGCCCTGGGTGAGGAGTTCCCAGGCGAAGGCGATGGCGTCTTCCTTGAAGTAGTCGCCGAAGGAGAAGTTGCCCATCATCTCGAAGAACGTGGCGTGCCGGTTGGTGCGGCCGACGTTGTCGATGTCGGAGGTCCGGGCGCACTTCTGGATGCTGGTCGCACGGGGGAACGCGGGCGGGGTCTCGCCGAGGAAGTAGGGCTTGAACTGGTTCATCCCGGCGTTGGCGAGCAGCAGGGTGGGGTCGTCCGGGATCAGCGAACTGGACGGGACCTGCTGGTGACCGCGGGAGGTGAAGAAGTCGGTGAAAGTGCTGCGGATCTGCGTCGAGCGCATGGCGGCATGGCCTCACGGAAGAGTCGTGAAAGGTGGGGGAAGATCACACGCCGAGCCGGGCCGAGAACAGGGACTGAGAGGGTTCTCAGTTCTCCAGCTCGACGCAGATAGCTCGCGCCCCCACGGTGAACACCATGACTCCAGATCCGTCGCACACAGGGTGGTGCAGCAGACACGTGGGTCTGCCGCACCACCGACTGTAGCGGGTGTGGAGTCAAGATCGCTCAGCTGAATGCAGTCGTCACACCCGCTGTGGGGCCCGCCCGGTGGGAATCGGGTGCGCGACGATATGCCCGCTGGGCGGTGGGGCGTGCGGTTCCCACCGCCAGGGGCGCAGCGGATACGTTCAGCGGCCCCGGGCCGGGCCCTGCGTCGGCGGGAGGTGGTACGGGCGGGCCGCCGCCGGCTGCGGCTGCGCCGGGGCCGCGGGTCTGACCCCCGGTGACGTCATGGCCGCCGCTCTGGCGAGAGCGGACTGCGGGCCGGGCGGCGCGGCGGGTTTCGCGGCGGCACCGGTGCCGAGCAGCTTGCCGTCGGGGCCCTGCACGGTCGCCTTCCGCTGCGCCTGGCCCTGCGCGAGCGGCTTCTGCTGCGGCTGCGGCGTGGCCTGCATGGCCGCCTCGACCAGGGCCTCGCTCGCGTGGTCCCAGGAGTACGCCTTGAGCGCCTCGCGCAGCTGCGCGGCGTTCTCGCGGCGCTGGGGGAGGTCGGCTTTCAGTTGGCCGATGGACTTGGCCCAGGCGAGCGGGCGGTCGTTCGGGTCCGAGGGCTCGGGGACGATGCACGGCTGCCCGATCCCGGGCGCGATACGCGCCTTGTCGCCGAGGAACTGCGCTGCCCCGCTCTCCTGGTTGACCAGGATGGGGACGCCGTGTCCCGCCGCCTCCGTGGCCACCAGGCCGAAGCCCTCGTGCTTGGACGGCATGATGACGGCATCGGCGCCGATGATGTCGTTCTTCAGCTCGTTGCCGTCCTTGGTGAACGGCTTGACGGTGACGTTGCCCTTCCCGCCCCGCATTTCGGCTGCTTCCACTATCTCGTCGAGCTTCTCGGGGGCGGCGCCGCGAATGGTGAGGTGGACGTCGACACCATTGTTGTTCAGCATCTTCACGGCGCGCAGCGCGTCGTTGACGCCCTTCAGCGGATCGTCCGTCCGGCCCATGACCAGGAGATTGAGCCGCCCTTCGTGCGGCCCGCGCTGCACCAACTCCTCGATCTTCACACCGGGTACGAGCTGGTGCGAGTCGGGCACGTGCTGCCCCGCCGAGGACAGCCGTTCGGCCTCCGTCGTCAGCAGCGGGCCGACGCCCACGACCACGTCCGCCCGGTCCATCACCTCGCGCTCGATGCGGGAGTCCCTGGTGGCCTTGGTCTGCGCGTGCGCAGGATCGTGGGCGTACTTGACCTCGGCCAGCCGCTCCGGGCTGGTGTGCAGGAAGTGGGCGACCTTCGCGTCCGGGTACCAGCGGTCACGCAGCTCGGCCGCGGCCGGACCGGAGAAGCGTGAGTGGCCCACGATCAGGTCGAAGGGGCGCTCCTGCGGGTCGGGAAGACCATGGGTGCGGGGATCGAGAGTGGACTGGAACTCCATCCACACGCGGTCCTCCACACCCTCCGGTATCGGGGGAGTGGAGACCATCCGCGCGCCCTGGTGCGGCTGGGTGCCGGGGTCGGCGGTGAACAACGTCACGTCGTGCTCTTTGGCGAGCGCCTCGGTGAGGTGCTGGTTGAACACCGGAATGCCGCCGCCGCCCATGCCACTGATATCGGAGACGACGAGAATGCGGTAACGCTTGTCTGCCACGTGCTGCTCTCTCGTCAGAATCCGGCGTGGTCGCTCAGCTCGCGGCCGATGCCCCAGGTGAGGAACTGGCCGAGTTCATAAGCGCTGTAGTGGATGAGGCCCGCGTTCCGCCCCGGCGTCATGCGTGCCGCGAACTCGTCGAGGATCTCCGCGAAGACCAGGGCGCGGGTCGCCGAGATCACCACGTTCTCGGTCTCGCCGCGGTCCGGGTAGTACTGCCGCTGGTATTCCTTCGGCGTCCACGGGAGGGAGCCCTTGGCGTTCAGTCCGCGCCAGCTGGCGGCGTCCTTCTCGAAAGGCACCGGTACGGCTTCCCCGGCGGGACCGGAGACCAGCCCCACGACCCCGTGACGTGCCGGGTCGATCTGCTCGTACTCCTCGCGCCACGCATGAGCCGGCTGCCCGGCCAGCATCTGCCGGATGTCCGTGGCCGCTACGGCTGCTTCCAGCTGGACCGAGAAGTCCAGTGACCCCTTCAACTCCTCGGGAGACGGCATCGCTTCCGCCGCGTACCAGGCCGCGCGGCGCAACGCCTCGAAGCGCTCCGGGAGGTCGGGGAGGTCCGAGACCCGGCGGGAGACGGGGGAGATCCAGGGGGCGGTGCCCGGGTGCGGCGTGGGCGTGGCGACGCCCAGCGGCGCGCGCAGGGCGTCCGCGGCCTCGTGCGCCACGGCGCCGAGGTCTGCGGCACCGGCCCCGATGGTGACCCCGGGCCGTCCCGGCGCCAGCCGGTGGTACATCTCGGGGAAGATGCCGATCATCGCGAAGTACGGCGACGAGGGGACCACGACACAGGAGCCGGGCTCCATGAAGTAGTCCAGGTACGGCTCCCGGCGCTCCACGAGGTAGCCGGGGTCGGCATCGAGCCGCTGTTTCCAGTCCCGTACCGCCTCGTCGAACGTGAGCGGACGGTCCCCCGGTGCGCGGCGGGAGATCAAGTGCCGTGCGGGGTCGGACGCCTCACCCGGCTGTGCCGTGCCCAGCGCGGCCTCCGCGTCGAGCAGCACCTGCTCCAGGGCCAGGAACGCCGCGCTGCGCGCCGCGGGCCACGCCCACTCGGAGTCGCCTTCCTTGCGCCAGGCGGTGTTCCGCTGCGCCCACAGCATCCGCGCCGCCGCCGAATACACCAGCTCGTACGCATCCGCCAAAGTCATCTGTTCGCTCACGCATTCATCCCTTTGAAGAAAACCGAAATTGACCAGCCGTCAGGCTATGGCGACGCCGGGCCGCTACCCCGGGAATTCCTCCACCACAGGCGTTTCCTTCGGCCGGTGGCCGCCCGGGCGGCAGCCCGCGAAGGGGCCCGAGGGGTCGCGCAGCGTCTGCATCACGGGGCCGAGGTAGTCGCGGTGCCAGATCGCGGGGCCGGTCAGGCCGCCGTTCGGGCCTGTGAGTTCCTGCCAGGAGAGCCACAGGCCGTGCAGCAGGGCCACCGCCTCCAGGTGTTCCCACCAGCGCGGGCACCAGGGGGAGGAGGACGTGACCTCCCTTCCGTAGACCGGCAGCAGCAGGTCCCGGACGAAGCAGGCGAGGCCCTCCATGGCCGCGCGCTGTTCCTCGGCCTCCAGGTAGAGGATGAAGGGCGCGGAGGGCGGCGGGGCCGCTTCCCGGGGCCGCGCGCTCACCGCGTCTTCCTGGTCGTACTGGTCGTAGAAGTCGGTCATCGGTGCAAGGCCCCCTGCGCGGCGCGTTCGGTGATCGCCTGGACTTCGGCGCGGGCCGCCGCCTGGATCCGGTCGGCGCCCGGCTCCTTGTACCAGGGGCGGAGCCGGATCAGGGCCGGTTTCACCCCGGTGGCCAGCAGCAGGGCCGTGCCCTTGGGCAGGGCACGGATGCGGTCGGCGGGCATCACCCGTTCGAGCCGGTAGGAGGTGGAGCTGGAGCGCACGCCCTCGCTCCGTGAGTAGCTCATGGTGCGCACGTCGTGTTCGCCGACGAGCCGCGAGACCTTCTCGATGAAGTCCGCGTCGTCGAGGCCCGCGCCCAGCAGCTTGACGGTGGCCGCGCCCCACAGCGCGTCCATGCCCGCCTCGCCCCAGACCCGGGTGCCCTGCCGGTAGCTCTGCAGCAGCGTCACGACGTTGATGCCGCGCGAGCCGAAGTGCGAGTAGAGGTCGGGCAGGTCGGAGATGCGGCACACGTTCGCCGCCTCGTCCAGCACCGCCGTCATGGGCGGGTCCAGACGGCCGCCGAGCCGTTCGGCGGCCGTGGCACCGGCGCGCAGCACGGAGTCCGCGGCGGCGGCGATGACACCGGCGGCCGAGCCGCCGCCGTCCTTCGACAGCAGGTAGAGCGTGTCGCGGCTCAGCGCGTGCACCTCGGGCCGGAACTGCGGGACGCGCGGGTCGGGCGTGACCCACGCCGCGATCTTCGGGTCGAGGAGGCAGGCGACGCACTGGCGCGCCGTCTCGTAGATGCCGTCCCGCGTCTCGACGGCGCCCCGGATCGTGCCCTGGAGCTGGTCGGCCAGGGCGGACATGCCGCAGTCGCGCAGCAGGTCGACGGGCGTACGGTCCGCCGGGTCGGCCAGCCAGGCCAGGACGTCCGTGACCTGGCGCCTGCCCTGGTGCGCGGCGTGGAACAGCGCGGTGAGCGTGTTCTGCGCCGCCGAGATCCAGAAGTCCCGCTTGGACGCGTCGTCGTTGACGGCCCCCACGAAGTGCCCGGCCAGCCGCCGGGCGCCCTCGATGGTGGACGCGTCCGCGAGCATGTCCCACCACATCTCGCGCCGGGTGTGGGCGATGCCCTGCGGGTCGAACGTCCACACCGTGCCGACCGCCGCCCGCTCGGCCCTGGTGACGCTGTAGACGTCCGCCTTGTTCGACGTGAGCAGCACCGAACCGCGGGCCCGCAGCACGCGCGGCACGGCGATGCCGGTGGACTTGCCCGCGCGCGGTGCCATCAGGTCGAGCTCCACGTCCTCGAACGAGGAGCGCAGTTCGGGGCCGTTGGGCTCCAGGTTCCCCAGCAGGTTGCCGGTGTCGTCGGGCTCCAGGCGCCCCAGCTTGGCGAGCGAGGGCCGCAGTTCGCGGGCGCGGGCCGCGGCGCCCTTGGGCAGCATGCCCGCGAGCTCGCGCCGCCCGGCGAGCCCGGAGGTCCTCCCGCCGCCGCGCCGCTTCAGCACCTTCAGCGCGAGCACGGCGACCGCCGCGTACAGCAGGGCCGTCAGCGCCCAGAACAGCCAGACGGGCGGGGCCGGTGCGTACGCCGCCCCCGGCCCGTTCACGATCGCGATGACCGCGGTGCTGGCCGGGTCGCCGTACCGCCACTCCGGCCAGCCGCGCCCCGCGAGGAACGCGGCCAGGGGCGCGGTCAGCAGCGTGCACGCCACCGCCGCGCCGCCCAGCAGGATCAGCGCCGGGACGAGCAGGGAGTCGCCGCCCGCGCGGGCGGCGGGCTTGCGGCCCGAAGGCATACCGGGATTCACGTGAGGTCCCCCGTTTCCCCCGTTGTGATGCGCATGGCGTCAGACCACCATCCGCTCGTCCGTCTCGAAGAGCCGCTTCTCCGTGTGCGAGAGCATCAGCTGCACCGCGTGCGAGCCGCCGCCCCGGCCGACCTTCCACAGGGCCCGGCCGCGCTGGCCCGCGCCCCAGGAGCCGATCAGGTCGCACTCGGCGTCCGTCAGGCCGATCGCCTCGCGCGTCAGGTTGAGCGGCTTGGTGTCCTGGGCGAGCTGGATGCGGGTCTCGCAGCTCGCGATGAGGTCCTTGGCGATGGCCACGGCCTCGGAGCCCGCCGAGCCCACCGCCTCGAAGTCGCTCAGGCGGTGCGTCGCCAGCAGCTGGATGGTGCCCGTCGCGCGGGACAGCCGGAGGTCCGCGTCGATCTTGCGGACCATGGCCGCGCCGCCCGAGCGCATCTGCCGCCACAGCTCGTCGCGCACGACGATCCACGGCCTGCTGCCCGGCCGGTCGATCGCCGACTGCGCCCAGGACGAGACACACGTCAGCACCATCGCGACCGTCTCGTCCCCGTACTGCTCCAGCGCGGAGATGTCGACGGACTGGATCGGGGCGTCCCAGTCCAGGCCGATCGACGTCTCCTTGTCGAAGAGACCGCCGAGATGACCGGTGATCATGCCGCCGAGTGCCGAGCGCAGCGACGTCATCTGCTCGCGCGCCGTCTGCACGTCGTCACCGCGGATGCGCAGCTCGCGGGCCATGGCCTCGGTCGGGTCCTTCAGCCGCTCGTAGACCAGCGGCAGCGTCGGCACGCTGAGCCTGCTCTGCCCGTACAGCTCGCCGGTGACCTCCCGTACGGCGATGTCCAGGCACTCCTCCTCCTGCGGCTTCAGGTTCCGCTTGAGCTGGAGCTCCAGCAGCGCCTTGAGCAGGGTGAGGCGGCGGCGGTGGATCTCCTTGAGCCGGGCCTGGAGCTCCTCGCCGCCGATGCGGTCCAGGTCGTAGCCGAGCGGCCCGGCGTCCAGCGGGTTGAGGCGGCCGGGCAGGCCCGGGCCGAGCCGGACCGGCTCCACGCCCAGGTGCCGGCACAGCTCCTGGTACTCGCCCTTGACGTCGCCCGCGATGAGCGTGCGGTGCCCCAGGGCCATCAGCCGGAAGCACAGCGCCTTGATGTGCGCCGATTTACCGGAGCCCGGGATGCCCGTGACCATCACGTTCGGGTTGGTCGCGAGACCCGCCTTGACCCACGCGGCCGGGTGCGCGGAGAACGCCTGCATCGTCAGGGTGTTCCAGCCGATGTACACCCCGATCGGGGGCAGGCTCGCCGCGTGCAGGAACGGGTAGATGCCGCTCGCGCGGTCGGTGTCCGCGCGGAACACCTCGGGTTTGGCGACCGACGCGGACCGCCCCGAGAAGGGCTGCGGCCAGCCCTTCCGCGGGGCCACCCGCATCGCCGTCTCCGGGTCCTCCAGCAGCCGCGTCCTGCGCAGTTCCCGCGCGCTGAGCTGCCGCGGCGCGGGGGCCTCCGCCGCGGCGGGGTCCAGCAGGTCGGCCAGCCGGGACGCCTTGAGCGCGCTGTCGCCACCGGTACGGCGGCCGAACAGGCCCATCAGATGCCCACCCTTCGGTCCGGCAGGCCCTGCCCGAGCGGCAGCGCGGCCACGGCGAACGCCGAGTCCTGCGCGCCCCACACGCGGCGCAGTTCGAGACCGGCGTCCGACGCGTCCGCCTGGAGCTCGGCGCACGCCGTCTCCAGCTGCTCCAGGTCCGTCACCGTGACGGCCAGCATCGCCGTCAGCCGCACCACGCCGTGACCCGAGGCACGCGCCACGTCCTGGGCGCGCGCCGTCATCGCCTCGCGGCGCTCGTCCTCCGACTCCGTACGGCCGGTCTTGGCCCGCAGCTTCCGGGCCGTGTCGCGCTTGGTCTTCTCCCGCGCCAGCTCCTGCCGGGCCTTGGCCGGGCCGATCGGCTCGTACACCAGCGACAGCGAGCGCCGCGCGTTCTGCCGCGGCCGCAGCAGCGGCTGCAGGAACGTCGCGTACACGTCGCTGCGCGGGAAGCCCCGCACCTGGTAGCTGACGGTCCAGGCGCCGTCGTGCCGGTAGGTTCCCCAGCCGGTCTCCGCCGCCGCGGGCCCGGCCAGCGCCGGGTCCACGCCGCGCTCGGCGCCCTGCCACCGCGGGTCCTCCGCCGAGGCGTTGCGCGCGGCGAGGGCCTGCTGCGCCTCGGGGTCGTAGGCCGTACGGATCGCCTGCGCCACACCGCGCGGCGTCAGCCACTCCAGGATCGTCAGCCCCGCGCTGGACAGCGAGCCGTGCATCGCGTGGATCTCGCGGACCAGGACGGCTGCGGCGCCGATCTGGCCGCCGCCCGCGCCCTTGACGGCCAGCCGGGCACGGGAGGACGACAGGGTGACCGCGAGGTACGTCTCGCGGATGGTGGCGGCCGGGCCCGCCCCCGCCATCAGCTCGTCCAGCGCCTGCACGGCGGCGGCCGGCGCGTCGTCCGAGGTGTGCCGTTCCGTCCAGGACCGCAGCGCGGCCCCGTCGTCCGGCAGCGAGCGCTGGTGCACGGAGATACGGGTGATCGCACCGCCCTCCTTGCACTGCGAACGCAGGTAGGCCGCCCACGCCTTGACCCGCTGGTTCTGCTTGTCGGTGTCGACGAGCGCGAGGCCCGGGAAGGTCACCTTGCAGATCGCGGTGTAGGTGCCGTCCACCGGGTTGTGCATGACGCCGAGCGTGCCGCCCAGACCGTCGGGCGCCTCCAGCAGGTGCAGGCGGGCCAGCACCCCCGGCAGGTCCATCGGCTGCTGCCCGTCCTTGGTACGGGGAGCGAACACCCCCGAGAAGAAGAGGTTCTTGCTGCTTGCCACGGCGATCTGGTGCCTTACTGCGAGGACGATCCACTCGTCCGCGCTGAGCCCCAGCACCCGCCCGTAGGCGAGGAGGAGCAACAGCCCGGAGAGCGGGATACAGAGGAAAGCGGCGGTCCAGCTGCGCTGGTAGATGGGCAGGACCGCGATGACCGACGCGAGCCCCATGAGGGCGAAGCCCACGCCGCTCAGATTGCCCATGAAGCCGGAGCGCTCCGACTGCCAGCCGCTGTACGCATTCGGCTCGGCGGATGACATGGATCAGCTCCCTTCGGG
>NZ_JAINFC010000143.1 GCF_020740835.1 Streptomyces sp. UNOC14_S4
GTGACGTGCCGGACGTCGCCCAGGCGGTACTCGCCCGTCACCACCGGCGCCGGTCCGCCGTACGCGCGGGCCAGCGCGGTGGCCATGTCGCCGATGGTGCGGGGGGTGTCGCTGCCGCAGTTGTACGCGCGGAAGGTGCCCGCGGGGCGGTCCGCGAGGGACTCCAGGGCGAGGGCGTTCGCGGTGGCCACGTCCCGTACGTGGACGAAGTCCCGGCGCTGGCGGCCGTCCTCGAAGACCCGGGGCGCCTCGCCGCGGGCGAGCGCGGAGCGGAAGAAGGACGCGACGCCCGCGTAGGGGGTGTCGCGGGGCATCCCCGGCCCGTAGACGTTGTGGTAGCGCAGCGCCACGGCCGTGCCGCCGGTGGCGCGGGCCCAGGCGGCGGCCAGGTGTTCCTGGGCGAGCTTGGTCGCGGCGTAGACGTTGCGCGGGTCGGCGGGCGCGTCCTCGGCGACGAGGCCGGGGGTCAGCGCGCGGGCGCAGCGCGGACAGCGCGGTTCGTAGCGCCCGGCGTCGAGGTCCGCGGCCGTACGGGGCCCGGGGCGCACCGTACCGTGATCCGGGCAGTCGTAGCGGCCCTCGCCGTAGACGACCATGGAGCCGGCGAGGACCAGGCCGCGTACGCCCGCCGCGGCCGCCTCCGCGAGGAGGACGGCGGTGCCGAGGTCGTTGCAGCCGACGTAGGCGGGCGCGTCGGCGAAGTCCTTGCCGAGGCCGACCATCGCGGCCTGGTGGCAGACGGCGTCGACGCCGCGCAGGGCGCGGGCCACGGCCGCGCGGTCGCGGACGTCGGCCGTGATCCACGCGGCCTGTTCGACGCCGTCCGGGCGGGGCGGTGCCTGGGGGTGGGCCGCGGGCAGCAGCCCGTCGAGGACGACGGGCCGGTGCCCGCGGGCGAGGAGCGCGGAGACGACGTGCGAGCCGATGAAGCCCGCGCCTCCGGTGACGAGTACGCGCATGGCCCCGACGTTAGGGGCGGCGGGCGCGCCGCGGGCCGCCCCGGGCCGTGCCGTCACGGGTTCGTAAGACCCCGCGGACCCCGCTCCCGGTGCGGCCTCAGCCTTCGGCGGCGGAGGCCGCGCGGGCGGCCCAGCGCTGTTCGACCTTGCCGAAGCGCCAGTAGGCGAGCGCCGCGCCCCAGACCACGACGAAGAGGCCGACGATGACGAAGCCGACGTTGTCGAGGCTGATGCCGGAGATCCAGCCGGTGACCACGTCGTCCAGGTCGAGCTTCTCGTGCAGCACCGTGACCAGTTCGATGGTGCCGATGAGGAAGGCCACCGCGATCGACAGGCCGGTGATGGTGAGGTTGTAGTAGACCTTGCGGACGGGGTTGGAGAACGCCCACTGGTAGGCGAAGTTCATGAACGTGCCGTCCAGGGTGTCGAACAGGCTCATCCCGGCCGCGAACAGCAGGGGCAGGCACAGGATCGCGTACCAGGGCAGCCCGGCGGCCGCGCCGCTGCCCGCCATCACCATGAGCGTGACCTCGGTGGCCGTGTCGAAGCCGAGTCCGAAGAGGAAGCCCAGCGGATACATCTGGCCGGGCCTGGTGATGGAGCGGGTGAAGCGCCCGAGGAGGCGGTTCATGAAGCCGCGCGCGTCCAGCCGCGCCTCCAGTTCCGCCTCGTCGTAGCGGCCTTCGCGCATCGCGCGGAAGATGCGCAGGATGCCCGCGAGGGCGACGAGGTTGAGGGCGGCGATCAGGTAGAGGAAGCCGCCGGAGACGGAGGTGCCCACGACGCCGAGCGTCTGGTGGGTGGCGGAGTCCTCGTCCATGAGCTTCCCGGCGAGCTGGGTGCCGCCCGTGACCAGCGCCGCCATGAGGACGACGACGCTGGAGTGCCCGAGGGCGAACCAGAAGCCGACCGAGACCGGGCGCTTGCCGTCGGCCATCAGCTTGCGGGTGGTGTTGTCGATGGCGGCGATGTGGTCCGCGTCGAACGCGTGCCGCATGCCGAGGGTGTAGGCGGTCACGCCGAGGCCGACGCCGTAGACCTGGGAGCCCACGGTGTAGTGATCGGGGACGACGAGCAGGAGGAGCACGCCGAAGGCGACGACGTGCAGGGCGGCGATGACGGCCATCAGCCCGGCGGTGCGGACGGTGTCCTCGCGGCGCCAGCGGAAGGACGGCGCGGCGGAGCCGGGTTGTACGGCGGAGCCGGGTGGCGCGGCGGACGGTTTGCCGCCGGTCGTGCCGGTCGCGGCAACGGATATGTCAGGGGGCAGAGTCATCTGCGGGTCACGCTCCAGCACCTCGTGGATCTTTGTGAGATGCCGTGGCCGGTCTCCTGGCTTACGGGTCCTTTCGCATGCGCCCGAGCCTTCCCGGCAGCCGGCTGCGGCCAGTGGCTCCGCGCGCCCGTACGGGCGCGCGGCAGTGGGACGGTGCTCCCCGATCACAGTGGCGAGGGCCGCTCCGGAGTGGGACCACGAGGTCCTTCACCGGTCTTCCCGAACACCACGGCCGGGCCACCTTAGCGCCCTGGCCGGAAGTCGGTGCAAAGAAGTGGCAGTAACCACAGATGTGCGAACTTCCCGCCCGGTGGTCGCCCGGTGGTCACGGACATCCCCGCGCCAGTGCTGGACGCGCTCCCGGCCCGGTGCTACCAGTGCAGATGACGGGCACCCCGTCCGGCAGGAGAGAGGGCACGCCATGGCAGACACCGGGCAGGAACCGGGGCATCGCGGCGGATTCGTCCGCCGGATCGGGCTGTTCCAGGCCACCGCCATCAACATGAGCCAGATGTGCGGCATCGGGCCCTTCGTCACCATCCCGCTGATGGTGACGGTCTTCGGGGGGCCGCAGGCGGTCATCGGGTTCGTCGCGGGCGCGCTGCTCGCCCTCGCGGACGGGCTGGTGTGGGCGGAGCTGGGCGCCTCGCTGCCGGGGGCGGGCGGCAGTTACGTCTATCTGCGGCAGGCGTTCCAGTACCGCACCGGGAAGCTGATGCCCTTCCTCTTCGTGTGGACGGCGATGCTCTTCATCCCGCTCGGCATGTCGACCGGCATCGTCGGCTTCGTGCAGTACCTCGGCTATCTGTGGCCGGGCATGGGGCAGACGGCCGGGGACCTCGTGGGCGTCGCCGTCATCGCCGTCATCCTCGCGGCCCTGTGGCGGCGGGTGGAGAACATCGCGAAGCTCACCGTGGTGCTGTGGGCGGTGATGATCGCCTCGGTCGTGCTCGTCATCCTCGCCGCCTTCACCCACTTCAGCCCGCACCGGGCCTTCACCTACCCGGCCCATGCCTTCGAGCCGGCCACCGGTCACTTCTGGCTGGGCTTCGCCGGTGGCCTGACCATCGGCATCTACGACTACCTCGGCTACAACACCGCCGCCTACATGGGCGCCGAGATCAAGAACCCCGGGCGCACGATGCCGCGCGCCATCATCTACTCCATCCTCGGCATCATGGCGATCTACCTGCTGCTGCAGATCGGCACCCTCGGGGTCGTCGACTGGCCGCAGATGCTGGACGAGAACTCCACCGCCCACTCCTCGGTCGCCTCCGCGGTGCTGGAAACCGCCTGGGGCAAGGGGGCGGCGCGGACGGTCACGGTGCTCATCCTCGTCACCGCCGTCGCCTCCGTCCTCACCGGCCTCCTCGGCGGCTCGCGCGTGCCCTACGACGCCGCGCGCGACAAGGTCTTCTTCCGCTCCTTCGGCAGCCTGCACCCGCGGCACCACTTCCCCGTGCTGGGGCTGGCGTCGATGGGCGCCATCACCGTCGTCGGCTTCCTGATCGGCCGTCATACGGACCTGACGACGCTGATCCAGCTGCTGACCACGGTCATGGTGATCGTGCAGGCGCTCGCGCAGGTCGCGGCCGTGACCGTGTTGCGGCGCAGGCAGCCGAGGCTGCGGCGGCCGTACCGGATGTGGCTCTACCCGCTGCCGAGCCTGGTGGCCCTGGCGGGCTGGCTGGTGATCTACGGCTACGCGGACCGCAACTCGCCCGGACACCACCCCATCGAATGGTCGCTCGCCTGGGTCGGCGCGGGCTGCGTGGCGTTCGTCCTGTGGTCGGCCTACGAGCGCGTCTGGCCGTTCGGGCCGAAGGAGATCTCCGAGGAGTACCTGACCGCGCCGGACCCCGACGCGGGGCCCGAGCCGGAGGAGCCGGACGCGGGCCCGGAGCCGGACACCGGGCCGGGCCCGGTGCCGGGCGGCGACACCGACCCCGCGGCGCCCGCCCCGGCCTGACGCGGCGTCACGGCACGCCCCGGGTCGGCCCCGGAACCGGGGCGGAACCGGAACTCAGAGCAGGGGGATCGTCACTGACCGTATGTCACACCGTGCCGTGGCCCGGCCCGGCCGCCGGTGGCCGTGACACCCGGTGATAGAAATTGCATCCATGCCTGTGTCCCCGTCGTCCACCACACCCACGCCTCCCCCCTCGCGGCCCCCGGTCGCGGCCCGGCGCAGACTGCTCTGGCACCGCCTCATATTCGGGCTGTGGCTCCGGCCGGTCGAGGTGCTCGACGAGGCCCGGGACCGCAGCGTCTGGGGCGCGGCGACCTTCCTCTGCCTGGTCTGCGGCATCCTCGGGACGGTGGGCAGGGACTCGTTCGAGGGGCAGTGGGGCATCAGTCCCCGGCTGGCGCTGGAGGCGATGGCCATCGCCGACGGCGTCCTGCTCCTCGCCAGCCTGCTGCTGGGGGTCGCCACGCACGCCATCGCCCGGCGGCTCGGCGGCAACGGGCGGTTCGGTCCGACCGTCACCCTCTTCGTCGTGATCTTCTGGGCGACCGATCTGCCGCGGCTGCTCCTGGACGCCTGGCTGCCGAGCGGCTCCTACGTGGTGAAGGCCGCGGCCTGGATCACCTTCGGCTTCGGCTACGCGTTCGCGGCCCTGCTGATCCGCGGTCAGCACCACCTGCCGACACACAAGGCCCTGGCCTCGGTGAGCATCCAGATGCTGGCGGCCGTCGCCCTGCTGAAGTTCCCCGCGGGGGCCTGAGGCCCGGCCCCCCGGGGCGGGCCCCGGCGGACTCGGCGAACCCGGGCCGTGAAGCCGGGTCGCGAACCCGGGTCGCGGACGCCGCGTGTCCGGCGCCGGGAAGCCGAAGGCCCGCCCGGTGCGACGGGGGATGCACACCGGGCGGGCTCACGCACATTTCTACCTCATCAAGGATGGGTTATGCACCAAAAACCTGTTCGCCTTTTCGACTCACCAGCGAACAGGCAGTGAATTCAGGCCACGTGCCCGCACCGAGGGCCGCCACTTCAGCTCCTCGCGCGGCACGTCGAGCGTGAGCCCCGGGAGCCTCTCCAACAGCACTGCCAGCGCCGTTTCCACCTCCATCCTGGCCAGCGGCGCTCCTACGCAGTAGTGGATGCCGTGCCCCAGCCCGAGATGCCCGGAACGATCACGGGTCGGATCCAGCCGCTCCGGTTCGGCGAAGTGACGAGGATCACGATTGGCGGAGGCGACGCAGAGGAGAACGGTCTCCCCCGCGGGCACCGTGACCCCACCGATCTCGATGTCCTCCAGCGGAAACCTCCGGATCGCCAGGGGTGCCGGCCCGTCCCACCGGTTGAACTCCTCCACCGCCGCGCCGAGTCCGGCCGGATCCGTGCGCAAGGATTCCATCAAGGCCGGGTGGTCCAGCAGGGCCAGGGCGGCGTTGCCGATCAGGTGGACGGAGTTCTCGTACCCGGCGAAGAGGATGAGGAACGCCAGGGAGGTCAGCTCGTCCTCGGAGAGCCGGTCCCCCCGGCCGCCCTGGGCCCCGTCGCCGTCCCGGGCCGCGATCAGGTCGGAGAGCAGGTCGTCGGCGGGCTCGGCGCGCTTGCTCGCGATGAGCCCGGTGAAGAAGCCCATCAGGCGCCCGATCGCCTCCTTCGCCAGGTGCGGGCGCTCGGGGTCGGGCGCGATCAGCGCGTCGGTCCAGGCCCGGAAGTCGTGCCGGTGCTCCTCGGTCACCCCCAGCAGGTCGCAGATGACGGTGATGGGCAGCGGGGCCGCGTAGGCGGCGATGAGGTCGGCGCGGCCGTCGGCCTCGACGGCGTCCAGGAGTTCCTCGGCGACCCGGCGCACGGGGGCGCGGAGCTTGTCGATGCGGCCGGGGGTGAACGCCTTGACCACCAGGCGGCGCACACGGGTGTGGTCGGGCGGGTCCATGTTCAGCAGATTGGCGTCCAGGGCGGGGGGCAGGGCGAATCCGCTGTAGTTCCCGGGTGCGGCGTTGACCCTGTCCAGGGACAGCCGGGGGTCGGCGAGCCCCTTGCGCACGTCCTCGTAACGGGTCACCAGCCAGGCGGGGCGGCCGTCGGTCCCGGTGATCCGGTGAACGGGGCCCGCTTCGCGGAGCCGGGCGTAGGTCCCGTAGGGGTCGGTGGTCAGCGCGGTGACGTCATAGGGCACGGGGGTGCCGGCGGTGTTCTGCATGGCGACTGACTTTAGGGGGTTCGCTGGTGCGCCTACTGGGGTGGGGCGCAAGCTCTGTTCGCGACTGCGGGTCGTGTGTGGCTGGTCGCGCAGTTCCCCGCGCCCCTTACGGGGCGCGGCCGAGCCGACGGAAAGCCGCTGGCCGGCGCCGGGTGTCTTTCGACGGACCCGGCGCCGGCCTGTGGCGCAGGCGGCCTTGACCCCCGTCCAGGGCCGCCTGGTCTGTGGGCCGCGCGCCGTCTAGGGGCGGCGCGCCGCGCAGATCTCCCGCATCTCGGTGAGCACGGAGTCCACCAGCGGGTGGTGGTAGACGTCCGCGACGCGGGCCAAGTGCTCGTGTTCCTCCGCCGGATCGGCGCTCACGGTCATCACGACACTGTCCGCGTGGTCACCCGGCACATAGCCGGTGACCTGGTTGGCGAGGCCTCTGCGCAGGGCCGCCGCCTCCACGACCGCGGCGGACGAGCGCTCGTCCAGGCAGGCCGCCCGTGCCTTGTCGCGGGCGATGTCCAGGGTCGCGGCCTCGACATGGCGCCGGATCGCCCGCTGGATGTCGCGGATCTCCGCCATCTGCCGGTTGGCCCGCCACTCCAGGTCCGCGAGCGGCCAGCGGCCGGACCAGCGGCGCTCCAGGGTGACTTCCGGGGCGTGGGCGGTGACATCCTGCCAGAGCGGCTGAAGGCGGCGCAGTCGTCGCCACGCGGCCGCCCGGGGCCCGGCCGCGGGCAGCGAGAAGCCGACGAGGACGAGCACGGCGGCGACCGACGCGGTGAGGGGCGCGACGCCGTTGGACAGCCAGTACAGCTCGTGGCCGCCCCAGCTGAGCACGAAGCCGACGAGCTTGCACAGGCAGTAGAACAGGCCGAGCCAGCAGCCCACGGCCAGGGTCCGCAGGCCCTTGGCGAGCCAGGAGCGGCCCAGTTGGGCGGCGTAGCGCGGGCAGAGCGTGCCGAGCCCGGCGAGGCTGACGCCGAAGATGGCCAGATACAGCACCAGGAAGGCGACCACTCCGGGCGCGTCCGCGTAGGCGGTGCTGAAGTCACGGGGGTGTTCCACGGCGTCGGGGCGGCCGACGGCGAAGCAGACGATCGCCGCCGCCCAGGCCACGCCGACGGTGCCGACCGCGAACCGGGAGCGGGCCATGGCCCGGGCGCGCGCCGCCTCGTCACCGCGGCTGGTCCAGCGCAGCAGCAGGACGGTGGCGCCCGTGGCGAACAGCACGACCGCCGAGTAGAGGAAGACCATGGCCAGGTTGGCCACGCCGGTCAGCCGGTCGAAGGCGCGGTAGACGCGGGGCGCGGAGAAGAGGAAGACGACGGGCACGCCCGCGGTCATCAGCGCGGTCAGGCCCAGGTCGACGTTGGCCCGGTCGTGGAACCAGGCGCGGGCCTTGTAGCCCACGATGGCCCAGGTGACGGCGCTGAGGGTCAGATAGAGGACGTCAAACACCGGTGACGCCCCCTTCCCTGAGCTGCCGGCGTACGTGCTGGAGCGCGGGGCCGAGCGAGGCCGCGAGCTCGGCGGCGGCCCCTTCCAGCCGGGCCTCCTGGCCCGGCGGCGGGGGCACGACCTTCTCCATGAGGAGGGTGCCGAGGATCTCGGTCTCGCGCTCGGTGAGGTTGTCGTAGCAGTGGTGGCGGGCGAGACCGGCGGTCAGGCCCATGCGGCGCATGGCGGTGGCCACGTCGACCGACGGCGTCCACACCTTGAGGGCGTCCTCGGTGACGGCCGGGTCCTGGTCGTGGCCGAGCAGCAGGTGGCCGATCTCGTGCAGCACGATGTGGACCTGGTGCCAGGGCGAGGTCTTCTGCTCGTAGACGACCCAGTAGGCGTCGTCGGTGGTGGCGGTCATGCCGGAGACGACGCCGTCCAGGCTCATGGGGACCAGCCGGATGGGCCGGCCCACGCGGCGCGCGACGACGTCGCACAGGCCCTGGAGATCGGTGGAGGCGGGCAGCGCGAGCTCGTTGATGAGCTGCCTGCACCGGCGCCTCGTCCGCCCCACTCGCATGCCTGCACCGTCCTCGTCCTCGGTACGCCGCCAGTGGGTGAAGAGCTGGTCGTCCGCCGTGACGGTCACGGGCGCCCCTCACCACCCGCGTCGGGCGGGTCGGCAGGAAGGTTCATCTGCTGCCGGAACTGGGCAATGATCGTGTTGAGGCTGTCCTGGACCTCGGGCGGCAGGCCCACCGAGCGCAGGGCTATCGCCCGGACGCGCTGATCCCTCATGGCGACGAGGAAGCGGACCTCCTCCTCGACCCGCTCCGCCTGGGAGGCGGAGAGATCTCCCATCAGATAGCCGACCGGCACGGCGAAGAACTTCGCGAGCGCGCGCAGCACGTCGGGGCTGGGGTTGGCGCGTCTGCCGTTGCGCAGCATCGACAGATACTGCTCCGTCAGCCGCACTCCGCCGTACTCCTCGCCGCGGCTGATCTCCTCCGCGACGTGTCCGTTGGTGTACGGCGCCCCCGGCGGGTGCATGTTCGCGAACAGATAATTGAGCCGCTCCGCCAGCGGGCCGCCCGTCTCACCTGCCGCCCTTTCGCCCCCGACTGCCATGTACTCCGTCCTCACGAGCCGTTCTCCGCCCACCTCACGGGCAGTTAAGGCCCAGGTGGTGATGGACGACATCCTGTCATGAGAGGCGCCCCCGCACTAGCCCGCGAGGCGTTCTCCCTGCGTGAGCGACTTAACCACGGGTTGATGTCGGGTCTTCGTCCGGATTCCGCGGGCCCTTCTTCCCCCTGCGCGCCCGGCCGCACGGGCATGACATCGATGTCCGAACGCACATGTCTCGTTCTGACCGATTCCGATCGTTGTCCGGTCGTCCCGGTGAATCCTGGCGCGCCGGGCCCTCGTTCCTCTCCGCGGTCCGTAGGACGATGACACGCTCGTCCCGCACGCGCCGCGGGCACCGATCGCCCCACGCGGGCGGCGACGGGCGGGAAGAAAAACGGGCCGCAAGCGCAAGAGAGGAACAAGAGAGGAATCCGTTCATGCGCAGATTTCTGAGACATCTCGCCCTTCGGGGTCTCGTCGCCCTGCTCCTCGGGCTCGCGGCCGCCGTCGTGCCCGGCTCCCTCGCGGCCGCCGCCGCGGGCCCGCCGAGCGCGTCGGCGGCCGACGCGTACTGGACGCCCGAGCGGATGGCGGCGGCGCTGCCGGTGCCGACGGGCAAGGCGGAGGCGCCGCCGCCCGCGGCGGCTGAGGCAGTGCCGCCCAGCCACCCCTTCGACGGCCTGCCGCAGGTGGGCACGTTCTTCTGGACCGACGGGCAGAACACCGGCCGCTTCTGCGGCGGCACGGTCATCCGCAGCCCCGAGTACAACCTCGTGGTGAGCGCGGCGCACTGCCTGCGCTCGCCCAACCCGAAGCGGCATCTGTCGTTCGTGCCGCAGTACCACGACGGTCTCAAGCCGCACGGCGTCTTCCCCGTGGAGGCCATCTACATCGACCAGCGCTACTACGACCGGGGGACGGACGGCGGGGCCCGCTGGGACTACACGGTGGTCCGGCTCGCGCCCCGCGAGGACGGCACCGAGGTGCAGGAGGCGGTCGGCGGCTTCGACTTCGCGATCGACTCCGGCTACACGCACCGTGACGTACGGCTGATCGGCTACCCGGGCAGCAGCGACGCCAAGTACCCCAAGCCGCTGGACTGCTCCTCCTCCACGCACCGCTACCGCAGTACCGACCCCAAGGCCCCGGGCGACTTCCTGGAGATCGCCTGCGCGGGCTACGTCGGCGGCACGTCCGGCGGCCCCTTCCTGGTCCGGAACCGCGATCTGACGGGCTATCTGCTGATCGGCGTCATCGGCGGCTACCACACGGGCGGTGACACGCCCGACATCTCCTACAGCTCGTACTTCACCGACGACCTGCTGGATCTCTACATCGACGCCGTCGACGGCACCCCGCCCGCGCATTCCTGACCGTCCCTCACCACGCGCGACGGCGCCCCCGGCCGTGTGTGGCCGGGGGCGCCGTGGGTGCCGGTGCGGATGCGGGCTACTGGCCCGCGGGCGGGCGCCGGAACCGGTGGGGGTGGCGGGTGAGCGTGTAGCCGCCGATGGCCGCGAGCGCGCCCAGCACGGCACCGCCGACGGTCCACGCCCAGCGGTCGGACCACCAGCTGCCGTTCCAGCCGTCCTCGGGCTCCTTCAGCGCGGCGGCGTGCAGCGGGGCGACCTCGCCGCCCTCCGCGCGCGAGCCGCCCACGTCCTTGGCGTCCGCCTGGACCTCCGTCTTCACCGGCAGACCGCGGTCCTGGTCGGGGCCGTCGGCGACGGTGAGGCGGATGTAGTACGCGCCGGGCAGCGGGTCGTTGGCCCAGCGCTCGGACCACGGGCGGACGGTGCGCAGGGTGCAGGTCAGGGTCACCGAGGCGTCCTGGGCGCCCGCGCGCTGCGTGGGCTCGCCCGAGGCGCACGCCTGGCGGCGGCGCAGCCCGTCGAAGACGTCGAGCTGCCAGGTGGCCGCGCCGTGCCGCAGGGACGCCTCGGGCAGCTGCACGGTGGCCTTGACGGTGGGCCGCTGGTTCGCGCCCGCCGGGAACTGCCAGTAGAGGTAGTCGCCCGTCGAGCCACCGGCCGTGGCCTTCTGCCCCTGTTCGAGCGCGGTGGCGGTACGGAAGGCGGTGCCCGCCTCCGTGGGGGCGTCACCGGAGCTCGCGGAGGGGCTCGGACTCGGGGAGTCCGCGCCGGCGGCCCCCGCGGTGGTGAACAGGGCCGCGCCCGCGAGCAGGGTCGCGGTCAGTATCCGGGTCGCACGCATCAGTTCGCCCTCCACACGGAAACGCGCCAGCGGGACAGCCAGCCCCACACCAGACCGGCGAGCAGCCCGGTCACGGCCAGCACGGCCAGCAGCACCCAGCCCCGGCCGAGGCCGAAGGCGGCCAGGTCCGAGGGGTTGTCGGGGCCCTTGACCAGATCGACGGCGAGCTCGACGGGCAGGCCCGGGTCGCGCTTGACGTTCGGCGGCGCGGAGAAGGAGTTGGAGACCTCCAGACAGACCGTCCGGGGCTCCTTGTCGTTCTTGTCCTTCGCCTTGCCGACGGGGTAGCGCAGGCCGGAGGACATGACGTCGGTACGGCCGCTGCCCGCGTCCGAGCCGCGTACGAGCTCCTGCCCGCCCTCGCCGACGGCTCTGACGAGCACGCCGTAGTCACGGTCGACCGGCCGGTCGGCGGCGACGCTCGCGGCGGCGCGCAGCTCCTGACCCGGCTTCACCTCGACGCGGTACCAGCGGTGCTCGGAGAAGGTCTCGCGGTCGGTCCAGACGCCCTGGCCGATCGTCGGGGCCTTGGCGCACTCGTTCGCGCCCGAGACGGGCTTCGGCGTCTCGACCGGGGTGTCGGCCCGGCGGACGATCTGCTTGATCTTCCCGGACAGCTCGTCGGTGTGCTGGACGGAGGTGTAGGTGCCGCCGGTGGCCGCGGCGATGCAGCTGAGCTGCTCGCGGGTCTTGTCGTCGTGGGCCAGACCGAGCGTGTCGATCGTCAGGTGCGTGCCCTTGGCGGCGAGTTCACGCGCGACGTCGCAGGGGTCGGGCTGGCCGCAGGAGTCCTCGCCGTCGGTGATGAGGACGACGCGCCGGGTGCCGCCGTCGGTGCCGAGGTCCTGGTCGGCGCCGCGGAGCGCGTACCCGATGGGCGTCCAGCCGGTGGGCCGGAGGGCCGCGACGGCCGTCTTGGCCTCGGTGCGGTCGACCGGGCCGACGGGGTACTCCTGCTTGCTGTCCCTGCAGCCGATCTCCTTGTCGTCGCCGGGGTAGTGGGCGCCGAGCGTACGGATACCGAGCCGCACGCCGCTGGGAACGGCGTCGATGACCTCGTTGAACGCCTGCTGGGCGGCCGACATGCGCGACTGGCCGTCCACATCCCTGGTCCGCATCGAGCCGCTGACGTCCAGGACGAGCTCGACCTTCGGGGAGTTCTTCGACGGTCCGTCAGCGGCGCTCGCCGGGGCGATTCCTGTGGCCAGGGCGGCGAGCAGGGCGCACGCGCCCGCCGCCAGCCGTCTTCTGATGATCATCCGAGGATCCTAGTGAGCGGAGGGTTGGACCCCCAAAACGGCGCCGTGCTTCTTGCCTCCTGGTTCACGCCTACTGGGGGTGCCTCTTGCGCTGCGCGCGACTGCGGGTGCGTGGGGGCTGGTCGCGCAGTTCCCCGCGCCCCTTGCAGGGGCTGCGCCCCGTCAGGGGCCCGGGGGCGGAGCCCCCGGAACAACCCCCGGAGGGAGGTGGCTACTCCTCCGACTCCAGCTGGCCCTCCGTTTCGAGGAAGGCGCGCTTCAACGCCTCCAGCGTCGAAGCGTCCGGCTTCGCCCACATGCCGCGGCTCTCCGCCTCCAGGAGTCGTTCCGCGATGCCGTGCAGGGCCCAGGGGTTGGCCTCCTCCAGGAAGGCGCGGTTCTCGGGGTCGAGCACGTACGTCTGGGCGAGCTTGTCGTACATCCAGTCCGGTACGACGCCGGTCGTCGCGTCGTAGCCGAACAGGTAGTCCACGGTGGCGGCCAGTTCGAAGGCACCCTTGTAGCCGTGGCGGCGCATCGCCTCGATCCAGCGGGGGTTGACCACGCGGGCGCGGAAGACCCGGGAGGTCTCCTCGACCAGGGTGCGGGTGCGGACCGTCTCCGGGCGGGTGGAGTCGCCGATGTACGCGGCGGGGGCCGTGCCCTTGAGCGCCTTCACGGTCGCGACCATGCCGCCGTGGTACTGGAAGTAGTCGTCCGAGTCGGCGATGTCGTGTTCGCGGGTGTCGGTGTTCTTGGCCGCGACGGCGATCCGCTTGTAGGCGGTCTCCATCTCCTCGCGGGCCGGGCGGCCCTCCAGCCCGCGGCCGTACGCGTAGCCGCCCCAGACGGTGTAGACCTCGGCGAGGTCGGCGTCGGTGCGCCAGTCGCGGCTGTCGATGAGCTGGAGGAGACCGGCGCCGTAGGTGCCGGGCCGGGAGCCGAAGATGCGTGTGGTGGCGCGGCGTTCGTCGCCGTGGCGGGCGAGGTCGGCCCGGGCGTGGGCGCGGACGAAGTTGTCCTCCGGGCTCTCGTCCAGCCTCGCGACGAGCCGTACGGCGTCGTCCAGCAGCCCGATGACGTGCGGGAAGGCGTCGCGGAAGAAGCCGCTGATGCGCAGGGTGACGTCGACGCGGGGGCGGCCGAGCTCGGCGAGCGGGACGGGCTCCAGGCCGTTGACCCGGCGCGAGGCGTCGTCCCACAGCGGGCGGACGCCCAGCAGGGCCAGGGCCTCGGCGACGTCGTCACCGGCGGTGCGCATGGCGCTCGTGCCCCACAGGGACAGGCCCACGGACTCGGGCCAGCGGCCCTCGTCGGTGCGGTAGCGCTCCAGCAGGGAGTCGGCCAGGGCCTGGCCGGTCTCCCAGGCGAGGCGGCTGGGCACGGCCTTGGGGTCGACGGAGTAGAAGTTGCGGCCGGTCGGCAGGACATTGACCAGGCCGCGCAGCGGCGAGCCGGAGGGGCCCGCGGGCACGAAGCCGCCCGCCAGGGCGTGCACCGCGTGGTCGAGTTCGTCGGTCGTGGCGGCGAGGCGCGGGACGACCTCGCGGGCGGCGAACTCCAGGATCGCGGCGACCTGTTCGCCGTGCCCGGTGGGCACGGCGGCCGGGTCCCAGCCGGCCTCCTCCATCGCCTCGACGAGGGCGCGTGCCTTCGCCTCCGCCTCGTCGGCACCGGTGCGGGTGGCGGCGGACTCGTCGAGGCCGAGCGCCTCGCGCAGGCCGGGCAGGGCCGTGGTGCCGCCCCAGATCTGGCGGGCGCGCAGGATCGACAGGACGAGGTTGACGCGCTCGGGGCCGGTGGGGGCGCCGCCGAGCACGTGCAGACCGTCGCGGATCTGGGCGTCCTTGACCTCGCACAGCCAGCCGTCGACGTGCAGCAGGAAGTCGTCGAAGCCGTCGTCGTCGGGCCGGTCGTCCATGCCCAGGTCGTGGTCGAGCCTGGCGGCCTGGATCAGGGTCCAGATCTGGGCGCGGATCGCCGGGAGCTTGGACGGGTCCATGGCGGAGATCTGCGCGTACTCGTCGAGGAGCTGCTCCAGGCGCGCGATGTCGCCGTAGGACTCGGCGCGGGCCATCGGCGGCACGAGGTGGTCGACGAGGGTCGCGTGGGCACGGCGCTTGGCCTGGGTGCCCTCGCCCGGGTCGTTGACGAGGAAGGGGTAGACCAGCGGCAGGTCGCCGAGCGCGGCGTCGGGGCCGCAGGCGGCGGACAGGCCCGCGTTCTTGCCGGGCAGCCACTCCAGGTTGCCGTGCTTGCCGAGGTGCACCATCGCGTCGGCGCCGAACCCGCCGTCCTCGTGGGCGGCGGCGATCCACCGGTACGCGGCCAGGTAGTGGTGCGAGGGCGGCAGATCGGGGTCGTGGTAGATGGCGATGGGGTTCTCGCCGAAGCCGCGCGGCGGCTGGATGAGGATCAGCAGGTTGCCGCGGCGCAGGGCGGCGAGGACGATGTCGCCCTCGGGGTTGCGGCTGCGGTCGACGAACATCTCACCCGGCGGCGGGCCCCAGTGCTCCTCGACGGACTCACGCAGCTCCTGCGGCAGCTTGCCGTACCACCGCTTGTAGTCGGCGGCCGGGATGCGGACAGGGTTGCGGGCGAGCTGCTCCTCGGTGAGCCACTCCTGGTCGTGGCCACCCGCCTCGATGAGCGCGTAGATCAGCTCGTCGCCGTCACCGGACGCGAGGCCGGGGACCTCCTCCGTGCCGAAGTCATAGCCCTCCGCCCGCAGTCGGCGCAGCAGGGCGACGGCGCTGGCAGGAGTGTCGAGGCCGACGGCGTTGCCGATGCGGGAGTGCTTGGTGGGGTACGCGGAGAGGACGAGGGCGAGGCGCTTGTCGGCCGCGGGGATGTGGCGCAGCTTCGCGTGACGTACGGCGATGCCCGCGACGCGCGCGGCGCGCTCGGGGTCGGCGACGTACATGGGCAGGCCGTCCTCGTCCACCTCCTTGAAGGAGAACGGGACGGTGATCAGCCGACCGTCGAACTCGGGGACGGCGACCTGGGTGGCGGCGTCGAGCGGCGAGAGGCCCTCGTCGTTCTCCTCCCACGCGCTGCGCGACCCGGTCAGGCACAGGGCCTGGAGGACGGGCACGTCGAGGGCGGCGAGGGCGCCCGCGTCCCAGGACTCGTCGTCGCCGCCCGCGGAGGCGGTGGCGGGCTTGGTGCCACCGGCGGCGAGGACGGTGGTGACGACGGCGTCGGCGCCGCGCAGCCGCTCGACGAGCTCGGGCTCGGGGGCGCGCAGGGAGGCGACGTAGAGCGGCATGGGGACACCGCCCGCGTCCTCGACGGCAGCGCAGAGGGCGTCCACGAAGCGGGTGTTGCCGCTCATGTGGTGGGCGCGATAGTAGAGCACGGCGATGCGCGGGCCGGTCGCGTCGGTACGGGCGGCGCGCTCCAGCGGGCCCCAGG
>NZ_JAINFC010000144.1 GCF_020740835.1 Streptomyces sp. UNOC14_S4
GGGGGGACGGGCTCGCCGAAGGCCGCGGGGAAGGCGCTGCGGGAGCGTGCGCCGCGCGCCGCGCACGCCGAGTGGGCGCCCGACGCGGGCCGCCCGGAGGCCGTCGGGTCGGTCGAGGCGTCGAACGCGGGACGGCTGCCCGAGCTCACGCCCATACGGGTCGGGCGGATGGCCGCCTCGCCTTTCGCGTTCCTGCGCGGTTCGGCCGGGCTGATGGGGTACGACCTGGTGCGCACGGCCGTGACGGGGATCGGGGCACAGATCTGCGGGGACGCGCACGCGGCCAACTTCGGCCTCTACGGCGACGCCCGCGGTGAACTCGTCATCGACGTCAACGACTTCGACGAGACCCTGCGCGGCCCCTGGGAGTGGGACGTGAAGCGGCTCGCGGCCTCCCTGGTGCTGGCGGGTCGCGAGGCGGGGGCCGACGAGGACACCTGCCGTACGGCCGCGCGGGACGCCGCGGGCGCGTACCGGCACACGATGCGCCTGCTGGCCAAGCTGCCCGCGGCGGACGCGTGGAACGCCATCGCCGACGAGGAGCTCGTCGCCCACGCGGATGCCCGGGCGCTGGTGGGCACGCTGGAGCGGGTCGCGGCGAAGGCCCGGCGGAACACGAGCGCGCGGTTCGCGGCGAAGTCCACGGAGAAGACCGAGGACGGGGGCCGCCGGTTCGTGGCCGCACCGCCTGTGCTCAGGCAGGTGCCGGACGACGAGGCCGCGGCGGTCGCGCTCGCCCTGGCGGATTACCGGGAAACGGTGCCGGAGGAGCTGCTGCCGCTCCTCGCGCGGTACGAGGTGCAGGACGTCGCCTTCCGTGTGGTGGGCACGGGGAGCGTGGGGCTGCGTTCGTACGTGGTGCTGCTGCTCGACCACCGCGGCAAGCCGCTCGTGCTCCAGGTGAAGGAGGCGCGGCCCTCGGTGCTGCTGCCGTACGCAGAGAAGGCCGGGTACGCGAACCCCGGGGCGGGGCACGAGGGCCGTCGGGTGGTCCTGGGGCAGAAGCGGATGCAGCTGGTCAGCGATGTGCTGCTCGGCTGGGCGACGGTCGAGGGCAGGCCGTACCAGGTGCGGCAGTTCCGCAACCGCAAGGGCAGCGTCGACCCGGCCGCCCTGTCGCCCGGCGAGCTCGACGACTACGGCCGTATGACCGGTGCCCTGCTGGCGCGTGCCCACGCGCACAGCGCGGACCCCCGGCTGATAGCCGCCTACTGCGGCAAGTCCGCCGAGCTGGACGAGGCGTTCGCCACGTTCGCCGTCACCTACGCCGACCGCACGGAGGCCGATCACGCGGAGCTCGCGGCAGCGATACGGAACGGCAGGATGGCGGCCGAGACGGGCGTCTGAACGTCTGAACCGCTGCCTGTGAACCCGCTGCCTGCGGGCTGCGTGCCGTACGTGACCGGGGGGCGGACACGGCGTGCTCCGGGGCAGACCGGGGACAGCCGGAGGACAGGGGGCCGAGGGGAGCGCGGTGCCCCCGTGGCGGAGGGGAAACCGTACGCTGGGCGGGTGACGAATCCGGAAGCCGAGACCCACCATGCCGAGGAACCGGACCGCGCTGCGGAGCCGGGCCGTACCGACGGGCCAGGCCGTGCCGAGGAGCTGGGCAGAGCCGAGGGGGCGGGCAGAGCCGAGGAGCCGGGCACGCAGCGCCTGGAGCAGGCCGTCCGCGCGGCGGAGCAGGCGCTGATCGAGTTCGAGATCGCGGTGGAGACCTTCCGGGTGGAGGTCGAGAACTTCTCCCGCCTCCATCACCAGCGGCTGGGCCCCATGTACGCGCGGCTCGACGACCTGGAGGCCAGGATCGCCGAGGCCGTCGCGGCCCGCACCGGGGATCCCGAGGACGTCCGGCGGGCCCGGGAGGCGCGGGCCATGGTGCAGCCGCTGCCCGGGATCGAGGAGCTGTTCGGCGGCTGGCTGGACTCGGACGGTTTCTCGCCCGAGGCGGTGGCCATGCTCACGGAGAAGTCGGTACGGCCTCCGGAGCGCATCCGCCCGAGCGACGAGGCCCGGCGCGCCTACCGCGAGCTGGTCCGCAAGGCCCACCCGGACCTGGCCCCCGACGAGGCGGACCGGTTGCGGCGCGAGGAGTTCATCGTGCGCGTCAACGCCGCCTACGCCGACGGCGACAAGGCGCTGCTCCTGGAGCTCGCGGAGGAGTGGGCCGCGGGCCCGGTCCCCGAGGAACGGCTGCCCAGCCGCGCGGAGGAGCTCTACGCCCGGCTGGAGTGGCTGGCCCAGCGCAAGGAACTGCTGGCACAGCTGGCCGCCGAGCTGGAGGGCTCCGCGATCGGCGCCATGATCAAAATGGCTCCGGACGACCCGGACCGGCTGCTGGAGGAGATCGCCGAGGGGCTGGCGGCCCAGGTCGCCGAGCGGGAGGCCCACCTGGCCACGCTGGTCGGGTAGCGTCGGGGCATGGCATTCGGTTCTGCGATCCCCACGGTCGGCGTCGACACCCTGGCGCCCGGAGACTTCCTGCTCGACGTCCGCGAGGACGACGAATGGGCGGCCGGGCACGCCGAGGGCGCGCTCCACATCCCGATGAGCGACTTCGTGGCGCGCTTCGGCGAGCTGACCGAGAAGGCCCCCGACGGCGGCCGGATCAACGTCATCTGCCGCTCGGGCGGGCGCTCCGCGCAGGTCACCATGTACCTCGTCCAGCAGGGCATGGACGCGGTGAACGTCGACGGCGGCATGCAGGTGTGGGCGGCCGCCGGTCGCCCGGTCGTGGATGCCCATGGGGCGCCTGGCGCGGTTATCTGATTCCGCCACCACCGGGGGCTTCGCCCCTGGACCCCCGCGCCTACCGGGGTGCCTCGTGAGCCCGGTTCGCGGCTGCGGATTCGTTGCGGCTGGTCGCGCAGTTCCCCGCGCCCCTTATGGGGCGCCCTCGGCGAGGAGGTTGCCCAAAGCTTCCACGTGGGCGGGTGCGGGGCCCAGGGACAGCTCCAGTTGCTTGGCCCACGCGTGGTAGCGGTGCAGCGCGTAGGTGGTGTCCGCGCCGAAGCCGCCGTGCAGGTGCTGTGCGGTCTGTACGATGCGCCGCACCCCTTCGGACGCCCAGATCTTCGCCACGGCGATGTCCGCGGCGACCGGGAGCGTCCCCGCGGCCCCCGACTCCAGGCGCCAGGCCGCCTGCCAGAGCGTGGCCTCCATCGCGCGCAGGTCGATGTAGCGGTCCGCCGACTGGACCGCCACCGCCTGGAACGTGGCGATCGGATGGCCGAACTGCTCACGCTTGCTCGTGTACGCGGCCGTCATCCTGCCCACGGCGGTGCCGATACCCAGCGCGAGCGCGCTCGTGCCCACGGCGAGCAGGTCCCGCAGCCGTTCCCACGCGCCTTCTGCGCTGATCACCTCGTCGCCCGTGGCCCGTACGGAATCGAGCGCGACCTCCGCGTACCGCTCACCGTTGGTGGACACCTGGTCGGCCAGCGCGACCCCTGGACGGCCCCGCGGCACCAGGGCCAGGACCGTGTGGCCCTCTGTCGTCCGCGCGGGCAGCAGGACGTGGTCCGCGCATTGTGCCCAGGGCACGGCGGTCTGCACTCCGTCCAGCACCCACGCGTCGCCGCGCGTACCCGGTTCGCCCGGTGCCCGGCGCGCGGTGACGGCCAGGTCCGCCGGTTCGTGGCCTGTACGGCCGTTGGACGCCACCGTGACGACGAGATCGCCCCGTGACAGCCCCCGCAGCACCTGGGCCGCCACCGGGCCGCCGAGAGCGCCGAGCGCGAAGGCGGCCGCGCTGCTCTCCAGCAGGGGAACCCGGGCCAGCACCTGTCCCGCCTCCCGCAGCACCAGGCACATCGCGATCGGCCCGAGCCCCGCTCCGCCGTGCTCGGGGGCGACGAACAAGCTCAGCAGATCCGCGTCGGCGAGTGCCTTCCACAGCGCCCGGTCGATGTCCTCGGCCACCGCGCCCGCGGTCAGGGCCGGACTCGGCACTCCGTCCGGGGACACCCCGGAGAAGACCGCCCTGGCCGCCTCCGCGGCGGCTTGCTGTTCCTCGGTGAAGGTGAAGTCCACTGCCCGCCCCTCCCGCACGCAGACACTGACGACCGGAGCTGATGCAGTGTCAAGTTAGAACAGGTTGCAGGAATTGGGAACCATCGGGGCTCTGTGTGCGGAAAACGGCGTGGCTCGTGCGCCGCGCAGGGGCGCTCAGCGGTCGAAGTCCAGTTCCACCTCCTCCGTGACCGGGTGCGACTGGCAGGCCAGTACATACCCGGCCTCCAGCTCCTCGGGCTCCAGCGCGAAGTTCCGGTCCATCCGTACCTCGCCCCTGACCAGGTAGGCCCGGCAGGTGCCGCACACTCCGCCCTTGCAGGCGTACGGGGCGTCGGCGCGGTTGCGCAGCACGGCGTCCAGCAGCGGCTCACCCTCACGCACCGGCCAGCTTCCGCTGCGGCCGTCCAGCTTCGCCGTCACCGTGCTGTGTGCCGGAACGGCGACGCCGGAGCCAGCCACGGCCGGGGACGGCGCGGTGTCCACGTGGAAGATCTCCTGATGGACGCGCTCCCTGGCGACTCCCAGGGCGCGCAGGGCCCGCTCCGCCGCCTGCACCAGACCCTGGGGTCCGCACAGGAACCAGCCGTCCATCGCCTCCACCGGCAACAGGGCGGGGAGCAGCCCCGTCAGCCGCTCCTCGTCGAGCCGCCCGGACGGCAGACCGGCCTGCTGCTCCTCGCGGGACAGGACGTGCACGAGCTGGAAGCGGTCGGGCCAGCGGTCCTTCAGGTCGGCGACCTCCTCCAGGAACATCGCGGAAGCGGCCGTACGGTCGCTGCGTATGAGGCAGAACCGGGCCTCGGGCACCCGGGCGAGCAGCGTCGAGGCGATGGACAGCACGGGGGTGATCCCGCTGCCGCCGACGATCGCGGCGAAGCGTCCCGGGCGCGGCTCCAGGACGAACCGGCCGGCCGGTGCCATCACCTCCACCGTGTCCCCGGCCGACAGCTCCTTGAGCGCGTAAGTGGAGAACACCCCGCCGTCCACGAGCCGCACCCCGACCCTGAGTTCCGCGGCTCCGCCGCTTCCCGGTGCCGGTGCGGGCCCGCAGAGCGAGTAGGTGCGGCGGACCTCCGCGCCGTCCGCGGCGGCCCCGGCCCCTCGCAGGGTGATGTGCTGGCCCGGTGCGTAGCGGTAGACGTCGCGCAGCTCCTCGGGCACCGCGAAGGTCAGGGCGACCGAGTCGTCGGTGAGCCGCTCGACGTCCGTCACCCGCAGGGAGTGGAAGGCGCCGTGGTGGGAGGCCGCTGCCATCTACAACTCCTTGAAGTGGTCGAACGGTTCGTGGCATGTCCCGCAGCGGCGCAGGGCCTTGCAGGCCGTGGACGAGAAGCGGCTGAGCAACGTGGTGTCGGCGGAGCCGCAGTGCGGGCAGCGGACGGGCTCCGGCGTGGTCCCGGACCCGGGAGCGGGTACGGGCACGGGCTCCCGCGGCGTTCCGGACAGGCGGGTCGGGCCCAGGGCGAGGGCGACCGGCCCTCCGGTCCGGGCACCGGGGCGGGGCGGTGCCACGCCGGACTCGCCGAGCTTGCGCCGTCCCTCGGGTGTGATGTCGTCCGTGGACCAGGCGGGCGTGAGCACCGTGCGCACCTGCACCTCGGGTATGCCCTCGTCGTGCAGCACCCGCTCGATGTCCGCTGCCATCGCCTCGACGGCGGGGCAGCCGGTGTAGGTGGGGGTGAGCTCCACCTCGACCCGCCCGGGGCCGGTCAGGTGCAGGCCGCGCAGCACGCCCAGCTCGGCCAGGGTCACCACGGGGAGCTCCGGGTCGGGCACGGCTCCGGCCAGCTCGAGGAGCTTCTCCTCCAGCGGGGTCGGGCCCGGCGGGGCGGGGGTTCTCACCATGACGCCCCCGGGTGGCTGCGGTGCAGGTGCTGCATCTCGGCGAGCATCCGTCCGAACGGCTCGGTGTGGATGCCCTGGCGGCCCGCTCCGGCGCTCCAGCCGCCGGACCGGGGGCCGGTGGGGAGCGTCAGGCCGGCCTGTTCGACCGTCCGGGAGACCAGGGCCAGCCAGCCTTCGCTCAGCGCTGCCGTGCCGAGGCCGAGCCCGTCGTCGAGGTCCAGCCCGTTGTCGAGGTCCAGCCCGTCGACGGGCTCGAAGAGCTCGCCTGTGTAGCGCCACAGCGCGGTCAGTGCGGTCTGCATGCGCCGGTGGCTCTCCTCGGTGCCGTCTCCGAGCCGCAGCGTCCACTGCTCGGCGTGGTCCCGGTGGTAGGCGACCTCCTTGACCGCCTTCCGCGCCAGCGGGGCGAACGGGCCGTCGCCCGCGGCCAGTCGGCCGTACAGCAGCTCCTGGTAGGTGGCGAAGTACAGCTGGCGGGCGATGGTGTGGGCGAAGTCGCCGTTGGGCTGCTCGACCAGCTGGACGTTGCGGAAGGCGCGCTCCTCGCGGAGGTAGGCCAGCTTGTCCTCGTCGCCGACGAGCGAGAGCAGGACGCGGGCCTGCCCGAGCAGGTCCAGCGCGATGTTGGCGAGGGCCACCTCCTCCTCCAGAACGGGGGCGTGCCCCGCCCACTCCCCCAGCCGGTGCGACAGCACCAGGGCGTCGTCGCCGAGCGCCAGCGCCGCGCCGACGGGGACGGCGGTGCCGGGCTGCGGAGCGGCGGCTTCGGACGCGGGGGCCGAAGGGGCGCCCTGGGGCGTGGTGGTCACAGGTGCCGCACCCCCTCCGGGATGTCGTAGAAGGTCGGGTGGCGGTACGGCTTGTCCGCGGCGGGGGCGAAGAAGGGGTCCTTCTCGTCCGGGGAAGAGGCCGTGATCTCGGCGGAGGGCACCACCCAGATCGAGACTCCTTCGGAGCGCCTGGTGTAGAGATCCCGGGCGTTGCGCAGCGCCATCGCGGCGTCCGGCGCGTGCAGGCTGCCCGCGTGGGTGTGCGACAGCCCGCGCCTGCTCCGCACGAACACCTCCCACAGTGGCCAATCGGCGCTGGTCATACCTGTGCCTCCCGTGCCGTGCCGCCGTGTTTGCGGGCGTGGGCCGCGGCGGCTTCGCGCACCCACGCGCCTTCCTCGTGTGCTCGCCTGCGCTGCCCGATCCGCTGGTCGTTGCACGGGCCGTTGCCGCGCAGCACCTCGTGGAACTCGTCCCAGTCGATGGGCCCGAAGTCGTGGTGCCCGCGCTCCTCGTTCCACCGGAGGTCCGGGTCGGGGAGGGACAGGCCCAGGGACTCGGCCTGGGGGACGCAGATGTCCACGAAGCGCTGGCGCAGTTCGTCGTTCGAATGGCGCTTGATCTTCCAGGCCATGGACTGGGCTGAATGGGCGGATTCGCCGTCCGGCGGGCCGAACATCATCAGGGACGGCCACCACCAGCGGTCCACCGCGTCCTGGGCCATGGCGTGCTGGGCCTCGGTGCCGCGGCTCAGGGTCAGCAGCAGCTCGTAGCCCTGGCGCTGATGGAAGGACTCCTCCTTGCAGATGCGCACCATGGCGCGGGCGTAGGGGCCGTAGGAGCAGCGGCACAGCGGGACCTGGTTGGTGATGGCCGCGCCGTCCACGAGCCAGCCGATGGCGCCGACGTCCGCCCAGGTCAGCGTGGGGTAGTTGAAGATCGACGAGTATTTCTGGCGGCCGGAGTGCAGCTTGTCGAGGAGCTCGTCGCGCCCGGTGCCCAGGGTCTCGGCGGCGCTGTAGAGATACAGGCCGTGACCGGCCTCGTCCTGCACCTTGGCCATGAGGATGGCCTTGCGGCGCAGGGAGGGCGCCCGGGTGATCCAGTTGGCCTCGGGCTGCATCCCGATGATCTCGGAGTGGGCGTGCTGCGCCATCTGGCGGACGAGCGAGGCGCGGTAGGCATCGGGCATCCAGTCGCGTGGCTCGATGCGCTCGTCCGCCGCCAGAGCGGCGTCGAAGACCGCCTCGCAGCCCCGTGTGTCCGGTGCCGTCGTCGTCATGGTGGGCCCCCTGCCTTCCCCGAACTCCCGACCGACCGATCGTTCGGTTCAATGGTGGGCCGCCGCGTTCAGGGGTGTCAAGCCTGTGGATAACCGGTGCGCGCTGGGATCGGCGGGACGGCCTGGGTACCGTTCGGGTGCACGAACAACAGGCGGCACGCAAGAACGGGGCGGGTATGGAAGCGGATGACGGGCGGAACGAGCGGGACGGTTCCGTCTCGGGGCTGTCCCTGCCCTCGCGCGTCGCCGTCGCCACCGGCGTCGCCGTCGTGACGGTCGCGGCGGCCGTTCACCTGGCGATGGTGTTCCTGCACGTCGCTCCGTCGAACGTGGTCAGCAAGGAGCACTCGGCGGCCATAGGTGACTACATCTATCCGGAGTTCGAGCAGAACTGGAAGCTTTTCGCTCCCAATCCGCTGCAGCAGAACATAGCCGTCCAGGCCCGAGCCGAACTGCGCGGAGCCGACGGCCGGTCGACGGTCACGCAGTGGATCGATCTGTCCGCCCAGGACGGCGCCGCGATACACCACAACCCCTTCCCCAGCCACACTCAGCAGAACGAACTGCGCCGCGCCTGGGACTTCTACGTCGGCTCGCACGACGCCAAGGAGCAGCCCATGGGCCTGCGGGGCGAGCTCTCCGAGCAGTACGTCCGGCGCATCGTCATGCTCCGGCTCGGCGCCGAACGGGACGGCCGCCCGGTCGAGCGCGTGCAGGTGCGGTCCGTGACCCGGTCCGTCGCGCCGCCGCCGTGGAGCGACGAGAAGGCCGCCACCAAACCCGCGTACCGCGTGCTGGGCTGGTGGCCCGTCACCACCGCCGACCTGCCGGAGGCGAAGAACCGGTGAGCACCTTCACGACTTCCCTCGCGCGCGGTGTCGACCGCGTCACCGGCTCCTGTCTCGGCCGTTACCAGGCGGCGGTGATCCGGATAGGCATCTCCTTCGTCTGGCTGTGCTTCCTGCTCCGCGAGTGGCCCAACCGCCACGAGATGTACGGGCCCGACGGCCCGTGGAACTGGGAGATGGCGCGTCGGCTGACCGCCGACAACCACGCCTTCACCGCCCTCGTCTGGTCCGACAGCGGCCTGTGGTTCGAGACCGTCTACGCGCTCGCCCTCGTCGCGAGCGTCCTGCTGCTGCTCGGCTGGCGGACGCGCACCATGTCCGTGCTGTTCATGATCGGGGTCCTGTCACTGCAGAACCGCAGCGTCTTCCTCGGCGACGGCGGTGACAACGTCATCCACCTGCTGTCCCTCTACCTCGTCCTCACCCGCTGCGGGCTGGTGTGGTCCCTCGACGCCCGGCGTGCCCGCCGCGGCGCGCGGGCCGCGGTAGCTGCGGAAAAAGCCACGGAGAAGGTCGGGGAGAAGACCGAAGAGAAGGCTGCGGAGGATCCCGGAGGGAAGGGGATCCCGGTCGGTCACGATGTCCCCGGCATCGTGCTGTGGGCCCTGTGCGGACTCGCGCTGGCCGTTGTGCAGGCGGCCGGGCACAGCCGGATGGCCTGGACGACGAACGGTCCGCTCCCCGGCCTCGGCTGGGCCGCGGTCTTCTGGGGCCTGTGGCTCGTCCAGGGACTGTGGTGGTGCGTGCGGCGCTACGCCCCCGGGGAGCCCCGGGCCGTCCTGAACATCTTCGCCAACCTGGCCCACAACGCGGCACTGCTGGTCATCATGGCCGAGGTCTGCCTGATCTACGCCACGGCCGGCTGGTACAAGATCCAGGGCTCGCGCTGGCAGGACGGCACCGCGCTGTACTACCCCCTGCACCTCGACTACTTCGCGCCGTGGCCCGAGCTGTCGCGTGTCCTGGCGGGCAACAGCGTCATGGTGCTGCTGCTGAGCTACGGCACGGTGGCCGTGCAGGTCGCCTTCCCGTTCACCCTGCTGAACCGGCGGGTCAAGAACGTGCTGCTGGTCGCGATGATGATCGAGCACCTCGGCATCGCCGTCGCCCTCGGACTGCCGTTCTTCTCGCTGGCGATGATCGTGGCCGACGCGGTGTTCCTGCCGACCTCCTTCCTGAAGCGCCTGGGCTCCTTCCTCGGGCGCGCTCGCGAGCGTGCGCTGTCCGGCCGTACGGAGGCCGTGCCGCAGCAGCGCGAGGGCGAGGCCGCGGCCCGCACCCTGGTGCCCTGACGCCGCTCCTGAGCTGCGACGACGGCCGGGCACGGGCCGGAACGTAGGCTGAGGACATGACCGAGAACGCAGCCGTGGCAGCCCTGCGACAGTGGAGCGGGCTCGCCCCCGACGCCGTACTGCTGGACGGCTTCCACGCCCTGAAGCACGCACTCCGCTTCGGGGCGGATGTGCGGCTCGCGGTCTGCGACGACAAGGCGGTCGCCCTGGGGCTCGCGGCCGCGCTCGCCGACGACCTGACCGAGGTGCTCGGCGAGCGGCTCGTCGAGGTCCCGGCGCGGAGTCTGCGGGATCTGCTTCCCCGCGTCCACCCGACGGGAGTGGCCGCGCTGGCGGCGCGGCCCAGCCGCCGGAAGAACCTCGACTCCCTCTCCCGGGCGCCCCGGCGCGCCCCCGTCGTCGTGCTCGACAATCCCCGCAACCTCGGCAACGTCGGCGCCGTCGTCCGCCTCGCCGCGGGCTTCGGCGCCACGGGCGTGGTCACCACGGGTGACATGGACCCCTGGCACCCCAACGCCGTACGGGCCGGGGCCGGGCTGCACTACGCGACGGCCGTCGAGCACCTGCCGCTGCCCGAGCTGCCGCCCGGCCCGCTCTACGCCCTGGACCCGGAGGGGGACGACATCAGGACCGTCGACTTCCCCGACGACGCCCTCGTGGCCTTCGGCTCCGAGCGCCACGGGATCTCGCCGGAGCTGCGGGAGAGGGCGACCCGGCTGGTCGCCCTTCCCATGCGGCCGCAGGTCTCCAGCTACAACCTCGCGACGAGTGTCGCCATGGCCCTCTTCCACTGGGGAGGCACGCCCGCGGACCTGCCTGCCGAGTCGCTCGGCTGAGCGCCCCGAGCCCCTTCGAGGCGCTGCCGAACCGCACCGGACTGCCCCAAGCCCGCTCAGGCCGGGCGGCGCACCTCGACCGTGCGGAAGCGGCTCGCGACGAACGCGCTGTCGCACAGCACCGCGTTCGCCGCGGGGTTGCCGCCGGAGCCGTGGAAGTCGGAGAAGGCGGCGGTCTGGTTGACGTACACCCCGCCGGTCAGGTTCAGGGAGAGCTGGGCGCACTCCTCCAGGCAGGCCTCCTCCACCAGCCGCTCGACCTCCGGCGACGTGGTGTAGGCGCCGACGGTCATCGCGCCCTTCTCGCGCACCGTGCGCCGCAGCAGCCGCACGGCGTCCGCGGTGGAGTCGACCGCCACCGCGAACGACACCGGGCCGAAGCACTCCGAGAGGTAGGCCGCCTCGGAATCCGGCTTGGCGCCGTCCAGTTTCACGATCACGGGGGTGCGGACCGTGGCATCGGGGAAGTCGGGGTTGGCCACCGGGCGGGAGGCGAGGGCGACTTCGCCGAGCTGCGCGGCAGCGTCGATGCGCTCCTTGACCTGGCCGTTGACGATCGCGCCCAGCAGGGCGTGGGCCCTGGCGTCGTCGCCCAGCAGGCCGTCCACCGCCGCGGCCAGATCCGCCACGACCTCGTCGTAGGACTTGTGCCCGGCGTCGGTGCCGATGCCGTCGCGCGGGATGAGGAAGTTCTGCGGGGTGGTGCACATCTGGCCGCTGTAGAGCGACAGGGAGAAGGCCAGATTGCTCAGCAGGCCCTTGTAGTCGTCGGTGGAGTCGATGACGACGGTGTTCACCCCGGCCTTCTCCGTGAAGACCTGCGCCTGGCGGGCGTTGGCCTCCAGCCAGTCGCCGAACGCGGTGGAACCGGTGTAGTCGACGATGCGGACCTCCGGGCGTACGGCCAGGGACTTGGCGATGCCCTCGCCCTGCCGCTCGGCCGCCAGGGCGACCAGGTCCGGGGAGAAGCCGGCGTCGCGGAGGACCTCGCGCGCGACGCGCACGGTGAGGGCCAGGGGCAGCACGGCGCGCGGATGGGGCTTGACCAGCACCGCGTTGCCCGTGGCCAGGGAGGCGAACAGGCCGGGGTAGCCGTTCCATGTGGGGAACGTGTTGCAGCCGATCAGCAGGGAGATGCCGCGCGGCACGGGGGTGAACTCCTTGCGCAGCTCCAGCGGCTCGCGCTTGCCCTGCGGCTTGGACCAGTCCGCCGAGTGCGGGGTGCGGGTCTGCTCGGCGAGGGCGTACGCGACGGCCTCCAGGCCCCGGTCCTGGGCGTGCGGGCCACCGGCCTGGAAGGCCATCATGAACGCCTGCCCGCTGGTGTGCATGACCGCGTGCGCGAACTCGTGGGACCGGGCGTTGATCCGGGCGAGGATCTCCAGACAGACCGCCGCGCGTGCCTGGGGGCCCGCCTCCCGCCACTGCGGCATCGCCGCGCGCATGGCGGGCAGCAGCACTTCGATGTCGGGGTGCGGATACTCCACGCCCAGCTCCGGCCCGTACGGGGAGACTTCGCCGCGCGCCCAGCCGTCCGTGCCCGGCTGGTCCAGCTCGAAGCGCTTGCCGCGCAGCGCCTCGAAGGCGGCCTGGCCGTCGGCCGGGCTCAGGCTGTTCGGCACGCCCTCCGGGCCGTACGCCTTCGGGTGCTCGGGGAAGGGCGACCAATAGACGCGCGTGCGGATGGCGTCGAGAGCCTGGTCGAGGGTGGTGAGGTGTTTCTCGATCAACTGGGCGGTGCTGAGTCCGGCGGTCACACTGACCAACTCCTCGTCGAGCCGGTTTCGGATGGGGCGACAGGCTGTGGGCAACACAGATCGGCAACGCGCTTCGGGGGACCGCTGACTCCCCCGCTGGATACAGTAACCGAACGATCGGTCGGGACAAGAGGGCCCGGCGAACCTGTGGACAACTCATCGGGGAGGATCACCGGCATGACCGCTATCGAGCCGAACGCGACCGTCGCCGTCGTCGGCGCCGGGACCATGGGCCGGGGGATCGCCCAGGTCGCCCTCACCGCGGGCCACCCCGTGCGGCTGTACGACGCCGCCGAGGGCCGGGCGGCCGAGGCGGTGCGGGCCATCGGCGCACGCCTCGACCGCCTCGTGGAGAAGGGCGTGCTCACCGCGGCCAGATGCGACGCGGCCCGCGCCCGGCTGCACCCCGCCGCGGGACTGGACGATCTCGCTGCACCGGCGCTCGTCATCGAGGCGATTCTGGAGGAACTGCCCGCCAAACAGAAGCTGTTCAGCGAGCTGGAATCGGCCGTTCCGGAGGACTGCCTGCTCGCCACCAACACCTCCTCCCTCTCCGTGACAGCCGTCGCGGGAGCCCTCCGCAGGCCCGGCCGCTTCGTCGGCCTGCACTTCTTCAACCCCGCCCCGCTGCTGCCGCTCGTGGAGGTCGTCAGCGCCGCCACGACCGACCCCGCCGCGGCGGACCGCGCGTACGCGACCGTGGCGGCGTGGGGGAAGACCCCGGTGCGCTGCGCCGACACACCGGGCTTCATCGTCAACCGCCTCGCCCGGCCCTTCTACGCAGAAGCGTTCCGCCTCCACGAGGAGCGGGCCGCGGACCCCGCCACCCTCGACGCCGTCCTGCGCGAGTCGGGCGGTTTTCCCATGGGCCCCTTCGAACTCACCGACCTCATCGGCCAGGATGTGAACGAAGCCGTCACCCGTTCGGTCTACGAGTCCTTCTTCCAGGACCCGAAGTTCAGGCCCTCGCTCGCGCAGCGACGGCTCGTTCAGGCGGGCCTGCTCGGACGCAAGAGCGGCCGCGGCTGGTACGACCACGCGGCCGGAGCCGAGCGGCCGCTGCCGCACACGGCCGAGCCCTGCGCGGCGCCCGGGGAACTGATCCTTCAGGGCGCGCTGCCCACCGCCTGCGCGGCGCTGCGCGGAATGATCGAGGAAGCGGGCATCGCGATCAGCGGGAAGCCCGGCCAGGGCGCCCGCGACGGCGACTCCGGCGGCTTCGTCCTGCCCGGCGGCACGGAGCTCTCCCTCACCCGTGGCCGCCGGGCCACGGTGGCCACGGGCCCCCGCATCCACTTCGACCTGGCCCTCGACTACCGGACCTGCGACCGGATCGCCCTCGCGCCGTCCGCGACCGCCCCCGAGGCGGACGTACACGCGGCGACCGGCCTGTTCCAGGCGCTCGGCAAGCGGGTCAGCGTCATGGGCGACGCCCCGGGGCTGATCGTGGCCCGGACGGTCGCCATGCTCGTCGACCTCGCCGAGGACGCCGTCGGCCGTGGCATCGCGAGCTCGGAGGACGTCGACACCGCCATGTGCCTTGGCGTGAACCACCCCCGCGGCCCTCTGGAATGGGGACGCGCTGTCGGCGCCACCTGGGTGCGCGAAGTGCTGCGGAACCTGCACACCGAATACCCCGACGGGCGCTACGCACCGTCCCAGCCGCTGCTCCGCCGTGCAGCCGTCGAAGAGAGCCTGCTGTAATCATGACCATGGCCAAGCGCGACACCTACACGCCCGAATCGCTGCTCGCGGTCGCCGTCGAGGTGTTCAACGAGCGGGGCTACGACGGCACGTCCATGGAGCACCTCTCCAAGGCGGCCGGCATCTCCAAGTCCTCCATCTACCACCACGTCAAGGGCAAGGAAGAGCTGCTGCGGCTGGCGATAAGCCGCGCTCTCGACGGGCTCTTCGCCGTCCTCGACGAGCCGGGAGCCGTGGAGGGCCGGGCGGTCGACCGGCTGGAGCACGTCACCCGGCGCACCGTGGAGGTGCTGATGGCGGAGCTGCCCTATGTGACGCTGCTGCTGCGGGTCCGGGGCAATACAGGCACCGAGCGCTGGGCCATGGAGCGGCGCCGCGACTTCGACCACCGGGTCGCCGAGCTGCTGAAGGAGGCCGCCGCCGACGGCGATCTCCGCGCCGACGTGGACGTACGGCTGGCCACCCGGCTGCTCTTCGGGATGATCAATTCGGTGGTCGAGTGGTACCGGCCGGGACGCGGCGGCGTCACGAGCGGCGAAGTGGCCGAGGCGGTGCTGCGGACCGCGTTCGCGGGGTTGCGGACGTCTGGCTGAGCGCCGTCGTCCTGAGCGCCGTCGTCCGCTGCTGCACCGTTGCTGGGGCTTCGCCCCGGGCTCCGCGCCTACCGGGGCGGTTCCTACGCTCGGTGCGCGGCTGCGGGCCGGTGGGGGTTGCTCGCGCAGTTCCCCGCGCCCCTAGCGGGGCGCCCTGCTACGGGCGCTCCGCTACGGGGCGCCCTCCTCCAGGTCGGTTTCCTCGAAGACCAGGAGGGTGCGGGTGCTGAGGACTTCCTCCATGGCCTGGATGCGGGTCAGCACCAGCTCCCGTAAGGCGTGGTTGTCCTTGGTGTGGACGCGCAGCAGGACATCGAAGTCCCCGGTGACCAGGGCGATGTGGGCCGCTCCCGGCAGGGCGCGGAGCTTTTCGCGCACGGTGCGCCACGAGTTCTGGACGATCTTCAGGGTGATGTACGCCGAGGCGCTCTGCCCTGCCCGTTCCTGGTCGACGCGGGCGCCGAAACCGCGTATGACCCCGTCGTCGATGAGCCGGTTGATGCGGGCGTAGGCATTGGCGCGCGACACGTGCACCTGTTCCGAGACGGAGCGGATCGAGGCGCGGCCGTCTGTCTGGAGCAGGCGCAGTATCGCGCGGTCTATCTCGTCGAGCGGGCGGGCGGGTGGCCTGCCGCCCGAAAGAGCCATCTGTTCGTCCGGCACAGCGCCCCGCCTCCCCTTCGTGGACGTCCTGTCCATATCTCAGGCTGTGGAGAACCGTTTGTCCACAGGCTTGGGTCGCCTGTAGCCAAAATGTGCCGACGACCGAACAATCGGTAGGGAGGGTGTGCGGCGCCTCGTGCCGCGCGACCCGGTGACGCCCGTCCAGAAGGAGGTGCTCGTCATGACGGTTCTGGAGCAGCCCGGCTC
>NZ_JAINFC010000145.1 GCF_020740835.1 Streptomyces sp. UNOC14_S4
GACAGGATCCAGGGGGTCCAGGGCTACGCCGCCCGTCGCGTCGCCCGCCCACGAGGCGGCGGCGCGGGAGGCGCGGGAGGCGCGTACGCGGCCTCCGCGCAGCAGACGCCGGGCCCGGTGATGGGCGCGGCGGTGCCGGCGGGTCCGGCGGTGCCGTCCGTGACGACGGTGCCCGCCGCTCCCGAGCGGCCGATGACCGCCGCCGAGAAGGCGAAGGCGGAGGGCCGTCCGCAGATCCTCGCGCCGGGCTTCCAGCCCGCCGTGCTGACGACGGTGCTCGCGGCCCTGCTGGCGGTGGCCGCGCCGCTGGGGCAGTACGCGCTGGTGGTGCCGGTGGTGCTGCTGCAGGCGGTGACGGCGGCGGGCTGGTTCCGGCTGAACGGCATGTGGCCCGCGCGCCAGGGCATCGCGCTGGCGTTCCTGGGCGGCCTGGCCGCCGACGCCGGGCTGCTGGCCACGGACGCCGGGCAGGCGCCGACGGTGCTCATGGGCACGCTCGGGGTGTGGGTGCTGCTGACGCTGATGCTCCAGCTGCGCAGCGGCGCCGGTGCCGACGAGCGGCTGTACGGGCTGATGGTCGCCGGGGCGTCCGCCGCGCTCACGGTGATCGCGGCCGGGCACCTGGCGGCGGTCTCCTCCGCGTCGGCCGACGCGGTCGTGATCGGCGCGGTCGGTGTCGCGGTGGCGGCGCTGGCACGGGCGCTGCCGCTGCCGTCCTTCGTCTCCCCGGTGATCGCGCTGATCGCGGCGGCGGGTTCGGGCGTCGCGACCGGCAGGATGACGGACTTCGGCACGTCCGGCGCGCTGCTCGCGCTGGCCGCGGGCGCCTGCGCGCTGATCGGCCTGCGGGCGGCGAGTTATGACTACCCGTCCCGTTTCGTGCACATGACGGCGGGTGTGGCACTCCCGCTGGCGGCGGCCGCCCCGGCCGTCTATGTGCTGGGCAGGGCCCTGGGTTGATCACGGCCCCACCCCTGCGATCGCTTCGCGATCACCTCGTGGTCGCATCGCATCACCTCACGATCGCTTTTTGATCGCTTACGTCGGTTTTCCATGGGGTCCGGTTAGGCTCGCTGCACAGACAGGGGCCTGACCGAGACCCGGGGGAGCAGAGCAGACCGATGCGCGCCATACGAATAACCGTGATCGTCGCCGTGATTCTGGGGGCCTTGTTCGTGGGCGCGGACCGCCTCGCGGTGTACTTCGCGGAGGATCAGGCGGCCGAGAAGATACGCAGCAGCCAGAACCTCTCGGGCACCCCGAGCGTGTCGATCAAGGGCTTCCCGTTCCTCACGCAGGTCGCGAGCTCCACGCTGGACGAGGTCGAGGTGAAGCTCGACGGCGTGACCGCGAACGCGGGCGACCGCTCGATCCGCGTGACGGGCTTCGACGCCAAGCTGCAGGGCGTCAGGATCAACAGCAGCTTCACCTCCGCCGTCGCCGACAAGGCGACCGGCACCGCCCACATCTCGTACGCCGACCTCACCAAGGCCACCGGCGACCCCAATGTCACGGTCGGCTACGGCGGTACGGACCAGGCGGGCAAGAGCCAGGTCAAGGTGACCGGCAAGATCTCGCTGATGGGCCAGACCATCGAGCGCAGCGTCCTCTCCACGGTGACCGTCACGGGCGGCGACACCATCCACGTACGGGCCGACGAGATCCCGGCCGAGGGCTTCCCCGGCGTGGAGCAGCTGATCCGCCAGAAGATCGACTTCGACCGGAAGATCGACGGCCTGCCGAAGGGGATCACCCTGGACAAGGTCGTCACCACCAAGGACGGCGTCGACATCACGCTGACGGGCTCGAAGGTCAACCTGGCGGGCTGACCGGACGCGCTTGCCGAACCCGCTTGCCGAGCGGGCCCGGCAAGCGGACCCGCCGGGCTCATCCGCCGGTCGGCCGACTCGTGCTGATTCCACTCAGCGAGACGCGCCCGTCCGTACGCCAGAATCCGCAGCGGACAGCAGGCCCGGAACCGCTCCCTCCAGGCTCCGGCACCCCACCCGATCCCAACATCCGGAATATTTCGTCTCATTATCCGGCACCCCGGTGACACGCCCACCCGTGCGTCCCTACGATCGGACGCATGAAGCGACAGGCGGACCTCACGAAGCGGCGGGCAGTCGACCTGTGCCGCGTTGCCGCCATGCTCTGTCGTCATGTCTGACGGGAACGCGTTACCCGTCTCATCTCTCGTCCCACCCCGCCACACCGCGCGCCCCTTTGCCGTGCGCACAGGCGGTGCGCTTGCGCACACCCCGCAACTGCCCCGGAGGAGAACAACATGAGCCGCAGTGACGTCCTGGTGGACGCCGACTGGGTACAGGCCCGCATCGAGGACCCGAAGACGGTCGTCGTCGAGGTCGACGAGGACACCTCGGCCTACGACAAGAACCACATCAAGAACGCCGTCCGCATCGACTGGAGGACCGACCTCCAGGACCCGGTGCGCCGTGACTTCGTCGACCAGGCGGGCTTCGAGGAGCTCCTGTCCGCGAAGGGCATCGCCAACGACGACACGGTCGTCCTCTACGGCGGCAACAACAACTGGTTCGCGGCCTACGCCTACTGGTACTTCAAGCTCTACGGCCACCAGGACGTGAAGCTCCTCGACGGCGGCCGCAAGAAGTGGGAGCTCGACTCCCGCGACCTGGTCGCCGAGGTCCCGCGGCGGGCCCGCACCGAGTACCGCGCGCAGCCCCAGGACACCTCGATCCGCGCCTTCCGCGACGACGTGCTGGAGGCCATCGGCACGCTCAACCTCGTCGACGTGCGCTCCCCCGACGAGTTCAGCGGCAAGCTGCTCGCCCCCGCGCACCTCCCGCAGGAGCAGTCGCAGCGCCCCGGCCACGTCCCGACCGCGCGCAACATCCCCTGGTCGAAGACGGCCAACGACGACGGCACGTTCAAGTCGGACGACGAGCTCAAGGGCATCTACGAGACCGCGGGCGTGGACCTGGCCAAGGACACCATCGCCTACTGCCGCATCGGCGAGCGCTCCGCGCACACGTGGTTCGTCCTGCACGAGCTGCTCGGCCAGCCGAACGTCCGCAACTACGACGGCTCGTGGACCGAGTACGGCTCCCTGGTGGGCGTGCCGATCGAGCTCGGCTCCTGACTCCCCCTTCCCCCTCTGTCCTCTCCCCTCAAGGAACGCTTATGTGTGGAGCAAAGGCCGGCGGCCCCGACGCCTCGACCGCCAAGCCCGGTGAGACCACCATCCAGGGTTCGGTGACCCGCGACGGCGAGCCCGTCACCGGTTACGTGCGACTGCTGGACAGCACCGGCGAGTTCACCGCCGAGGTGCCGACGTCCGCGACCGGACAGTTCCGCTTCTACGCGGACAAGGGCACCTGGACGGTGCGCGCGCTGGTGCCGGGGGCGACGGCCGCCGACCGCAAGGTCATCGTCACCGAGAAGGGCTCGCTCTCCGAGGTCGCCATCGCGGTCTGACGCCGCCGGACGGCACCCATGAACGGCCGGAGGGCCGCACCCCGGGGTTGGACGCCATGATGGGGGGTGCGGCCCTTCGCGCCATGCACCCTGCGGTCGTACCGTGGGGTTATGTACGCACGGCGGCGCCACTGGTACTTCGCCATGATGGGCACGTGCATCGGCATGTTCGTCCTGGCGTGGGCCGTGGTGCGGCTGTGGTCCGTGCCGGCCGCGGTGGGCATGTGCCTCTTCGCGATGGTCATCCCCCCGGTGGCCGCCATCGTCGCCAACCGCCACGGCCCCGACGACCGCTGGTGGGACGACCCGTCGGGCGACCCGAAGTCGGACGAGTGGTGGGACGAACTGGACGGCAAGAAGCGCCATTGAGCGCTTCGGGGTGCGCCCCGTAGGGGCGCGGGGAACTGCGCGAGCAACCAGCGACGGCCCGCAGCCGCCGGACGGGCATGGGCGACCGAGCTCGCAGGCGGCTTTTCAGGGGCGCGGGGAACTGCGCGACAAGCCCCCACCGGGGGCGCACCCGCGCGCGCAGCGCAAGCCGCACCCCAGTAGGCGCTCCGGTCAACCCCAGTAGGCTCCGGTCAGTACACCAGCGCCTGCACGCCGTCCGCCATCGCCTCGGCCACAAAAACCTGCGCCCCGGCGATCCGCGCCCCCTCGATGAGGTCCGCCTCCTCCATGTCGCGCCGCGCGGCACACTGCGTGCACACCGTGATGAGGCCGCCCCCGGCCCGGATGCCCTCGATCAGCTCCGGCAACGGCGCCGCGTGCGGCAGCGAGAACTCCGCCGCGCGCCCCGGGAGCGCGAACCAGGACGCCTCGCCGGTCAGCCACAGGGACACCTCGACCCCGCTGGCCACGGCGACGGCCGCCACCGTGAACGCCTGGGAGCACCTCTCGGGCGCGTCCGCGCCCGCCGTCACCTTGAGTACGAGCTTCTTCTTCGCCATGCGATCACTCTAGGCCGGTGGCCCACCGGTGACCCCGGCCGTACAGGCCCCGCAGACCTCACAGAGCCACGTCCGGCGCGGCCGACTAGACTCGACGGCGGTCCGTAACCGATCGTCCCGACCGAGGAGCACGTCCGTGCTTGAGGCAGTCTTCACCACCCTGCTCGTGCTGGTAGCCGTCGGCGTGCTCGCCTTCGCCGGGCTGACCTGGAAGAAGCTGTTCCAGGGCCAGCGCTGACCCACGCGGCAGCCCGTCCCGCACCCCCTCCTTCTACAGATCGCCTGAGCCCATGATCGAGATTCCGACCGACCTCCACCCCGACCTCGTCCCCCTGGTCTTCCTGCTCGGCAAGTGGGAGGGCGCGGGCGTCGCGGACTTCCCCGGCGCCGAGAAGTGCAACTTCGGCCAGGAGGTCGTCTTCACCCACGACGGCCGGGACTTCCTGGAGTACACGTCGCACTCCTGGGTCCTGGACGCCGAGGGCAAGATGGTCCGCCCCCTGGAGACCGAGACCGGCTTCTGGCGGATCGACAAGGACCGCAAGGTCGAGGTCGTCATGATCCGCGACCAGGGCGTCGCCGAGGTCTGGTACGGCGAGCTGGCCGACCAGAAGCCGCAGATCGACATCGCCACGGACGCCGTCGCCCGCACCGAGGCCTCCGGCCCGTACAGCGGTGGCAAGCGCCTCTACGGCTACGTCAAGGGCGACCTGATGTGGGTCGGCGAGAAGGCCACCCCCGAGGTGCCGCTGCGCCCCTATATGTCGGCACACCTGAAGAAGATCGCCGACCTCAAGGAGTGGGCCGCGAGCCTGCCCGACGACATGCCGGACGGCGTCGCCTTCTTCAACCCGGACGGCACGCCCTACACCGGCTGACGTCCACCCGCCCCGTACGGGCATCCGTACGACCACAACCGCACAACGCGCCCCGCGGGGGAAGCCGGTCGAAGTCCGGCGCTGACCCGCAACGGTAGGCGGAAGGCCCTTCGGGGCCGTTTCCGCGAGCCCGATCACCCGTGGCGGCGTCCAGTTCCTGACAACTCGCCGTGGACTGCGAGGGGACACCCGGGCCGCAGCACCCTTCCTTCGCCCCGGGCCGCTCCTTCGTACACAGGGACGCGGCCCGAGGCGAAGGCGTACGACCTGTGGTGACCTCCCCCCAGGCCGCTCCCCCGGCCAAGGCTCAGACTGTCCGATGCCGGGGCGGCGGGCCGCCACCACCACCCCGCCGTCTTCCCCTGCCACCGTTGCTCGCGGGGCTCGCCGTGGCCCTGCTCGGCTCCCTCGTCTGCGGTGTCGGCCTCGGCGCCGCCGGGGTGGGCTGGGGCGACACCCTGCGCTTCCTGCGGGCCGGGCTGACCGGCGGCACCATCGCGGCGGACGACGTCTCCGCCTACACGATCGTCTGGGAGCTGCGCTTCCCGCGCGCTCTGCTCGCCGCCGTCGTCGGCGCCGGGCTCTCCGCCATCGGCGTGGCCGTGCAGGCCATGGTCCGCAACGCGCTGGCCGACCCCTTCGTCCTCGGCATCTCCTCCGGCGCGGCCGTCGGCGCCAACGCGGTCCTGCTCTTCGGCGCGTTCGGCTCGCTCGGCGTGTGGGCGCTCTCCAGCGCCGCCTTCGTCTCCGCGCTCGCCTCGATGCTGCTCGTCTACCTGGCCGCGCGCACCCCGCAGGGGCTGACGCCGCTGCGGCTGGTGCTGACGGGCACCGCCATGTACTACGGCTTCTCGGCCGTCACCACCCTGATGGTCTTCAGCGCCGACCGGGGCGAGGCCGCCCGTTCCGCGATGATGTGGCTGCTCGGCAGCCTCGGCGGCGCCACCTGGTCGTCCGTGCCGATCGCCGCCGCCGTCGTGCTCGCCGGACTCGCCCACCTGCTGTGGACGGCCCGCGGGCTCAACGCCCTGGCCATGGGCGACGAGACCGCCGCCGCGCTCGGTGTGGCCCCGAACCGGCTGCGCAAGCAGCTGTTCGTCAGCGCGGCCGCCGTCACCGGGGCCGTCGTCGCCGTCAGCGGCGCGATCGGATTCGTCGGGCTGATGGTCCCGCACGTCACCCGCATGCTCGTCGGCGCCGACCACCGGCGGGTGCTGGCCGTGGCGCCGCTGCTCGGCGCGGTGCTTCTGGTGTGGGTCGACATCGTCTCCCGGCTGCTGCTGGCGCCCGTCGAACTGCCGGTCGGCGTCATCACCGCGATCATCGGCGTGCCCTGCTTCGTCGTGCTCATGCGCCGCCGCCGTTACAGCTTCGGAGGGTCCTGAGACATGCGGGTCGACATCGAGGGCCTGTCGGTCGAGATCGCGGGCGCCCGCCTGGTCGAGGACATCGCGCTGCGTGCCGACAGCGGGCGGTTCGTGGGGCTGATCGGCCCCAACGGCAGCGGCAAGTCCACTCTGCTGCGCTGCGTCTACCGCGCGCTGCGCCCGGCCGCCGGGACCGTACGGCTGGACGGCGACGACCTGCACGCGCTCAGCGCCCGCGAGGGCGCGCGGCGGCTGGCCGCGCTGCCGCAGGAGTCGGCGGGCGCGTTCGACTTCACCGCCGCCGAGATCGTCGTGATGGGCAGGCTGCCGCACCAGAGCGCCGCCGGGCGGACCACCGCGCGCGACACCGAGGTGTGCGCGGAGGCACTGGCCAGGGTCGGCGCCACGCACCTCGCCGAGCGGGGCTTCTCGTCCCTGTCGGGCGGCGAGAAACAGCGCGTGCTGATCGCCCGCGCCCTGGCGCAGGAGCCGCGGGTGCTGGTCCTGGACGAGCCCACCAACCACCTGGACATCGCCCAGCAACTGGAGGTCCTCGCGCTCGTGCGCGGCGCGGGCCTCACCGTCCTGGCCGCGCTGCACGACCTGAACCTCGCCGCCACGCACTGCGACGCGCTGTACGTGATCGCGGGCGGCCGGATCGTCGCCTCCGGCCCGCCCGGCGAGGTGCTGACCGCCGGTCTGCTCGCCGACGTCTTCGGCGTACGGGCCCACCGGGTGCCGCACCCCGAGACCGGGGCACCGCACCTGCTCTTCGACCGCCTCCCCACCCCGTAAGGACCGCCCATGCGTGCTCCGCGCACCACCGTCGCCCTGCTCGCCGCCGTGTCCGCCGCCGTGTCCCTCGCGGGCTGCGGGGCGAAGGTCTCCGAATCCCCGGCCGAGGAGAAGGCCGCCTCCGGCCACTACCCCGTGACCATCGAGAACTGCGGGGTGAAAACGACGTACGACAAGGCGCCGCAGCGCGTGGTCACCAATGACGTCGGGATCGCGGAGATCATGTTCGCGCTGGGGCTGGAGGACCACATGGCGGGTTATGTGGCGCCGGACTACACGCAGGACCGCGAGACCGTGCCGTGGGCGGACGGCTACAAGAAGGTGAAGTGGCTGTCCAAGAAGGCGATCGCCAAGGAGATCGCCCTGGACGCCAGGGCCGACCTGGTCTTCGCGGGCTGGAACTACGGCTTCGGCGAGGGCAGCGGCGTCACGCCCGACTCGCTGAAGAAGCTCGGCATCGGCTCGTACGTCCTCTCCGAGTCCTGCCGCAACGGCACCACGGGCACCTCGCGCGGGGTGATGCCGCCGCTGGAGGCCCTCTACACGGACCTGGAGACGCTCGGGAAGATCTTCGACGTGGAGGACCGGGCGAAGAAGCTGACCGACGAGTTCCGCAAGCAGGTCGCCGAGGCCCAGGCGAAGGTGCCGGGGGACGGCGACGCGGGCGGAAAGGCGGGCGGGAAGGCGGACGGGAAAGCGGGCGGGAAGCGGCCGACCGTCTTCCTCTACGACGACGGCCAGGACAAGCCCTTCACCGCGGGCGCCTACGCCGGGGCACACGACATCATCACCAAGGCGGGCGGCGACAACATCGCGAAGGACCTCAAGGACACCTGGGTGACCGTCGGCTGGGAGACGGTCGTGGACCGCGACCCCGACGTCATCGTGATCAACAACTACGGGTCGGTGACCGCGGAGCAGAAGAAAGAGTTCCTGAAGTCCTACCCGCCGCTCGCGAACGTCTCCGCGGTCAAGAACGACCGCATCTTCGTCCTCGACTACGTCGACCTGGTCGAGAGCCCGCGCAACCCCGCCGCCATCGCCGCCCTCGCCGGCTATCTGAAGGGGGTCCGGAGCTCCTGAGCCTGCCTAGACTGGGAGCGTGGTGGACACCGACTGGCAGAGCAACCTCCGTAAGCGCGGCTACCGGCTCACGCCGCAGCGCCAGCTCGTGCTGGAAGCGGTGGACCGGCTGGAGCACGCGACGCCGGACGACATCCTCACGGAGGTCCGGCGCACGGCGGGCGGGGTCAACATCTCCACGGTCTACCGGACCCTGGAGCTGCTGGAGGAGCTGGGCCTGGTCAGCCACGCCCACCTCGGGCACGGCGCCCCGACCTACCACCTGGCGGACCGGCACCACCACATACACCTCGTCTGCCGGGACTGCACCACGGTGATCGAGGCCGACCTGGAGGTGGCCGGGCCGTTCACCGCGCAGCTGCGCGAGACCTTCGGTTTCGACACGGACATGAAGCACTTCGCGATCTTCGGCAGGTGCGGCGGCTGCTCTTCGAAGTGCTCCTCGAAAGCGTCACCGGACGAGCCGTAGGCTTGTGCGCATGCTGCGTCAAACGAAAGCCAGCCCGCTGCTGTCGCTGCCCGGCGCCGTCGCCGCCGAGGCCCCCGACGAGGGTGTCGCCGCGCACTACGGCGACCTCTTCCGCGAGCAGCGCGCGCTCGCGGGCGGCACCGGATTCGTCGATCTCTCGCACCGGGGCGTCGTCACCGTCTCCGGCGCCGACCGGCTGAGCTGGCTGCACCTGCTGATCACCCAGCATGTGACCGACCTCCCGGCCGGGCAGGCCACGGAGGCGCTGATCCTCTCCGCCCACGGCCACATCGAGCACGCGCTCTCCCTGGTGGACGACGGGGAGACGACGTGGATGCACGTCGAGCCCGGCACCCAGGGCGACCTGATCGCCTACCTGGAGAGCATGAAGTTCTTCTACCGGGTCGAGGTCGCCGACCGCACGGACGACTTCGCGGTGGTGCACCTGCCCGCGGGCTCGATCGTGGACGTCCCCGAGGGTGTGACGGTGCGCGAGACGGCGCACGGACGCGATCTCTTCCTCCCGCGTGCGCGCCTGGAGGAGTTCGCGGGCGCGCACGGCCCGGCGGCGGGCGTACTCGCCTACGAGGCGCTGCGCGTCGAGGCGCACCGCCCGCGCCTGGGCCTGGAGACCGACCACCGCACCATCCCGCACGAGCTGGGCCTGATCGGCGTCGCGGTCCACCTGCAGAAGGGCTGCTACCGCGGCCAGGAGACGGTCGCCCGCGTCCACAACCTGGGGAAGCCGCCGCGCCGCCTCGTCTTCCTCCACCTCGACGGCAGCGAGGTCGTCCTCCCGGGGCACGGCGCCCCCGTCCGCCTCGCGTCGGACGGCCCCGAAAGCCGCCAGCTCGGCTTCATCACGACCTCGGCCCGCCACCACGAGCTGGGCCCGATCGCCCTGGCCCTGGTGAAGCGGAATGTCCCCGTGGACGCGCCCCTGCTGGTGGGCGAGGGGACGGCGGCGTCACAGGAGGTCGTGGTCGAGCCGTAAGGGCAGAGTCGTCCGCGCCCCGTAAGGGGCGCGGGGCTGTGTTTCATTTGCGGCTCCGCCGCGCGGGCGCGACCAGCCACGACGGACCCGCAGCCGCACGCGGAGCGCAAGAGGCACCCCGTAGGCCCTAGATGTCGAGCAAAACCGTGAACGGCCCGTTGTTGGTCAAGGAGACCTTCATGTCAGCGCCGAACCGGCCCGTCTCCACCCGCGCCCCCAGCGAACGCAGCCGCGCCACCACCTCGTCCACGAGCGGCTCGGCCACAGCACCCGGCGCCGCCGCGTTCCACGTAGGGCGGCGCCCCTTCCGTGCGTCACCGTAGAGAGTGAACTGCGAGATCACGAGCAACGGCGCCCCGACGTCCGAGCAGGACTTCTCGTCCTCCAGCACGCGCAGCGACCACAGCTTGCGGGCCAGTTGCGCCGCCTTCTCCACGGTGTCCTCATGCGTCACTCCGACAAGGACGCACAGGCCCTGTCCGATGATCTCGCCGACCGTCTCGCCGTCGACGACGACGGCCGCGCCGTCCACCCTCTGCACCACTGCACGCATATGGACCATGATGCCCTGCGTCCATCCAGGGCCGTTCGGGTGGAGAGCTCCTGCGCCCCGGCGCTCCGCAGTGGCACCATGCGTGCAGGCGGTGCTCGAAGGGGCAACGTGACCCGGAAGCACACCGCCCGAGGGGAACGGAAGCTCATGACCACACCCATTGAGGACGGCCCCATGCTCACGACAGCGGACAGCGTGCACCCCCGGCCGCCGAGCCAGCGCACCGGGCGGCTGGCGGACGTCCCCGGGCGGGAGCTGGGCCTGCTGAGCCTGGCGGAGCTGCGCGCCCTGCGCAGAGCCGCGCAACAGGACGAGGCGGACCTCAGCTACGTACGGCGCCTCCTCCAGGGCCGCATCGACATCCTGCGGGCGGAGCTGGCGCGGCGGGCCTCGCCGGGGTCCCCGGTCATGGCCCGGCTCGTCGTGGAACGCCTGTCGGAGATCCTGGCGGACGACCCCTCCACGCAGCGGTCCTCCGCCCGCCATGTACGGCTCGGCACCCCGCACAGCGCGGAGTACCGGCGGCTGGCCGAGGACATGCTGGCGGAGGTGGAGCTGTCCGACCTGGACGCGCGTACGGACGACGAGCTGCACGAGGGAAAACGCCGTCTGGAGGCCTTCGAACGCCAGGTATCGGTACGCCGGGCGGGCCTCCAGCGGACGGCGGACGACTGCAGCGCGGAAATCGCGCGCCGCTACCGCGAGGGCGAGGCCCAGGTCGACGACTTGCTGTCGTGACCCCTGACGCGCCCCTCAAGGGGCGCGGGGCTGCGACATTGTGCGGCTCCGCCGCGTGGGCGCGACCAGCCGTCGACAACCTGCAGACGCGCACCGGGCCCGGGCGGCAACCCGGTAGGCGCACCTGACCACCGGCCCGCAGCCGCGCGCGCAGCGCAAGAGGCACCCCCCTAGGCACAGCAAACCAACCACCGTCGCGACCTAAGGTGGGTGCCGAAGGCAATCCGTTCGCCGGGGGGACGCATGAAGAACCAGCCGTACCAGTGCGGCATAGACGCTGCCATCGACGTCATCGAGGGCAAGTGGAAGGTGCTCATCCTGTGGGCCCTGCACGACGCCACCCGTCGTTTCGGCGAGCTGCGGCGCCTCCTCCCCGGCATCAGCGAGAAGGTGCTGACCCAGCAGCTCCGCGAGCTGGAGACGGACGACATCGTGCACCGCGAGGTCTACGAAGGGGTGCCGCTCCGCGTGGAGTACTCGCTCACCGAGCACGGCCAAGCCCTCAACACCGCCCTCGCCCCGCTCAGCGCCTGGGGCAAGGTCCGCCTCGCCCGGCTGGGCGAGGCGGACGCCCCGGCGGCGTGACCGCACGACCGGCACCCCCGTGACCGGTCGTACGCCGTACCGTCAGGCCCCGTGTCGTACGCCGTACCGTCAGGCCCCGTACGGGCGTGCCGCGCGCGCCTCGCGGAGCGAGATCGCCCACCAGGCGAGCTGGTCGAGCATGACCTTCGCGGCCTTGGAGGCGGCCTCGCCGGCCTCCGGGTCCAGGTGGGCGCCCTCCTCGTCGAACTTGCCCCAGGGGCTGTGGAAGCTGACCGTCTCGCGGATGGTCACCGCGTGCAGCTCCGCGAAGACCGGCCGGAGGTGCTCGACCGCGCGCAGACCGCCGGAGAGCCCGCCGTAGGAGATGAAGCCCACCGGCTTGGCGCGCCACTGCGTGTAGTGCAGGTCGATGAGATTCTTGAGCGACGCGGGGTAGCTGTGGTTGTACTCCGGCGTGAGCACGACGAAGCCATCCGCCTGCTCCAGGCGCGGCGTCACCGCGGCGAGGGCCGTGATGTCCTCCGGGCCCGGCTCCTTGGAGAGGTTCAGCGGCAGCGGGTGATAGGCGAGGTCGATGACGTCGAGCTCGATGTCGCCGCGCTGCGCGACCTCCGTCGCGAGCCACTTGGCCACCGTCGGGGCGAAGCGGCCCTCGCGGGTGGAGGCGACGATGACAGCGAGCCGGTAGGTGTCCTCGGACATGGTGGTCCCCCCAGGGGTCGTGCCGGTGGTGCCACCGGCGGGCTGTTGAGAAGATCCTGCAACCTCAAGTCCACTTGAGGTCAAGGGCAGGGGAAACAGAAGATCGCCAGAGACGGAAGGCCGTCAGAAGAGGTCCGGGCACCACGGCCGTCGTGCCGTGCGGAACAGCGCGTCCGTGAGCGCCACCGCGCCCGCCCGCTCCTCGTCGACGCGGCCCAGCTCCGCCAGCCGGGCCGCGGACTCGTCTCCCAGCGCCAGGGAGCCCAGTTCACCGGGGCCGAGCACCAGGTCGGCCGCCCGCGTGGTGGGCACGCACCGCGCGCCGTCCGGCCCGGCCTCCAGCAGGAAACGGCCGTCCGCCGGGCCGCCCGGGTCCGTGACGCCGAGGACGAGCGAGCCGGAGGAGGCGTACGTACGGGCAGCCAGCAGCGTCGGCACGTCGAGCGGGCGCAGCCACAGGAAGTCGGAGTGGTGGGTGACGCGCGCCGCGCGCGGGTCGGGCATCAGCAGCGGGAGCAGGTCGTCGGGGGCGCGGTGTCCGGTGCGGACCTTCGCGACCAGGTCGATCGACAACACGTGGTGCCACAGTGCCCGTTCCGCGCCGGGTGTCACCGCGACGAGGTCGAGGACGGTCACCACGCCCTGGGGATTCATCCCCTCCCAGGTGTCCTCGGCGGTGTACACGAGGAGGCCGTCGACGGTGCCGTCCGCGGACCGGTGGAGGACGTAGTACGGCTCCTCCCAGGGGATGCCGGTGGGCATCGCGCCGGTGTTGACCAGCCACCAGCGCTCGATGCGGTCGATGACGCCATGCCGGGTCGCGCGCAGCCGTTCGTGCAGGCCGGGGCCGTGCACACGGACGTCGGCGGGGTCGACGAGGTCGACGCGGGCGCCGTCGGCGGGGCCGGCGTAGCGCCGGTCGAGGCCGGTGCGGGCGACGTCCACCTCCCAGCCCGTGGTCCAGGTGACCGGGCCGAAGCCGTAGCGGCCGTAGATCGGATACTCGGCGGCGATCAGGGTCGCGGCGGTCGCGCCGCGCTCCTCGGCGGCGCGCAGGTCGGCGGCCATCATGCGGCTGAGCAGGCCGCGCCTGCGGTGGGTGGGCGAGACGGTCACGTTGCTGACCGCGTTCGCGGCGATGTCGGCGCCGCCGGGAAGGGTGAGGCGCTGGTCGAAGCTGCGGAACGTGGCGACGCAGCGGGCGCCGTCGAACACCCCCTGGACACGGCCGGTGGCCACGGCCGCGGTGCGGAGCTCGATCTCTTCCTTGGTGACCACGGGCGGGCGGAGGAAGCCGGTGCGGAGGGCACGGGACCACTCGGGAAGGTCCTGGTCGGTGACTCGGCGGAGTTCTGGGGCCATTCACGGACGGTACGCAGACGCCTCGCGCGCACGCATCCACTTTTCCACGCCCCCGTCCTGACCAGGTACTTTGACCCCAGTCATCCACACACGGGGGAACACGGGGACCGCCATGCCGAAGCACCGCCATCGCATCCTGTACGTCACGGACCTCGCCTACGAGGCCCGCGGGCGCCGCTACTGCGACGAGGACATCCACCTCGCCGCCCGCCTCCGCGAGGAATTCGACGTGGCCCTCTGCCACCCCCTGGACGCGGCCGCGCTGATGGACGGCTTCGACGCCGTCGTGGTCCGCAACAGCGGCCCGGTGCTGAACTATCAGGCGGAGTACGACGAGTTCCGCGCCCTCGCGCGGAAGCGCGGCGCACGCGTCTACAACCAGCTGACCGGCAAGGCCGACATGGTCGGCAAGCAGTACCTGCTCGACCTGACCGCCGCGGGGTACCCGGTCATCCCCACCGTCGACCGCCGCGAGGACCTGGCCCGGCTGCCGGAGGCCGCCGAGTACGTGGTCAAGCCCAAGCTCGGCGCGGATTCCATAGGGCTGGAGTTCGTCCCCCGCGACCGGCTGCCCGAACTCGCGTACGGCGACATCCTCGTGCAGCCGCGCGTCGACTTCGCGTACGAGGTGTCGTTCTACTTCGTCGACCGGGACTTCCAGTACGCCCTCCACGCGCCCCGGCCCGACCGGCGCTGGGAGCTGGTGCCCTACGAGCCGACCGCCGCCGACCTGGCCTTCGCCCAGCGCTTCGTCGACTGGAACGCAATCGAGCACGGTATCCAGCGCGTCGACGCCTGCCGCGCCCCCGGCGGCGAACTCCTCCTGGTGGAACTGGAGGACCTCAACCCGTACCTCTCCCTGGAACTCCTGACGCCCGCCGCCCGCGAGGACTTCGCGACGAACATGGCGGCCTCCCTGCGCCGCCTGATCACCGCCGGAGAGCCCTCCTGATGGCCGCGGCCGATCCCGCGGAGCCGGTGGGGCTCTCCCCCGCCGACGTCGTCACCAGGCTGCGCGCAGCGGGGTGCGTCTTCGCCGAGGACGAGGCGGCGCTGCTCCTCTCCGCCGCCCGCACGCCGGACGAACTCGCCGCCATGACCGGACGCCGGGCCGCCGGGCTGCCCCTCGAACACGTCCTGGGCTGGGCCGAGTTCTGCGGCCTTCGCATAGCCATCGACCCGGGCGTCTTCGTACCGCGGCGGCGCACGGAACACCTGGTGCGCCGGGCCGTCGCGCTCGCCTCCGCCTCCAGGTCCGGGTCCGGGGCCGCTCCCGTGGTCCTCGACCTGTGCTGCGGATCGGGAGCGGTCGGGGCCGCGCTCGCCGCGGCCCTGGACGGCATCGAGCTGCACGCCGCCGACATCGACCCCGCCGCGGTGCGCTGCGCCCACCGCAACCTCGGTCCGGCGGGCCACGTGTACGAGGGCGACCTCTACGAGCCGCTCCCCGCCGCGCTGCGCGGCCGCGTCGACATCCTCGTCGCCAACACGCCCTACGTCCCCACCGACGCGATCGGGCTGCTCCCGCCCGAGGCCCGCGACCACGAACCCACCGTCGCCCTCGACGGCGGCTCGGACGGCATCGACGTCCAGCGGCGCGTGGCGGCTTCCGCCCGCCAGTGGCTGGCGCCGGGCGGCCACCTGCTCGTCGAGACGAGCGAGCGGCAGGCGCCGCTGACGGTGGCGGCATTCATCGCGGCCGGCCTGACCACCGAGGTCCACACCTGCGACGACCTCACCGCCACGGTGGTCACCGGCACCCGCCCGTCCTGACCGGCCGACCGTCAGAAGGGCACGCTCCCGCACACGAACTCGCCGTTCTCCAGCAGGCCGGGCGTCACCGCGACCCCGGTCAGCCGCTCCGCCAGCGCGAACGCCGCCGCGTGGACGTCCGCTTCCGCCCCTTC
>NZ_JAINFC010000146.1 GCF_020740835.1 Streptomyces sp. UNOC14_S4
GTGGTGCGGTGATGTAGGGGGCGGGGGAGTGCTTGCCGTAGCACCACGTTCCGGGTTCGTCCCATGTGGTGCTGGTGCCGGCGGGTACGAGTACCACGTAGTGCAGCCTGTTCCGGGTGGCGATGACGCCGTGGTCGACGCCCGCGGCGCGGAGGTGGGCTTCGACGGCGTCCCGGGTGCGGATGCTGCCGGGCAGCCGCTGCTCGACCATGTCGGCGGGGAGGAACAGCGCGTCGAAGTGCTCGCCGACGCGGATTCCGGCGCTGTGGCCGTAGGCCCATGTCTCACGGGCCCGGTAGGGAAGCGTCTCGCGGCACAGCAGCCAGCGGGCGGGAGCAGAGGTCAGGGCGGGGTCGAGGGCGGTCATTTCGGAAGTCCTCGTCGTCGGGTACTGGTTGGTGGACGACGGTAGGTGCGCTGGCCGGGATCGACCCGGACTGTCAGACCGGGTTGTCCAGGAGCCCGGGTGGGGGCCGGTCGACATCGAGGCGCGCGGCGAGTGCTTCGGCCTGTCGCCGGTAGGTGGGACGTGCCCGTCGGCGGAGTTCGATGACCATGCTGCGAGCGAGAGCGCTGCGGGCGAGGTCTTCGGGCGCGAGCCGCTCGATGTCGAGCAGGTGGACCAGGACAGCCGCGTCATCCCGCCTGAAGTCGTAGCAGCGCGCGACGTCGAGCAGGAAAGTGAACTGCCGTTCCAGAGATGGGAGCTGGGAGACGTCCACACGGTTGGCGCAACGTAGTCCCTCAGCCGCTTCGCCCGCGAGCATCTCGATGCCCAGGGCATGGAGGTGGACGTTCGTGGGCCCGAAGACGGTCCACATGGCGTTGCCCTCGCCGAGGCGCTCAGCCCGGGGCCGGGCGCTCCGATCCAGATGTTCGCGGGCTTTCCACCATTCTCTCCGGCAGGCGGTGGCAGTGGCGGCGACGAGTTCGAGGGCGCCCGCCACTCCTTCATGATCCGCCGTGGACGGGGACCGGGCGAGCTGCTCAGCCGCCAGGGTCGCAACATGCTCGGCGCCTTCGGCCCGGCCTTGTGCGAGGAGGACGTGGCACAGATTCCACTGACCAGCAGCGATACGCAGGGGATCGTCGGCATCCTCCGCCGCCCGGAGGGCGCGGTCAGCAACGAGGAGGGAGAGGTCGACGCGGCCGGTGCGACGGAAGTAGGAGCGAAGGAGCCCGTAGAGGTCGGCTGCCACTTTCAGCATCTCCCGGCGCGTCCGCGGATCGGTGTCGGTCCGATGAGCGCGGACGGCATGCTCGACGTCTTCGAGCAGAAGAGGCAGGATTCCGGCCGCGTCGCTGTACCGAGTCGGGGACGTCTGCCACATGCGCCACGCGGCCTCAACACGCTCGCGAAGCTCCGCTTGACCGGCGCTGTTCCGGTGGCCCCGGGTGCTGTAGCCCATGAGGACGCGGGCGACGTCGCAGGCCGTGTCACCCTGTGGCGCTTGCTCGACCGGCGCTTGGTCGTCCAGAAAGGCAGAGGCAGGGACGCCGATCTCCCGGGCGAGCGCGACGAGGACTTCCAGAGACGGGGCTTTGCGTCCACGCTCGATCTGAGAGAGGTAATCCTCGGTGATGCCGCACAGACCGGCGACAGCGGCTTGGGACCGGTTACCGTTGCGGCGTCGCCAGTAGCGGATACGGGCGCCGACGGGCAGGTTGCTGGCCATGTGAGCTCCCATGAACTGGTGAACCCTGTCCTGGAGTTCACGTTATCGTTCGTTGCAGCCCCGATCAGTTCCGGTAGCCCGTTCGTGGGGCAGTCTTTCCCCGACGTCGGACGGCGGGAGGCTCGTGTGGTGCGGCGGATCGTGTTCTGGGACATCGACCACACGCTGATCGACACGCGGGGCGTGGGCCGGGAGCTGTCCGCCGTGGCGTTCGAGCGGGTCACCGGCTGCCGGATGAAGAGGCAGCCGCGGATCGACGGCATGACCGAGTCCGTCATCTTCCGGGAGACCGCCCGGCTCCACGGACTGAACACGGGACGCGGGGACTTCGAGCGGTTCGCGGAAGCACTGGCCCAGGTCCACCACCAGCGGGTGGCCGAACTGCGGGAGCGGGGGCACGCGCTGCCGGGAGCGGCCGCGGTTCTGGAGGCCCTGGCCGCTGTCCGGGACATCGAGCAGACCGTGGTCAGCGGCAACATCCGGCCCGTGGCGGAGATCAAGCTCGCGACTTTCGGCCTCGACCGGCACATCCAGTGGGAGCTGGGGGCCTACGGGGAGGACGCCGACGAGCGCGCCGAGCTGGTACGGATCGCCCTGAAGCGTGCCGGACGCCCGCCGTCGGACGCGGTCCTGGTGGACGACACGCCCGCAGGGGTGGAGGCGGGGCTGACCCACGGCGTGCGCGTAGTGGCGGTGGCGACGGGCCGCAGCACCCCCGCCGAGCTGACAGCGGCAGGCGCCGACGTGGTGTTGCTCAACCTGACCGACACGGAAGCCGTGCTCGGCGCCCTGGGCTGAAGGTGGCGGGGTACTTCGCACCTTGGTGTCCGTCCCAGTGTCCGGCCGGTGGGGGTGGAAGGCTATCCCCGCGTACGCGGGGACCACCAGCGCGCGCTGGTGAGCGCGGGCTTTCTCCGCGGACCACCCCCGCGTACGCGGGGACCACCCTCAAGGAATCGGAATTTCCGTGACCGACAAGGGACCACCCCCGCGTACGCGGGGACCACACTTTCTGACCAGCGCCATTATCCCGGCCCCGCCTCGTTTTTACTCACTTTCCGAGGCTCGGGCAAAGCAGACCTCTGGATGCGAACAGCGCCTAAGCCACTCACCAGCGCCATCCGGCTTCACGCCAGCCCGTCGATCCATGGGGCAACACGGATCGCTGCGAGCACCGCGATCACTGCCGTTCCGCCCCCGCCGCCAGCGGCCCCCGCCGCAGAAGAACCCTGGTCGGGAGGCCCGTCGCCACCAGCGCAAGCAGGACGGTCGCGGCCGCGAGCGGGAGGGCCGTGCCGGGCGGGACGTACGGGTCGGATCCCGTGACGCCGCGGGTGATCGGTACCAGCGTCGTCCAGGCGATGGCGCCGCCCACGAGGAGCCCGGTGGCGGCGACGAGCAGGGCCTCCCAGCGCATCATGTCGCGTACCTGGCGGCGCGTGGTGCCGGACAGGCGCAGCAGGGCGACCTCGCGGCGGCGGTCGAGGACGGTCATGACCAGGGTGTTGGCCGCGGCGACGGCGGCGAAGCCGCCGAGTACGGCTGCCATGACGGTGTTGGCCCAGGCGTTGAGCTCCTGGTTGCGGTCTGCCTGTGCCGCGAAGCCCGCGGCGTCCGTGACGTGGGTGCCGGGCGGTGTGCCCAGTGCCTCCAACCGGCGGGCGACCGCGGCATGGTCGGCACCCGGCGCGTCGCGTACGAGGACCTGGGAGTCGAGGGCGGCGGAGACGTGGCCCGCGACGGCGGCCCGGGGCAGCAGGATCTCGCCGATGCCCAGGCCCCGCCCGTACGTGGCGACCAGTTTCGGCCGGACCGGGGTGCCGTCGCCGAGCCAGAGTCGGACGGTGTCTCCCGGCTCGACCCGCATGCTCCGGGCCAGGGAGGCGTCCAGGGCGACCGTGTCCGGCGTACTGCCGAGCGCGCCGATCGAGCCGCTCTCGACCCCGAGGTCGAGTACGCGCGGCAGCGCGGCCGGGTCACCGGAGACGCCGAGCGCGGTCGCGGACAGCAGGGCGCCCCCGCCGCGGTGGACGGCCCCGGTCCGCAGGACGCCGACGGCGGCCTCCACGCCCGGGACACGGGCGGCCCGTTCCGCGGTGGCGGCGGGCAGGCCGGGGCCGCCGGAGGCGTCGGGGGCGAGGACGTGGTCGGCGACGATGCCGGTGCGGACGTGGTCGTCGGCGACGTGCCGGATGGTGCTCTGGAGGAAGACGAGTACGCCGCAGAAGGCGGTCACCATGGCGATCGGGGTGATCGCGGAGGCCAGCCGGTGGGCGTGGGCCCGGGTGTTGTCGGCGGCCAGCGAGCCGGACGCGCCCGCGGAGCGCAGCGGCAGGCCGAGCACGGTGGTGCACAGCCAGGCCAGCGGCGGGCCGAGCAGGGCGACGGCCACCAGGAAGCACATGACCACGCCGAGGGCGGTGTTGGCCGCATTGTCGCCGCTCTCCCCGTAGGCGACACCGGCGAGGGTGACGCCGCCGGCCACGGCGGCCAGGCCGAGGGCCGTACGGATCAGGCCGGGGCGGCGGCTCACGGCGGCGGCCTCGCCCAGCGCGAGGCTGGGGCGGAGCTTGGCGGGGCGGCGGGCGGCGACGTACCCGGCGATCAGCGCGGACAGCAGGTTGACGCCGATCGCGATCACCATGGGCAGGGGGCCGATGTCCAGGGATACCTGCCCGGGGATGGCCCCGCGGTCGACGAGCTGGTCGAACCACCAGGAGGCCAGGGCCAGTCCGGGCAGGATGCCCAGGGCGCCCGCGACGGGGGCGACGATCATCGCCTCGGTGGCGACGGTGCGGCGGATCTGCCGCGGGGTGGCACCGATGGCCCGGAGCAGGGCGAATTCGCGGGAACGCTGGCCGATGGCCAGGGCGACGGTGCCCATGACGACGAAGACGGCGGTCATCGCGGCGATGCCGCCGAAGGAGCCACCGAGCCCGGTGAGTACCGACTTCGCCTCGGTCAGCCCCGGTTCCTCGGCCCGCCCGCGCGCGTCCCCGGTCAGGACGTCGGCCTTGCCGTCGACGGCCTTCCGCACCTCGTCGGCGAGGGCGGTGCCGGTCGTACCGGGACGGGCCCGTACGGCGATGGCGTCAACCGTGCCCGGATGGCCGGAGAGCGCCTCCGCCGTACGGTCGGCGAACCAGACGGTCGCGCCGCCGCCCTTGCCCTCGCCCTCGCCCTTGCCCTTGTCCGCCGGGGCGAGGCCCGAGACGCGGTACGTGGCGGTGCCGCCGGGCGCGATGAGCGAGACGTTGTCGCCGGTCGCCAGGTGGGCGGCGCGCGCGGAGGCGGCGTCCAGGACGACCTCGCCGGAACGCGGGGCGCGGCCCTCGGTCAGGGCGGCGGTACCGGAGGCGGTGTCGAGGCCGACGGTGGCGTAGGGCCGTCCGGTCCAGGTCTGTGCCTTCTCCGCTGCCTGGACGGGGAAGGAGACGTCGGGCACGGCCGACGCGACCCCCGGCCGGTCGGCGATCTTCGCGGCGAGCGCGGCGTCGACGCGGGGCCGTTCGGGCAATGGCGCGTCGACGTCGGCCCGGCCGTCGCCCTTGCCCACGGTGATACGGACGTGGGTGTCCCCGGCGACCACCACAGGGGTGTGCTGGTAGCGCGCGGGGGTGACGTGGGCGGTGATGCCGGTCTGGAGCAGGACGCCGCAGGCGGTGATGATCGCGGCGCTGAACAGCAGCGCGACGAGGCTGCCCGCGAAGGAGGCGGGGCGGAAGCGCACGGAGGCGCGGGCGAGGCCGTTGGTCATGCCGCGGCCCCTGCGTAACGGCCGCCCTGCGCGGCGGTCAGCGCGACCATCCGGTCGGCGACGGTCTGCGCGTCGGGCCGTATCAGCTCGCCGGCCAGGAGGCCGTCGGCGAGGAAGAGCACCCGGTCGGCGTGCGAGGCGGCCACCGGGTCGTGGGTGACCATGACGACCGTCGCGCCGAGCGCGTCGACCGCCCGCCGCAGCAGGCCGAGGACTTCCTGGGCGGAACGGGTGTCCAGCGCGCCGGTCGGCTCGTCGGCGAACACCACCTCGGGCCGGGTGATCAGCGCCCGGGCGATGGCCACGCGCTGCTGCTGCCCGCCGGAGAGCTGGCCGGGGCGCCGCCTGCCGTACCCGTCGAGACCGACCTCGGCCAGCAGCTCCTCGGCCCGCCGCCGGTCCTGGCGCTCCCCGGCGAGACGCTGCGGGAGCAGGACGTTCTGCAGCACGGTCAGCGAGGGCAGCAGGTTGAACGACTGGAAGACGAACCCGACGCGGCTGCGCCGCAGTTTGGTCAGCCGGTCCTCGTTCAGCCCGGTGATCTCCTGGCCGCCCAGCAGCACCTGCCCGGCACTCGGCCGGTCGAGCCCGGCGGCGCACTGCAGGAACGTGCTCTTGCCGGACCCGGAGGGCCCCATCACCGCGGTGAAGCTGCCGCGCGGCAGGGCGAGGTCCACGCCGCGCAGCGCGTGCACGGCGCCGTCGCCACGGCCGTACGACCGCCGCACGGCGCGCAGTTCGACGGCGGCAGTAGGGACGTGTCCCGCGTACTGCCGGGTGGGTTCGGGGTCGCGGCGCGCCGCCATGGTGTCCCTTTCCTTCGCCTGTCGTGACACTTCACGACGCTAGAAAAGGCCAGGTCGACGAACCATGGTGGCAGCCGGGCAGTGGGGGGTGGGGTTTTCCCCCGGCCGTGGGTGGCGGGGCGGCTGGTCCGCCTGGGCCGACTGGCGTCGCGGGGCCAGGCCCGCGCCCGCCACTGCGTACCCGGATCCCGCATGACACCTGTCCAGGAGGCGACCCGGCAGGTGATCCACATCCCGGGCCGCCGCGAACCGTGCTACGGTCTCGACGTTGCAGTTACGGTACCCATGAACCTGTGTGCGCCTGACGGGAATGTTTCTCCCTCAGGCGCATTATTTGTTTTCCGGCATCTCCGGATGGGGCCTCTGCCTACAAAAGGAGAAGGTCATGGCACAGCAGGGAACCGTGAAGTGGTTCAACGCCGAAAAGGGCTTCGGTTTCATCGAGCAGGACGGCGGCGGCCCCGACGTCTTCGCCCACTACTCGAACATTGCGACCCAGGGTTTCCGTGAGCTCCAGGAGGGCCAGCGGGTCTCCTTCGACGTCACGCAGGGCCAGAAGGGCCCGCAGGCGGAGAACATCCTCCCCGCCTGATTCGCCGGACGTAATGCGCGCGCCGGGGCCGCACCGTCATGGTGCGACCCCGGCGTGTGCCGTTTCCACGAACGGGGTACGGCCGCACTCGCTGCTCCAATCATTGTCGTCGGCGGGGAAAATCCGCGGGTTGCGCCATTCCGCTACCCCAAGGGAACCCTGGCGTACTCCTCCCACTCGTACATGCGCCGGTCCCGGCCCAGCACGATCAGCTCCACGCTGCCCAGCGTGACTGTGGCGGGTTCCGGCTCCACTCGCCGGAGGGCCTGGGCGACCGGTTGAGCGGGGCCGTCGGCAGCGCTGTAGGCGATCGATACGTGCGGGGCGAAGCCCTCGGCCGCTTCGGGGGCCGTGCCCCACACCTCGGCGATGGCCTCGCGGATCTCACGGCGCACGGTGGCGGGCGGACGTGCTGGATACGCCTCCCAACGGATCGCCTCGGGCGTGATCTCCGGGCGGTCCAGGGTCAGCTCGAACGCGGAAACCGCGCGAAGCCTGGCCGAGACGGCCTCGACGATCGCCCGTACGTCCTTCTCCGCGACCTCGTCGACGAAGCCGAGACCCTGCATCGTCAGATGCAGCCAGCGGTCCGGCACGAGGTCGAGACCGGGTACGCCGTGGAGCGCTTGCCGGTACTCGGCTGCCAGGCGGTGCACTTGCGCCGCGCCCCGGAACGTGAAGTGCCAGGTGTAGATGCGCCGTCCTTCCCGCCAACCGGGGCGCCACCACCAATGGTTGAGCATGTGCGCTGGTCGGGTGCTCATGGCCAACCATGAAATCAGCCGCGCCCTGCAGGCGGGAAGCCCATGGCCCATTCACCGTAGGTCGAGAAGCATCACGTCATGGAGGTCAGCGCCCTCCCATGGCCGCGCCTCGCCGATCTTGCGGTATCCCCAAGCCAGGTAAGCGGCCGACGCCGCCGCACTGTCCGGGTGGACATTGAGCAGCACACGTTCGACTTCCGCACCGTCGAGCAGGCTCTCGTGCAGGCGACACGCCACGCCTTGTCGGCGCCATGGTTCACGTACCGCCATCTCCATGAGCCCCAGGGTGCGGCGCCCGTCCTCCCGTCGCATGTCGTCAGGTACGGGCCTGATCAGTTGCCCCCACCAGCCAGTCTCGGGGCCGAGCGGATACCCGTACGCCATGCCGACGGGTTCGCCGTCGCCGGTACGGGCCAGGGCGGCGCGGAAGGCGGGTTTGCGGGTCTGGGACCGGAAACGTCGGAAAGCGGCCGCGACATCGTCCGCAGTCTCGCAGTACGGCGGTTCCGCGAACGCCTCGGCGTAGACCAGCCGAAACGCCTCTTCGGCCCGCACAGCGGCAGGGCCGTCCAGGCGCTCTATGGTGATGGCCCTTGGCTTGCTCATGCGACACTCCCACGGGGGCCCGGAAGAACGGGACAGTACGCCTGGGCTGCCCCGCACATACGTACATGTCCGCCGCCGCGTAGCTGCCCTCGAACAGGCCCACGAAGCGGGCCCATTTCGGCACCTCGGCATCCGGCGTCCGCCCCGTCCGGAAACACGGCCGCGCCCCCTAATCTGGCAGTGACGAGCTGTCCAGAGAGGGGCGAGACCGTGCCACGAGATGCTACCCCCGACCCGTATGCCGAACCGATCCAGTTCGGTACGCGCCTCCAAGTGCTCCGCACCCGGCGAGGGATGAGCCGTGTCGTCCTCGGCGGCCTGATCGGCAGGTCCCCCAGCTGGGTGAAAGCCGTGGAGAGCGGACGGCTCCATATGCCCAAGCCCCACACGCTGTTGCGTATCGCGGAAGCTCTCAGGGTCCGCGACCTCGCCGAACTCACCGGGGACCAGGGCACGCACATCAGCCTCTTCATCGGGCCCGGTCACGAACGGCTGCCCGCTGTACGGGCAGCTGTCGACGCGTTCCCCCTCGCGGCGGACCTTCAGGCACCGCCAACCGCGCATCTGCGAGCCCGGCTTGGGCGTGCCTGGCAGGCACGGCACTCCGCCGCGAATCACCGCGATGTCATCGGCAGCCTGCTCCCGGACCTCATCCGCGATGCCCAGCTCGCCGTGCGCCAGGCGAACACCGCGACGGAACGGAGGGCGGCCCAGGCGGTCCTCTCCGAGGTCTACGCCTTGGCCCAGTTCTTCATCGCCTATCAGCCGGACGCCTCGCTGCTCTGGCGTGTGGCCGAACGCGGCATGGTGGCAGCGCAGGAATCCGAGGACCCGCATGCCATCGGCGCAGCCGCCTGGCTCGCCGCGCAAGCCCATCGAGACAGCGGACCCGCGCACTACGACGCCGCCGACACCGTCACGCTGGAGACCTTGGAGTTCCTCCAGCCGCTGCTCCCCGACGCCGGACCCGAGGTTCTGGCCATCGCCGGTGCCCTGCGGTTCGAGGCGGCCTACACCTCCGCTCGCCGTGGTGACGCCGGAGCCGCGTGGGGCCAGTGGGACATCGCCAGAGACATGTCGAAGGCACTCCCCGAGGGCTACTACCACCCGATCACCTCCTTCTCCCGGGCGATCATGGGTGCCCACGCCGTGACCGTGGCCGTCGAGCTCCGGGCCGGGGGAGAAAGCGTCAGGCAAGCCACCGCGGCCGACGCCACCTCGATCCCCTCCCGTCCACGAAGGGCCCGCCACCGCATCGAGGAGGCCCGCGGCTACCAGCTCGACGGCCAGCCCGATACGGCTCTTTCCGCACTGGAGAAAGCATTCGAAGCGGCCCCGGAAACCATCCGGTACAACGGCTACGCCAAGAGGATCGTCCTCGAGGAGAGCGAGTCACGCTCCTCCGGACGACGGCACCGCGCGTCCGAACTCGCGGTCAGGATCGGGCTGCTCGCCGCGTGAAGAGAATCGCGCGGTGTTCGAAGGCAGCGGCGGTAGGTGCGTCAGCCGGCCACGCCATGCTCTGGACGTTACTGGCCGCGCACGACTGGGCGGAGCCCGGTCCACCGCCTGACAACTTCGGCCAAGGCATCGGCCAGGCGATCTTCCAGACCGCCGTGACCGGTCTCGCCGGGATGGCCCCCATGCCGTTGTTGCTGTGGGCGGGCATGCGTCTCATGCGGGAGCGAGGCAACGTTCTGCTCATGTTGTTCGGTGCCGTGATCTGGGGCTATATCGGAGGCCGAGCAGCCCGGCTCAAGATGAGCCCGGTCGAGACCGAGGGATGGCTGATCTTCTTCGCCGTCGCCTGCGGACTGCTCGGGCTGACTCGCTTACCTGAACGACCTGAACGACCTGAACGCTGACGCGCAGTATCCGTCCTGGCCGAGTACACAAGTCCGGCTACGGGGCCCGGCTCGCGACAACGCCCGAGCAAGTGGTCGCGGTGATGAACCCGGCGGTCAAGATTGCGGCATCCCGCTCGTCACTCGCTTCAGGTGCGCGAGGGCCTCGGCCAGTGGAAGATCGGGACGGTCCTTGTCGGAGTCCCAGTGCCTCATCACGGAAGCCGTCGCCTCGGCCAGATCGCCGGGAAGTCCCGCGGAACGCAGGGCGTCGGCGACTTCGAGCATCTCGGGACCCCAGCGCCAGGCCCGCGCCGCGACAGTGGGCAGGTAGGCGGTGTCGGACAGGAGGTCGTGCGGCATCCTGCCCGCTTCCTCCATGAGGAGATCGCCCACACCGTGGGTGTCGGCCAGGGCATGGGCGAGCGCCGCCAGGGTCCGGGCCGGGCGCTGGAAGGCGGCGAAGGCCATCTTCAGCGCCGAAGCCGCGCCCGGGGTGTCACCGGCCACATGGACCTCGACGTCGGCGCCGTTGAACACGTCCTCGACGATGGTGACGCTCTCGGGGTCACCGGCGAGGTAGAGACGTGTGGCACGCGGCCCCGGCGGCGGGGGGCCAGTGATGGAACCGTCGACGACGCGGGCGGTCATGCTCGTGGCCAGGCGCAGCACGCGTTCCGGGCTGATGGCGTTGGCCTCGATGTACACCCCGGAGAAGGCCAGCTCGTCGACCTCATGTGCGATCTCTTCCGCGACGCCCGGGGGACAGATCGCGACCGCGATGTCGCTCGCGCTCAGTGCCGCGCGCAGCGACGGAGCAGGGGTCAAGCCTGCTCGGTCGGCGCGCTGCCGGGTGTGCTGGCTTCGTCCGTCAGGAATCCACAGCACACGGTGACCGACGGCGACAAGCTGGGCGCCGATGGCGGCACCCATCGAGCCGGGGTGGAGGAGGGTCAGGGTGGTCAAGAGGCTTCTCCTGGCGGCAGGACGCGGAGCAGGCGCTGCTGGGCGATGACGGCTTCGTTCAGCCCCACCGCGATCGGTGAGGTCGCGGCGGGGTGGCAGTTGAGGGCACGGGAGAATTGCTCCAGACGCTGCCGTACGCTTTCGACCTTGCGGCGCGCGGTTGATTCGAGTACGCGGTGCACTTGGTCCGCGGCACCGTCGACGTGGCCCAGGTGCAGCCGGGCAAGGGCCAGGTCGAGGCGGGCAAGGCACTCCTCGCCGGTGCGCCTCTCGTGTTCCGGGAGCCGACCGAACCAGGTCACGGCCTCGTCGGCCCGCCGTTCCGCGTCGGCGAGATACCGGTCGCCGCCGAGCCACAGGTACGTGCTGCTCGCGCAGTACAGCTGCTTCCCTGGTGGGAAGGCCATCATGCCGCCGGTCAGGTCGTCTTCGCGGGTCACGTTCTGCCGCATGGAATCGGCTTCGTCGAGGGCCGTCAAAGCGTCCGTGGCCCGGTTGAGCTGTCCCAGGGCGCGAGCCTTGATGCTCGCCAGCCTGATGTGGGCGGTCCCGCCCTCGGGGGTGTAGCACAGCCCCGAGTCGCTGAGCTCCACGGCTTCGCGGGGGCGCCCGGCCCAGTAGGCGATGAGAGCTTGGAGCCCTCGCACCCACGCGCGCAATCCGTTGTGGCCGGCGAGCTCACCGCAGAGGAAGGCGGTACGCGCCTGGGTCTCCGCAGCGGTGTACTGACTCAGGTCGAAGCTCGCGTTGGCGAGGACACCGCAGAGCAGCCCTGCCGCCAGATACAAGGATCTGGTGTATTCCGGGGGTTGGCGCCCTTCGAGGAGACGGAAGGCGCGGTCACGCAGATAGCGGATCTCGTTGAACTGTACCGACACCGGCCGATTCGGGTAGTTGTGCACGATGCGCCGGATGTCGGCGAACATCTGCTCCATGGTGTGCGGCCCGACGTTGGTGGCCTCCGTGGCCACCGCGAAGCGGGCGGATTCGTCAGCTGCCGCCATGATGTCGTCCCCAACGCCACACTCGAACGAAGGTACTGTCTCAGCGTTCCCCTTCCCCGATTCGGTGCCGCTATCCCTGCTCGGTACGACGGCGAACAATTCCCGCAACGACCAGCCCGGGAACATGGCTTCCAGAACGGCGCGCACCCTCTTGTCCCGCGGCACGCTCTTGAGGCATCCCCCTGTCCACCGCCGGAACGTCCGTTCGTCGACACAGGTCACGGGCCTGGCCGGTGTGCTGCCGCGGTCCGCCAGCTGTTGGGCCGTTTGCCCGTACGCATCCCTGAAAGCCGGATAGCTCGACAAGCCTTTCCGGTCCAAGAGGAGGGCTAAACGGGGTAGTTGCGAGTTCTCCATGGTGACCCCTGGTGAGCGTCGATGCCCTCACGCTAGGGAACGGCTCTGTCTCTGCGTGGGTCAATCGGCCGAATCACGGTGCAGAAACGACGCTGCGTCCGGAGCACGTCCACGTGTGCCGTACCTGTCCGCGCTCTGTCACTGGCCACGACGGCGCGATCTCCATGAAGCTACGAGTCCTTCAGCGCCCCACGCACATCGGCATGCGTCCCCTCGTTCCCTTGGAGATCGCCGCGTGGGCGTGCTCGTCATCCGTCCCCGACCGAGGCAACCAGATGACCACCTTCGACCCCGCCCTGACGTCCGCCCCACGCCCGCTGGCTGCTGTGCCGCGAGACGCTTCCCTACCGGGCCCGTGAGACATGGGCCTACGGCCACAGCGCCGGAATCCGCGTCGGCGAGCACTTCGACGCGCTGTTCCTGCCCGCCGACATGGTCGAGCAGCGCCTGCCCGGCAGCATCCGCACCAGAGACGCCGTCGAGGCCCACCTCCGCGCCGCGGGCATCGACCACGGCGTCATCACCACCCGGAACAGGCTGCACTACGTGGTGCTCGTACCACCCGGCACCAGCACCACATGGACCCAGCCCGGAACATGGTGCTACGGCAAGCACTCCCCCGCCCCCTACATCACCGCACCACCACCCCACCGCGCCCACCCTCCGGGCGCCTACTGGCTCCTGCCACCCCCCGCGAACAGAACAGAGCTCTGCCACGCGACGCACGTACGTGATGTGATCACCGCAGCGACGTCGCACGCGGGAGAAAGCCGCACAGGCTCCTGACGTCGGGCTCCTGGCGCCGGCCCCTCAGTGCAGCCGCCCGGCTCACCGTCCACGGTGGACCATGCCGCTCCAGACCCCTGCCCCTGCCGGAAGACCCGTGAGTCCCCCGGCCGAGCCGTCTTCCGCGGGCCTGGGTGGTGAGGGGAGCCCCACTGCCTCGGCCCGTCGGGCACCCTCCACGCACTGTCACACGCCGGAATTGGCCCCGATCCAGCTTCGCACGTTGCCCACGTTCGCGTAGACGGAGTAGGAGCTGGAGTAACTGCAGCCGCTGGGTCCCCAGGAGACCAGACCGACCAGAACCGCCGAAGAGCCGCTTCCCGCGACGAGGGGGCCACCCCTGTCGCCATCGCACGGGCCCACGTTCTGTCCGAGCGTCCCTGCGCAGATCATCCTGGCGGTGATGGTGTTGACACTGCCCCAGGCGCTCTGACACGTGGAGCGCGCGACCGCCGGGAGGGTCGTCTGCAGGAGGTCGGTCGAGAGCGAGCCGCTGCCGCTGACCCTGCCCCATCCGGATACGGTCTCGCCGGTTCCCGGAGCGGGTTCGGTGCCTTGAGCCGGCAGGGCGATCGGCTGGGCGGTGGTACCGAGCGTGAGAGGGAGGAGGGGTCTGACCACGGCGATGTCGTAGTCGTGGGTGCGCGAGTTGTAGTTGGGGTGGATGACGACCCGGCCCACCGTGGCGACCGATCCTCCTGAGGTGTCGTCGTGCGAGCCGTAGCGGAAGACGGGGTCGATCCCCGACTCACCGTCGACGCAAGAGGCCGATGTGACGATCGCGGTCGGGCCGATGACCGACCCCGCGCAGGCCAGGCTGCCGTCGAGGTGGAGGAAGGCGACGTCCCACAGGTCCTCCCCAGACCCGGCGGGCGTGCCGCCCTCGATGGCCGCGGCAGGGGTGCATTGCGCACCGGCCAGGAGCCCGGCCGCGAGCAGGAGGGACGCGGCTCTGAGCATCGTCCGCCATCTGCTGCCACACTTACGCCCGGCTCCACGCGGCCACGGTGGGCGATTCGGGGAATTCTCGGGACGCGCGTGGGCAGGGGGCATCTGACATCCTCCGTGGCGGAAAGGAGCGGCAAGGCGCCGGTCTCCCCAGACATGCCCTGTCGGCACACGGCTCCACCCAGCGCGCAGGGGTACTCCGGGGCGTGTCGTAAAGGTTCTGCTCCGTTTCGGCAGAGCTGCCCTGAGACCCAGGACGGTCTCCGGAGCACGCAGCTCGTCGTGCTCCCCCGATAACGGCAAAAACCCCTCGGCCTATCAGCCGAGGGGCTCAGGACCGCCTGCAATCAGGCAGTCGATTCCAGTGGGCACAGACGGATTCGAACCGCCGACATCTGCTTTGTAAGAGCAGCGCTCTACCGCTGAGCTATGCGCCCTGGACGAACAGAGAGCCAGCCTACATGGCGGGGGGCGGGTGCCCGCAAACCCGGTGGAGCCGGGGTTCCCGGTCGGCTGGGCCCGGGTTACGGGGGTTATCCCCACCCCCGATCCGGGAGCGGGCCGGATACGCCGAGCGTGATCGTTTCCGTAGGGTCGGAGAACGTAAGCCCCGCCCCGACCTTCTCCACGGAGTCCTCATGAACCCCCGTCCCGCCGCCCGCATGACCCTCCTCGTCGGTGGAGTGCTGCTCGCCGGGGCCGCCCTCACCGGGTGCGGGAGCGCGAATGCCGACGACGCCGACCCGGAGAACAAGGCGTTCGCGCTGTCCGGGCAGGAGCTGACCGTGGACTCGGACAATTCGGAGCTGGAGCTGGTGCCCGGGGACGGCAAGGACGTCAAGGTGACGCGGTGGTTCGACGGCTGGACCCTGGGCGGGTCGTCGAAGGCCTCGTGGGAGATGGACGGGCACACCCTCGAACTACGGCAGCACTGCGACGGGATCATCAAGCAGTGCGAGTCCAAGCACCGGATAGAGGTGCCGCGCGGCGTCAAAGTCACCGTGAAGGACGGCAACGGCGGCATCCTCGCCCGCGGCTTCGACCAGGATCTCAGGCTGCGGTCCAGCAACGGCGCGGTCCGGGTGCAGGACTCCAGCGGCGCCCTCGACCTCGCCAGCTCCAACGGCAGCGTCACCGCCACCGGCAACAGCTCCTCGCGGGTGAAGGCCCACTCCGACAACGGCAATGTCGCGGTCGCCCTCACCAAGGCCCCGGACAGCGTCGAGGTCACCAACAACAACGGCAACATCAAGATCGTGCTGCCCCGCACCCCGTACGCCGTCGACGCGCACAGCGACAACGGCAAGACCACGGTCGACGTCCCGACCGACAGCACCAGCAAGCGCGCGGTCACCGGAAACAGCAACAACGGTGACGTGAGGGTCGTCACCGCCGACTGACCGACCTGTGGGATCGCCCTCGCCGGGTGGGACAATGGCCGTCCCGGCCGGAGGCCAGGCCAGGGGCCCGGCCAGGGGCGATCCACGGGAGAGGCAGAGGGCAAGTGACGGCGACCTTCGCGCGGTCCGGACGACCGGTATCGACACGTCGGCGATCCAGTGCCCCATCCCTCCCGTCCTTCCCGTCCTTCCCATCCGTCCCGGCGCGCCGCCGTCCCCGTACCGCCGCCGTCCAGGAC
>NZ_JAINFC010000147.1 GCF_020740835.1 Streptomyces sp. UNOC14_S4
CACCCGTTCCCGGGCCTGTTGCCCCTTCGGCGTCAGCCCGCCTCCCTGCGCGTACCTCATGAACACGGCATACCGCAGGGATCACGAGCCGTCACGACCAGCCGCTATCGCGAGTTCAACCTCAGTACCAGCGCTGGACCTAAGAGCTCGTAACACAATCTTGTTGAGTGTGGCTGGTCAGCCGTGACGTCGGGGGTGTTTCGGCTGTTCGTGACGGTGTGAGGAAGCGGCCGTGGATCGTGGACGACGAACTGTGGGCGGTAGTCGAGCCGTTGCTGCCGCCGTGGCCCGAGCGGGCGCCGGGGCCGCGGCCGGTGTCCGACCGGCTGTGCCTGCAAGGCATCCTGTACGTGCTGTACCAGGACATCAGCTGGCAGCTCCTCCCGCCGGAGCTGGGGTTCGGCTCGGGGCAGACCTGCTGGCGGCGGCTCGGCAGGTGGCACGAGGCCGGTGTCTTCGACCGGCTGCACCGCCTCCTGCTCGCGAAACTGCACGCCGCCGGCGAACTCGACTGGTCCCGTGCGTGTGTGGACGCCTCCCATATCCGCGCGAAAAAGGGGGAGCCGGGACCGGCCCGTCGCCGGTCGACCGCGGGAAGACGGGCAGTAAGCACCACCTGATCTGCGACGGGAAGGGCACGCCCTTCAAGGTCGTCACCACCGCGGCCAACGTCAACGACGTCACACAGACCCTCGCACTCGTCGACGGCATCCCGCCTGTCGCCGGACGGCCCGGACGCCCCCGCCAACGCCCCGACGCCCTGCTCGGCGACAAGGGATACGACAGCAACCCCAACCGCAAGGAACTGCGCAAGCGCCGCATCCTGCCGGTCATCTCCCGCAAAGGCGCCCCGGACATCGAGGGCCTGGGCAAGCTCCGCTACGTCGTCGAGCAGACCTTCGCGCTCCTGCACCAGTTCAAACGCCTGGCCGTCCGCTGGGAACGACGCCTCGAACTCCACGACGCCCTCGTCTCCCTCGCCTGCAGCCTCATCTGCTGGAGACGCCTCAACAACCGCAAACCATGATCCTGTTACGAGCTCTAAGAGCTCGTAACACGATCTTGTTGAGTGTGGCTGGTCAGCCGTGACGTCGGGGGTGTTTCGGCTGTTCGTGACGGTGTGAGGAAGTGGCCGTGGATCGTGGACGACGAACTGTGGGAGCTCATCGAGCCGTTGCTGCCGCCGTGGCCCGAGCGGTCGCCGGGGCCGCGGCCGGTGTCCGACCGGCTGTGCCTGCAGGGCATCCTGTACGTGCTGTACCAGGACATCAGCTGGCAACTCCTCCCGCTGGAGCTCGGATTCGGCTCGGGGCAGACCTGCTGGCGACGGCTGGGCAGGTGGCACGAGGCCGGCGTCTTCGACCGGCTGCACCGCGTCCTGCTCGCGAAACTGCACGCCGCCGGCGAACTCGACTGGTCCCGTGCGTGTGTGGACGCCTCCCACATCCGCGCGAAAAAGGGGGAGCCGGGACCGGCCCGTCGCCGGTCGACCGCCGGAAGACGGGCAGTAAGCACCACCTGATCTGCGACGGGAAGGGCACCCCGCTCAAGGTCATCACCACCGCGGCCAACGTCAACGACGTCACACAGACCCTCGCACTCGTCGACGGCATCCCGCCGGTCGCCGGACGGCCCGGACACCCTCGCAGACGCCCCGACGCCTTGCTCGGCGACAAGGGATATGACAGCAACCCCAATCGCAAGGAACTGCGCAAGCGCCGCATCCTGCCGGTCATCTCCCGCAAAGGCGCACCGAACATCGAGGGCCTGGGCAAACTCCGGTACGTCGTTGAACAGACCTTCGCGCTCCTGCACCAGTTCAAGCGCCTGGCCGTCCGCTGGGAACGACGCCTCGAACTCCACGACGCCCTCGTCTCCCTGGCCTGCGGCCTCATCTGCTGGAGACGCCTGAAGAACCGCAAACCATGATCGTGTTACGAGCTCTAAGGCATCGGTACAGGCCCTGGCGGAAAGGACTGAACGATTCAGGCCGGGGAGAACCCGGTCGAAGTCTCGGCGAATGTCCGGCCACCATTCGCCGGGCCGCACCATGGCCCGGTACGGGCACTTACCAAAAGACGGAGCGCGGAAAACCCGCCGCCTGGCTGGTCACGCCGCCGCCCAGAAAACAGAAAACCCCAGATAACTGGGGTCTCTGCTGGTGTCCGAGGGGGGACTTGAACCCCCACGCCCGATAAAGGGCACTAGCACCTCAAGCTAGCGCGTCTGCCATTCCGCCACCCGGACCGGGTGTTGTCTCTGCGGGGTGTTCCCCGCGGCGACATGGATAACAATACCAACATTTCCGGGTGCCATTTACCGGGGGAGGTCCTCGGCCTCTCGGGCCTCTTGCCGAGGACCTCCGAAGCCTCCGTCAGGCGACCACGAGGCCGCTCGGGGAGGTCGCCAGCCCGAGCGGTGTGCTGCCGAGGAGGGTGAGGGTGTTCGCGTCGACCGCGTCCACCGTGCTGGAGGCGTTCGTGGTCACCCAGACGGTGTCCTGGGCCACGGTGATGCCCGTCGGCACATGGCCGACCCGTACCGTGCCGAGGACGCGCTGCCCGTCGGCGCTCACGGCGGTCACCGTGTCGTCGTTGGCGCCCGTGACGAACACCCGGGTGCCGTCCGGGCTCGGCACGACCTGCCAGGGGTTCCGGCCGACACGCAGGGACGCCCGGACACGGCGGTCCTGGGCATCGATCACCGTCAGGGTGTTCTCCCAGGGGTCGGTCACATAGACCCGGCTGCCGTCCGGGTGCACCGCGAGGCCGCCCGCGCGGGCCTGCGCGGGCAACCGGTTCCTGACGGCGCCGTGGCCGGTGTCGACGACGGACAGGCCGTCGGCGCAGGCCACATAGAGGGTCCGGCCGTCCGGGGAGACGGCGACGGACCGCGGGTTGAGGCCCGCGGTCCAGGTCGCGGTCACCGTGTCCGTGCGGGTGTGGATCACCGAGACGGAGTCCGATCCGCCGGAGCCCTCGGGGCCGGTGTTCGCGACGTAGGCGTATGTGCCGTCCGGCGAGACCGCGATGCCGTGCGGGAAGAGGCCGACGGTGACGGCACCGGTCATGCGGCCCTGGGCGGTGTCCAGGACCGAGACGTCGCTCGCCCCGGAGTTGGTGATGTACAGCTTGCTCCCGTCGGGGGTCCGGGCGATGCCGTACGGGTTGGTCCCGGCGTCGACGGCGGCGACGAGCTTGCGGGTCGTCGTGTCGACGACCGAGACGGTGTTGCTGACGATGCCGGCCGCGTAGACGTGGACGCCCTTGACCGGTGCCCGCCTGGGTACGGACCGCTGGATGCCGGGGAAGACGGTGCCCGTGGTGCCGTGCGGGAAGTCGCCCTTGTGGTTGGTCTCGTTCTCGACCAGACGGCTCCTGGTGTACGGGTGGGAGCCCCGCAGCGCCCCCGCCTCGCCCGCGGCCGCCGGGGTGCGCGGTACCGTGAGGCCCTCCTCCTGGTGCGGCGGCTCCTGGTCCGCGCCGGGGAAGGCCGTCGGCGGAAGCGTGGCGACGTCGTGCTCGGCGCGCCACAGCGGGCCCCTGGTCTCCGGGAGCCGGGGGAAGGGGCGGCCCGCCGCGTAGCCGAGTGCCGAGGTCAGGTCGCCGAAGGTGCGCCGCCGCCAGTCGCTGATGTTCGCTTCGCGCACTCCGGTGACACGCTCCAGGAATCGCAGGACGGACGTGTGGTCGAAGGGCTCGCTCGCCACGTAGCCGCCCTGGCTCCAGGGCGAGACGACGAAGCACGGCACCCGGATGCCCGCGCCGATCGGGAGCCCGCGGACGAATTCGTCGGGGGTGCCCGCGGGTGGCATCGGCGGGACAACGTGGTCGAACAGCCCGTCGTTCTCGTCGTAGTTGACGATGAAGACGGTCTTGTTCCAGACATCGGGGTTGGCGGCGACCGCGTCCAGCTGCCGGGCCAGGAAGTCGGCACCGACGGCCGGGAGGTAGTCGGGGTGCTCGCACAGCGGTGACGGCGGGATGATCCACGAGACGGTCGGCAGCCGCCCCGCGCGGGCGTCGCGGGCGAACCCGTCCCCCGGCGTGATGGTCAGCCCGTGCTCGTACAGTGGGTCGCCGGGCTTGGCGTCCTGGAAGGACTGGAAGAACTCCAGCGGGTTGCAGCCGTAGTCGTCCTCCTCCTGGTAGACGTGCCAGGAGACACCGGCGGCGGTCAGCCGCTCGGCGTAGGTGGTCCAGCGGAACGGCCGGGGGATGTCGTTGCTGGTGACCGGGCCGCCGTAGCGGCCGCCCGGGTCGACCGTGCCGGTCCACAGGTAGAGCCGGTTCGGCCAGGTGGGGCCGAGCACCGAGCAGTGGTAGGCGTCGCAGAGGGTGAAGGCCTCGGCGAGCGCGAAGTGGAACGGGATGTCGTCGCGCTCGTAGTAGCCCATCGTGTAGGGGCCGCGCTGCTCGCCGTCGGCCTTGCGGTGGGCGGGCACCCAGTTGTCCATCCGGCCGCCGTTGACGGCCGCGTGCTGCACGGTCCAGGCGTGGCTGGTGGACGGGATGGCCTGCGAGCTGGTGGTCAGGGTGTCGAGGTGGAAGGGCAGCAGATAGCCGTCGGGGTTGGCGGGATCGGGCTGGTGGAAGACCGACCGCCCGTCCGGCAGGGTCAGGGCGTCGGGGTCGTCGAACCCGCGGACCCCGTGCATCGTGCCGAAGTAGTGGTCGAACGAGCGGTTCTCCTGCATCAGGACCACGACGTGCTCGATCTCGTCCAGGCTTCTCAGACGTCTCGACGGCTGGGCCACGGCGCTTCTCAGGTGGGGCGGGAACAGGGCGGACGCCGCGGCGAGACCGCCCGCGCCCAGCGCCGATCCGAGCAGCCGTCGTCGGGAGAGCTCGGCCATGTTGTCACCTCGTCGCAGAGGGTCAGGAGTGCGCCGACGCACACCAAGTGGCTCCGTCGTACTGGACGGACGGCGTCGCCGTCAGCCGTCGGGAGGCAAAACGTCCGGAAGACGTACGGGGAGAGGCAGCGGAGGAGCCGAGGAGCGCCATCGGGCCGGGGCACCGGCGGAGGGACCTTCGGTCCCCCGGTGGTCCCGTCCGGCCCCTTGGTCCGGCCATGGCGACCCGGAGACGATCTTGATCGGGGGCCCAATTGCTTCCTGATCTGCTGTCAGTTCTACGTGGAGGGAGTCAGATGTCGTTCCGCAGCCGAGGTGCGCGTGGGGTGGCGGCAGTTGCCTGTGCGGGGGCGGTCGTGGCCGCGCTGCCACCCGTCCAGGCGTCCGCCGCGGACCGGGCGCGGGCCGCCGCGGGAGGTGCGACGAGCGTGTCACCGGCGGGGCACCGGTTCTCCGCCGTGGCCGACGGCTCTGTCGTCTTCAGCGCGGGCCCCGTCACGGTCACGTGCGCCCTCTCGCGTTCGCTGCCGGTCCCCGGCAGGAACACGGTCCCCGCCGCGCCCGGGAACACCGGCGCGGGCGGCGCCGTGAGCATGGACATCGGTACGCCGTCGTTCGAGTCCTGCACCACCGACGCGCCCGGTCTGAAGGCCGGGATCACCACGGACGACAGCGCGGGCGCGTGGAGCATCGCGGTGCGGAACGGCACGCCGGTCACGGCGGGGCTGACCATGCCCGTCGCGGGTTTCAAGCTGACCACCAAGGGCCTGGCGAGCTGCACGGTCACGGCGGCACCGGTGTCACCGGCGGCTCTCGCCGGCACATGGACCAACGGGAAGCCGTCGACGGTCACGTTTTCCGAGGTCCATGTGCCGGTGAAGATCGAGGGCGGCTTCTTCTGCCCGAAGTCCGTCACCACGGCCACCTTCAGCGCGACCTACACCATCACCGACACCTCGGACCCGGGAGCGTCCATCACCGTCTCCGGATGAGGCGACCGGTCCCCGGACGCCGCCGGTGCCGAGCCGCCGCGTGTCATGTGGTGAGGCCGGCGGCCTGCTCCTCCACCGCCCGAGGCGTGTGCTCCCGGCGGGGCGGCATCGGCGCTGCCACGGCGGCGGCTGCCGCGCGCGGCCGGACATCACGCCGTCGCCGCCGGGCGGCCCGGCGAGCGTGGCGGATCACATCCCGGAGGCTCCCGTCTCCTTCAGCTCGCCGTCGGCCAGCCGCAGCCACCGGTCCACGCCGATGTTGTGGAGGAACCGTTCGTCGTGGCTGACCACCACGAAGGCTCCCTGGTAGGAGTTCAGGGCGCTTTCCAGCCGGCCCGTGCTGACCAGGTCGAGGTTGTTCGTCGGCTCGTCCAGGAGGAGCAGGTGCGGGGCCGGCTCCGCGCACAGCACGCAGGCCAGGGTGGCGCGCAGCCGCTCGCCGCCGGAGAGGACGCCGACGGGCAGATGGGCGCGGGTGCCCCGGAAGAGGAAACGGGCGAGCAGGTTCATCCGCTCGGCCTCCGGCCGCTTCGGGGCGTACTCGGCGAAGTTCTCGGCCACCGTACGGTCGAGGTCCAGTAGGTCGAGGCGCTGCGAGAGGTGGGCGATACGCCCGTCGGCCCGCTTGATCTCGCCGTTCTCCGGGGGCAGGTCGTCGTTGAGCAGGCGCAGCAGGGTGCTCTTCCCGGCGCCGTTGGAGCCGGTCAGCGCGATGCGTTCCGGACCCCGGATCGTCAGGTCGATGCCGTGCCCGGCGAACACGTCCATGTCGCCGAGCCGGACGCGGAGCCGTTCCCCGAGAAACAGGTTCCGTCCGGCGGGCACATGGGTGGCGGGCAGGTCCACGGTGATGCGCTGGTCCTCGCGCAGTGCGCGCCCGGCCTCGTCCAGCCTGGCCTTCGCCTCGTCGATCCGGCCGGCGTGCATCTGACCGGCCCGTCCGGCGGATTCCTGCGCGCCGCGCTTCATATTGCCGGCGAAGATGCGGGGCAGGCCGGCGCTCTTCAGGTTGCGGGCGGCGTTGCTCTGCCGGCGTTCGGCGCGTTCGCGGGCCAGTTGCATCTCGCGCTTCTCCCGCTTCAGCTCCTGTTCGGCGTTGCGGATGTTCTTCTCGGCGACCTCCCGTTCGGCACGGACGGCATCCTCGTACGCGGTGAAGTTGCCGCCATGGAAGCGGAGTTCACCACGGTCGAGTTCGGCGATGCGTTCCATGCGGTCGAGCAGGGCACGGTCGTGGCTGACCAGGAGCAGGGGAGATCCGCCTCTATATGCGGGAGCACATGGCCGCGCGCCGCCCGGGCGGGCCGCGCGGCCTGGCGGACCGGCTCGCCGACCTCAACGCCGAGCACCGGGGGCTGACGGACCGGCAGTTGTCGAACATCGTCGCGGTCCTCTTCGTCAGCGGCTACGAGGACTTCGCGAGCTTCCTGGGGGTGGCGGCGTTCAACCTCCTACAGAAGCCGGAGGTGATGAGCGCGGTACGGGCCCGTCCGGAGACGATGCCGCAGTGCGTGGAGGAGCTGCTGCGGTGCAGCGTCGTGCTGGGGAACGCGATCCCGCGCTTCGTCACCCGGGACGCGGAACTCGGTTCCGCGTCGGTGAAGGAGGGCGATCTGGTGCTGCTGCAGCTGGACGCGGTCAACTTCGACCCGGCCGCGTTCCCCGACTCCGAGGCGTTCGACCCGGCGCGCTCCCCCAACCCGCATCTGCGGTTCGGGTACGGCCGCCACCACTGCCCCGGGGCACACCTGGCGCGCCGTCAGTCCGACACGGCCTTCCGGGTCCTCCTCGACCGCCTGCCCGGCATCCGGCTCGCGGTACCGGCGGCGGGGGTGCCCTGGCATCCCAACCGGATGGCGATCATGGCGGCGGGGATTCCCGTCACCTGGTGACGAATCACCTGTGACGGACCGACGGCCGGGCCCGGCGCGCCCCCTCCGGTGCGCCGGGCCCGGCGGGTCTTTCACACCGTGCCACCCGCCGCGGCCGTGAACCGGCGGTAGAGGGGGTCGGTGAGGTCCGCCCGTACGTCGCCGAGCACCGCGGGCGGCTCGGCCACGCGCGAGTGCCGGGCGATGTCGGCGAAGGAGAGGTCGATCTGCGGCATCCCGTAGGAGATGAGCCTGGCGACCGAGGTGCCGTAGGCGACGCCCCACGCCTTGGCCCACAGGATCGCGCCCGCGCACATCGCGCAGGGCTCGGCGGTGGTGACGACCACGTGCGAGGAGAGATCCAGGCCCTCCTCGGCGGCCTTGCGCAGCAGATTGACCTCGGCGTGCTCCGTGGCGTCGCCGGAGAGGTCCGTGGTGTTACGGGCCCCGGCCACCACGGCACCGCTCCCGGTATCGACCAGCACGGCCCCGAAGGGCCAGCGGGCCTGCCGGGCCCAGTCCACGGCGACGGGCATCGCGCGCTCCACCGCGTCCTCGAGGTCCGCGGGCCAGTCCCCGCTCCGGTGCCGCGGCCGGGCGCTCGCGGGAGGAGCGAACGCGCCGAGTGCGGGGAGCGGGGCGACCGCGGCCGCCGTACGCAGGAAGTGACGGCGGGAGGCATTCGGAGAAATCATTCCGCCTGTATAGCGCCCGCGCCGGGCCGGCCGGGGCTGAACCTCGTCACTGTCACTCGACGCTCCGGGCGATGCGCAGGGGCAGGTGCGCGAACAGCGCCACGGCGTCCTCTCGCCACCACTCGCCCCAGCCGGACGCCTCGGCGGCCGCGCGCTCGGCGCAGCGGGCCAGGTCCGCGCGGAGCCGGGCGTCGGTGCCCTGGCGGCGGGCGATCTCGCGGACGCGTTCGACGGTTCCGGGCGTGCAGCCGGGGTCGCCGAGGGCGGATTCCACGACGGCCCGGTCGGCCGCGCCGGCCCGGTCCAGGATCGCGCGGAGGATGTAGGTGCGGCGGCCCGCGCGCAGGTCGCCGCCCGGGGGCTTGTGCAGCGCGGTGTCGTCGCCGAAGAGGTCGAGGTAGTCGTCGCGCAGCTGCCCGCAGATGCCGACCAGGGTGGCGTAGCGGCGCAGGCGTGCGTCGTGGGGTCCGAGGTCCTCGCCTGCGGCGAGGAGTCCGAGGCGCAGCGGGGCCAGGATGGAGTACCGGGTGGACTTGTACTCGGTGACGGCGTGCAGCAGCTCTTCGTCCGGCAGGTCCTCGAAGTCCCGCTCCAGGTCGAGGATCTGGCCGACGACCGCGTCCGTGGCCGCGCGGGTCTGCACCTCCAGCATGGCCTGCCGCAGCGGGGCGGGGACGTCCGCCTCCAGCAGGACCCGCAGGGACAGGAAGGCGGCGAGGTCCCCGGCCAGCACGGTCAGCCCGAGGGCGGTGTGCTCGTGGCCGGGGAAGGCGCGGCGGTAAGCGTAGTACGTCGACGGGCCGCCGCGGCGCACGGGCGAGTCGTCGATGATGTCGTCGTGGACGAGCCCGTGCGTCTGGAGGAGTTCGACACTGAGCGCGGCCTCCGCCAGGCCGGGCACGTCCTCGGTGGTCACCAGGCGGGCGGCCTCGTACAGCAGGACCACGCGGAGCCGCTTGCCGCCGCGCAGGGACAGGTCCCGCAGCAGTTCCAGGCACCGGGGTGTGAAGCGGCCCTGCGGCGGGGCGTCGAATGTCGCCGCCAGCCGGGTGAAGTACGCCTCGAAGGCCGCGTCGAAGCGGCTCCGGTGCGCGGCGAGGCGCGCTTCGGTGACGGCGGCTGCCGAGGGGGTCATGGGGGCCTTTCCGGCTCGGGGTGTGGCCCCCAATCTACGGGTGGGCAGGCCGGGGGCCGCGGGGAGCCCCGTGCCGGGCCCGCGTCAGGAGCCGGGTCAGCCGTCCTCGATGTCCGAGATGAGCTTGGTGCTCAGGTCGCTCTGCACCGCCAGTCGAGTGTGCCCGGCGTCCGGACCGGTGCCCCAGGTGAGCGTGACGGTCGTGAACAGGTGCCCGGCCCCGGAGTCGTGGTAGCGGACCTCCCAGCGGGTGGGCACGTCCTGGGCGCGCAGGACGCCGTCGGCGTGGTTGGCCTCCTCCCAGGCGGCGAGCCGCTGCCGGAAGTCTTCCGTGAGGTAGTGGGCGCGGAGCTCCTCGCCCAGGTCGTCCGTGCCGTCGTCGACGGCGTCGATATAGGCCCCGTAGAAATCCGCCACCCGGTCCACAGCGGAGTCCGGGCTCCCGCTGCGGACCGGGGCGCCCGCCTGATCGTCCTGATCGTCCGGCATGAATTCCCCCTGGAATATTTCTCCTCAGCCCCTACTTTTGGCGACATTCTTCCCTGTACAGCAGAAAACAGTCCCGGCCCGGCAGGGGTCGGCGACTGCCGTGGACGCGGAACGGCCGGCCGGAGGGGGCGAGGAGTACCGCCGCTCAGCTCCCGGCCGCGTAGCGCACCGGGAGTTCGGCCAGTCCGCGCAGGAAGTCGGAGGAGCGCCAGCGGAGGCGGTGCGGCGGGACGGCGAGTTCGAGGACGGGGAAGCGGGACAGGACCTCGGCCAGGGCGACCTTGATCTCCTGTCGGGCCAGCTGGTGGCCCAGGCAGAAGTGGGGGCCGTGGCCGAAGCCGAGGTGGGCCGGGGTCGGGCGGAGGATGTCGAAGGTGTGCGGGTCCTCGCGGACGGCCGGGTCCCGGTTCGCGGCCGACAGCAGGAAGCGGACCAGCTCGCCCCGGCGGATGACCACTCCGTCGGCCTCGATGTCGGCCAGCGCGACGCGGTTCGTGGTGGACAGCAGGGAGCCGCGGAACCGCATCGCCTCCTCGGTGGTGCCCGCCACCAGGGACGGGTCGGCCCGGAGCGCGGCCAACTGATCCGGGCGGGTGAGCAGTTCGAGCAGCGCGCTCGCGATGACGAACGCGGTCGTGACGTGACCGGCGAACAGCAGGATCGAACAGAACCCGACGAGCTCGTCCTGCGTGAGCGACGCGCCGTCGTCGAGCCGGGCGGTGACGAGCTCGCTGAGCAGGTCCTCGGTGGGCTGCTGCCGCTTGGCCTCGACGAGGTTCGCGCAGTACGCGGCGAACGCGTCCGTCGCGGCCCGGCGCACCGGGGCCGACGGTGAGTCCATGTTCTTGACCCTGGTGTGGAAGACCTCGCGGTCCGACAGGGGCACGCCGAGCAGCTCGCAGATCACTTCCAGCGGGAAGGGGTTGGCGAACGCCGCGATGAAGTCGGCCGTTCCCTCCCGGGGCAGGCCGTCGAGGAGGCCGCGCGCGATGTCGACGAGGCGCGGTTCGAGCGCGCGTACGGCCCGTGAGGCGAAGGCGGCGCTGACGAGGCGCCGGTACCGCGCGTGGTCCGGGTTGTCCTGCTCGAAGAGCACGATCGGGGCGCCCGGGTTCTGCGCGGCGTCCGGCGCGTGCGCGTGGAGGTCGTTGGACAGGCGGGGGTCGCCGAGGAGCTTGCGGCTCAGCGCCGCGCCGAGGACGGTCCACGCCTCGACTCCGTTCGCCTGCCGGGTGCGGATCACGGGATGCCGGTGCGCGAGCTGTGCGAGCTCACGCTCGGCGTCGGCGAGCGAGGAGACGTGGACGAGGTCCAGGACGGGTATCACGGTGTTCCTTCCTGTCACCGCTCGTCGCCGGGGGCGACCGGGGCGGGTATTCGGGGCAGCTCGCGGAGCCACAGGGTCCGGTGCGCGATGCGCCAGCGCTCCCCGTCCTTCTCCAGGAGGTCGACGTACGAGCCGCTGCGGCCCTGTTCGTACCGCCCGTCGTCGAACGCGAAGCAGACGGAGAGCAGTGACCGTGCCTCCGCCGTGGTCGCGTCGAGCCGGATGACCACCGTGTTGGTGGTGAGGTGACGCTGGTGTGCGCCGCGCCCCTCGGTGTTGTGCCGGTACAGCGCGGCCATGGCGGACACGATCCGCTCGCGCGTGGTCACCGACGGCGGGAAGCCCTCGGGCCGCGGGGTGAAGGTGAAGGTCGCGTCCTCGGTGAAGAGGTCGCCGAGCCCGTCGAAGTCCCCCGAGTCGAAGAAGAGGCTGTAGGCGGCGACGAGGTCGTGGATCGCGGCCCGGTCGGCGAGGACGTCCGCGTCGAGGCGCGCGGTCGAGCCGGGCACGAGGAACGGCCTCGCCGGAGCGGGAGCCGCGGTGCCGACGGTTTCGGTCATGGGCTGGGTTCCTTTGCGTTCGTACGGTGTGGTCCTGTGGCGCGCGTTCGAGGCTTTCGAGAGGCCGGCGCCTGGTCCGGGTGGTGTCATCGGTCCGTCCCGGCGAGCCCGGCGATCCATGCGCGTACCGCCGCGCCGGTCTGCTCCGCGTGCTCGCCGATCATGGTGCAGTGGTCGCCCTCGACCTCCAGCGCGCTGTGGTCGTGCGGCCAGGACGAGCGCCACTCCTCGCCGGTCATCGGCTCGTCGGGATCGCCCGGCACGCAGCGGGACGGCCGCACGAACAGGGTCGGTACGGCCGTCGGCCCGGGCTCCCAGCCGCGGAACATCCGCCGGTAGCTGCCGATCGCGGTGAGCCCGACGTAGCCGAGCGCGGTGAAGGCCTGGCGGCGGACGATGACCTCGTAGTTCATGGCCTTGCGCATGCGCCGTGACATGGTCGCGGGCAGGTAGGTGTCCAGCAGGACGATGCCGGCGGGCCCGGCGGCGCCCGCCGCCCGGAGCCGTGTGCCGACGCCGTGGGCGAGCCATCCGCTCGACGAGTAGCCGAGCAGGACGTACGGCTCGCCGTCGGCGCAGCGCAGGGTCGCGTCGGCGAGCACGTCGAGCAGGACGTCACGAGAGGCCGCGAGCGGTTCGCCGGTGCGGAAGCCGGGGACGGTGAGGACCGCGGTGCCGCAGAACCCGTCGAAGGCGGCCGCCAGCCTGCCGAACTGGAGGGTGCCGTCGACGGGTGCGAACGGCGGGAAGCAGATCAGCCGTGGGTGCTCGCCGCCCTGCGACATCCGGACGAAGCCCGGTGTCCCGGTCAGCCGCGCCGGGTCCGCGCAGACCTCCCGGAGTCCGGACGCGCCGACCAGCAGCGCCTCCGCGTCGTCCATCTGGCCGCGCAGGGCCAGCTGCCGGTAGACGGAGCCGAGCAGTTCGTTCGACTCCTCGGTGCCGGGGCCGGGCCGGGGTGCGTGGTGTGCGGCGGATCCGTCGTCGAGGGCGGCCGCCAGGTGGGTGGCGAGCGCCGAGGGTGTCTCGTGGTCGTAGATCAGGGTCGAGGCGAGTTCGAGTCCGGTGGCCTCGCTCAGCCGGTTGCGGAGCCCGACGGTGGCCAGCGAGTCGAAGCCCATGTCACGGAAGGGCTGTCCGGGATCGACCGCACGCGCGTCGGAGTGACCGAGCTGGGCCGCCGCCTCGGTGCGGACCAGGTCGAGCAGCTCGGCCGCGAGGAGCGCGGGAGAACGTTCGGCGGACCGGTCCCAGAGGGGGCGCGGCCCGGGGGCGGCCTCGGCTTCGGCCTCGGCCTCGGCTTCCGGGACGGCTGCGACCAGTTCGGTGATCAGCGGTCGGGGGCGGGCGGCCGTGTAGCTCCGCGCGAACCGCTGCCAGTCCACGTCGGCGACGGTCACGCAGGTCAGCTCCTCGTCGAGCGCCTGGCCGAGGGCTTCGAGGGCGGTGCCGGGTGCCATGGCCCGTACGCCCAGCCGGTCGAGGAGGCGTTCGGCCTCGCCGTCGGCCATACCGCCTGCCGCCCAGGGGCCCCAGGCGAGCGCCGTCGCGGTGAGCCCGCGCTGTCGGCGGCGGCGGGCGAGGGCGTCCAGGCAGGCGTTGGCGGCCGCGTACGCGCCCTGCGACGCGCCGCCCCACACCCCGGCGCCGGAGGTGTAGAGCACGAACGCGTCGAGGTCGGCGGAGTCGAACAGCTCGTCGAGGGCCAGTGCTCCGGCGACCTTGGCGGTGACGGTGGCGGCGATCGCGGCGGGGTCGGTGTCGGCCAGCAGGGCCGGTCCCGCCACGCCCGCGGCGTGCACCACGGTCCGGATGCGCGGGAGTTCGCCATGCAGGACGTCCTTCAGCCGAGCGGCCACGTCCGGGGCGGTGAGGTCGCACGCGATGGGCACGAGTTCGGTGCCCGAGGCCGCCAGGTCCTCGCGCAGTTCGTCGAGCCCCGGCGTGTCCGGGCCGCGGCGGCCCAGGACCAGCACCCGCTCGGCCCCGCGCCCGGCCAGCCACCTGGCCGTGTGGGCGCCCAGGGCGCCCGTACCGCCGGTGATCAGCGCGGTGCCGCCGAGGCGTCGGCGGTGGGCCGGGCGCGCGGCGTCGGCGGCGTACGGCGCCCGGGCCAGCCGGCGGCCGAAGGTGCCGAGCGGGCGGATCGCGAACTGATCCTCCGCGTCGGTGGCGGCCAGGACGCCGACCAGGGCGGCCAGGGCGCGGTCGTCCGGGGCGGTGGGCAGGTCGATCAGTCCGCCCCAGCGGAGGGGGTGTTCGAGGCCGATGACGCCGCCGAGGCCCCAGACCCCGGCCCCGGTCGCGGACGTCAGGTCCTCACCCATGACGGACACGGCGCCGGCCGTCAGACACCAGAGCGGGGCGTCGACACCCGCGTCGCCCAGCGCCTGGACGAGGGTGGTCGTCGCGGCCACGGCCCGGACCAGCCCCGGGCCGTCGTCGGACCCGGTGCCGTCCGCGCCCTGTTCCGCCCCCAGCAGCGAGACGATCCCGGCGATACCGTCCGGACTGCCCGGACCGCCCGGGGCGCCGAGCCACGTGGCGAGTCCGGCCCGGTCCGTGGACTCGGCGTCGAGCTCCCGGCGCAACACCTCGGCCCCGTGGCCGAACAGCGCGTCGGCCACGGCGTCGGCCAGGCCGCCGCTCGCGGCGGCGTGGACGACGAGCCAGCGCCCGGAGAGCGCGGCATCGGCCACGGCTCCCCCGGCCCATGGCTCCCAGCGCACGTCGTAGCGCCACGACCGTGCCGTCCGCGCGGTCCGGTCCCCCGCTCGCCAGGAGGAGAGAGCCGGCAGCACGTCGCGCAACGGCGCGTCCTCGGGCACGTCCAGCAGTGCGGTGAGTCCGTCGAGATCGGCGCGTTCGACGACGTCCCAGAAACCGCCGTCCACCGGGTCGGTGGCAGACGACGGGTCAGTGGCGGACAGGTCAGTGGCGGGCGGCCCGGGTTCGAGCCAGTAGCGCCGTCCCTGGAACGGGTAGGTCGGCAGGTCGACCCGTCGCGCGCCCGCCAGCGCGCCCGCCCAGTCGACCGGGATGCCCCGGACGAAGGCGGTGGCCAGCCCGGTCGCCAGGGCCACGACGGGGTGGCGCCCGCGGCGTTGGGCGGGGACGGCCGCCGCGTCGCTGCCCGCGGTGCACTCCGCGACCATCGGCGTCAGCGCTGCGTCCGGGCCGAGCTCGACGAACGTCGACACGCCTTCCTCGCGCGCCGCCGACACGGCGTCCCCGAACCGCACCTCCGAACGCACCTGCCGCACCCAGTACTCCGGATCGCACACCTCCGAAACCGAGGCCATCCGGCCGGTCACGTCCGACGCCAGCCCGATCGAAGGAGCCGACAGCCCGATACCTGACAGCGCCTTCCTCAGGTCGTCTAGCACCGGCTCCATCAGGGCCGAGTGGAACGCGTGTGAGACCTTCAGCCGCGAGGACCGCCAGCCCCGCCCGGCACACAGTCCTTCAATCGCCTCAACCGCCAACGTCTCACCCGACACCACCACCGACGCCGGTCCGTTCACCGCCGCGATCCCCACCGTGCCGGGAACGCCCTCGGCCAGCAACGCCACCACCTGCGCCTCACTCGCCCCCACAGCAAGCATCGCCCCACCAGCAGGAAGCACACCCATCAACCGGGACCGGGCCGCCACCAACGCGACCGCACCCTCCAACGAGAACACCCCGGCAACATGAGCCGCGACAATCCCGCCCAGCGAATGCCCCAGCACCACATCCGGCGCAGGCACCCACGACCGCCACAACCGCCACAACGCCACCTCAAAAG
>NZ_JAINFC010000148.1 GCF_020740835.1 Streptomyces sp. UNOC14_S4
GCGGCGCGGAGATGACGGCCCGTGGCGGCGGTCGGGTCAAGAACCGCCGTTGATCTTGGCTTCCTTGACCGCGCCGGCCTCGACACCCCAGGTCTTGAGGACCTTCTCGTACGTACCGTTCTTGATGATCGTGTCAAGGGCGGCCCGGAGGGCGTCCCGTAGCTGGGTCTGGTCCTTGGACACGGCGATGCCGTACGGCGCGGCCTGCACCTGGTCGCCGACGGTCTCGAAGTCGTTGCCCCCGCCCGCGGTCTTCACCGCGTAGGCGGCGACCGGGAAGTCGCTGGAGCCTGCATCGACACCACCGGCCTTCACCCGGGTCTGCGCCTCCACGTCGGTGTCGAAGGCTTCGATGCCGATCTTGCCCTTGCCGTCCTTCTCACACTTGTCGGACGCTTCCTTGGCCAGGCTGTGAGAGACCGTGGCGTTCTGCACAGCGATCTTCTTGCCGCAGAGGTCGTCCCAGGTCTTGATGCCCTTGGTGTCGCCCTTCTTGGTGTAGATCGAGACACCCGCGGTGAAGTAGTCGACGAAGTCAACACCGTCGCCGATCTTCTTGTGCGTCTCCGGGTCCACACCCTGCTGACGGTCCTTGGAGTCGGTCATGGCGGACATCACGATGTCGTAGCGCTTAGAGCGCATGCCGGTGAGCAGGGCGTTGAAGGTGCCGTTGTTGAACTCGACGCGTACCCCGAGTTCCTTGCCCAGAGCATCGGCGATATCGGGGTCGATGCCGACCGTCTTGCCGTCCTTCTTGAATTCGACGGGCGGATAGGCGATGTCGGAGCCGACCTTGATGACCTTGGAGTCCTGGATCGCCTTGGGGAGCTTGGCGAAGAGCGGGGCGGAGGAGCCCTCGCTCGCCTGGGACTCGTGGCCGCTCTTGTTCCGCTGGTCGCCGCAGCCGCTCAGCAGCAGGGCGCCGACGACCGCGATCGCGCCGACGGCGGCCAAACGCCTCCTGGCGGCAGCCGGGCGAGAGGTGGTGCTTGCGGTCATTGCTGGTTCCTCCTGCGGGTGAGGGGATAGCCGACTGGTCACACGGGGAAATCACACTGCGTAGGGGATCGCGTGCGGGGGATGCACGCTCCGTACCGGTCGTGCGAGGTGAATACGGGTGGAACGCGATGGAACTCGGGGGAACACGGGGGACGTACGGGGCCGTGAGCACACACCATCGGGTGGTCGCGACCTCGTGTGATTTGGGCATCTTGCCATCTGGACTGCACCGTTCGGGGGGCCTGCCATGTCAAAATCGGATAACGGGTGATCCCCGTGCGGTATCGGGTCGGTTCGTACTACCGGACCCAACGGTGTGCCTCGCGGGTGCGAGACCTATCTCACGTACCTCTTGTCTCACTCCATGGACTTCCGACACCAGTCGACACGCTTTCGGCGTGCTTGTGGCGTCCTCCGGTAGAAAGAGCGGCCACATCCCCCGTATCCGGGGTTACCAGGGCGTAGGTGGATCCGCCCGGCAGTCCGCAACCTCGGGCGGCTACCCTCGACAGTTCTTCGACAAAGGGGTCAAGTAAGTGGCAGCGGAGATTGTGAATCCTCGAAGCGCGAACAGTGCCGGTGACGGTGCGGACGAGAAGGGGACCGGCGAGACCGGCGACGGTCTCTTCGACCCGGCATTCGCGCTGCACCGCGGTGGAAAGATGGAGATCCGGGCAACGGTGCCCGTGCGCGACCGGGACGACCTGTCCCTCGCCTACACGCCGGGCGTGGCCAAGGTGTGCACCGCCATCGCGGAACAGCCCGAGCTCGTCAACGACTACACCTGGAAGTCCCAGGTCGTCGCGGTCGTGACGGACGGCAGCGCCGTGCTCGGACTCGGTGACATCGGTCCGGAGGCGTCGCTGCCCGTGATGGAGGGCAAGGCGATCCTCTTCAAGCAGTTCGGCGGCGTGGACGCGGTGCCGATCGCCCTCGACTGCCGCGAGGTCGACGAGATCGTCGAGACCATGGCGCGCCTCGCCCCGTCCTTCGGCGGCGTCAACCTGGAGGACATCTCGGCGCCGCGCTGCTTCGAGATCGAGCGCAAGCTCCAGGAGCGGGTGGACATCCCGGTCTTCCACGACGACCAGCACGGCACCGCGGTCGTCACCCTCGCCGCCCTGCGCAACGCGGCCAAGCTGACCGGGCGCACGCTCGGTGAGCTGCGCGCCGTGATCTCCGGCGCGGGCGCCGCCGGGGTGGCCATCGCCAAGATCCTGGTGAACGCGGGCATCGGCGATGTCGCCGTGTGCGACCGCAAGGGCATCGTCTCCCTCGGCCGCGCGGATCTCAACCCGGTCAAGCGCGAGCTCGCGGGCTTCACCAACAAGGCCGGCCTGGAGGGCCCGCTGGAGACCGCGCTCAAGGGCGCCGACGTCTTCATCGGCGTCTCCGGCGGCACGGTTCCCGAGGCGGCCGTCGCGACCATGGCGCAGGACGCGCTGATCTTCGCGATGGCCAACCCGACGCCGGAGATCCACCCGGACGTCGCCCGCAAGTACGCGGCCGTCGTCGCCACCGGGCGCAGCGACTACCCGAACCAGATCAACAACGTGCTCGCCTTCCCCGGCATCTTCGCGGGCGCCCTCCAGGTGCGGGCCTCCCGCATCACCGAGGGCATGAAGCTCGCGGCGGCCGAGGCGCTGGCGGCGGTGGTGGCGGACGAGCTCAGTGCGGAGTGCGTTATTCCGTCGCCGTTCGACGAGCGGGTCGCTCCCGCGGTCACGGCCGCCGTGGCCGCGGCGGCGCGGGCGGAGGGTGTGGCGCGGCGGTAGCCAGGCGGGCGACTGGGGGCTCCGCCCCCAGACCCCGTGGTGGGTGCGGCCGGTGGTCCGGTTGTGCCCACCCGTTCCGCCGTGCGGAACGCCTGCCCACAACCGGGGGTGGGACGTAAAGGCGCGCCCCTTCAGGGGCGCGGGGAACTGCGCGACCAGCCCCCACCGGGCCCGCAGACGCGCGCGCAGCGCAAGGGGCACCCCGGTGGGCGCAACCCCGGTCGAACGGCGGAGCCGCCGCGTGTCACAAAGGAAGTGGTTCCGCTCGCGCCGCGTCCGGCGTAGGTTCGGACCATGTACGCCGCCTACGCAGCCCGCATCGACCGTGATCAGCCGCTCACCGGACTGGAGTTGGGCGAGCGCCCGGAACCGTCGGTGCCCATCGGATGGACGGTCGTCAACGTCAAGGCCGCGTCGCTCAACCACCACGACCTGTGGACCCTGCGCGGCGTGGGCATCACGGAGGAGTCGCTGCCGATGATCCTCGGCTGCGACGCCGCCGGGATCGACTCGGACGGCAACGAGGTCGTCGTCCACTCCGTCATCGGCCAGACCGGCCACGGTGTCGCGCCGAACGAGCCGCGGTCGATCCTGACCGAGCGTTATCAGGGGTCCTTCGCCGAGCGCGTGGCCGTGCCCGCGTGGAACGTGCTGCCCAAGCCGAAGGAGCTGAGCTTCGAGGAGGCGGCCTGTCTGCCGACGGCCTGGCTGACCGCGTACCGGATGCTCTTCACCAACGCGAACGTGAGCCCCGGCCAGAGCGTTCTCGTGCAGGGCGCGGGCGGCGGTGTCGCGACGGCCGCGATCGCGCTGGGCGCGGCGGCCGGGCTGCGGGTCTTCGCGACGAGCCGTGACGCGGCGAAGCGGCAGCGCGCGGTGGAGCTGGGCGCCGAGGCCGCTTTCGAGCCGGGCGCGCGGCTGCCGCACCGCGTCGACGCCGTCATCGAGACGGTGGGCGCGGCCACGTGGTCGCACTCGGTCAAGTCCCTCAGGCCCGGCGGCACCCTGGTGATCTCCGGCGCGACCAGTGGCCAGAGCCCCGCGTCCGCCGAGCTCAACCGCATCTTCTTCCTGGAGCTCAAGGTCGTCGGCTCGACCATGGGCACCAAGGAGGAACTGGCGGGCCTGCTCAGCCTCTGCGCGGCCGGCGGGGTCCGGCCGGTGATCGACTCCGTCCTGCCCCTTGACCGGGCGCGGGAGGGCTTCGAGAAGATGGCCGGTGGCGATCTGTTCGGAAAGGTGGTCCTGACCGTCTGACCGTGGGAGGGCCGTGCGCAGTCCGCGAGCGGTGATCGTGACCGTACTGGCCCTGGTGGCGGCGCTCCTCGCGCCGTACGGTGCCATGGCCCGGACCCATGCGGACGATCCCGTTCCGCGGTTGACGGACGAGCGCGGGCGGGTGCTGACCCTGCGCGGCTGGAACGTGGAGGACAAGACCCACCGCGGCGCCGACGCCCTCACCGGCATCACCGAGCGGCACTTCCGGGACATGGCCGCGGCCGGGTTCGGCCTGGCCCGGCTGCTGGTCTTCTGGGACGACCTGGAGCCGCGGCGCGGGCGGTTCAGCGGGGGCTACCTCCGCCGGATCGAACGCGTCCTCGACTGGGCGCACCGCTATCGCGTCCGCGTGATCGTCGACGCCCACCAGGACGTCTTCGGCCCCGCGTTCGGCGGCCATCGGGGCATCCCCGAGTGGGCCACGCGCACCGACGGCCTGCCGTACGTCCCGCACCCGGACGACTGGTTCACCGAGTACTACGAGCCCGCCGTACAGGCCGCGTTCGAGCACCTCTACGAGGACGCGGACCTGCGCGAGGCCCAGGCGCGGATGTGGCGGGTGCTGGCCGGACGGCTGGGGCGGCACCCGGCGGTGTTCGGCTACGACCTGATCAACGAGCCGATGGGCAGGCTGCGTCCGGGCGAGGACCTGCCGTCGGCGGCCCGGCGTATCGAACGGGACCAGCTCACCCCGATGTACGACCGGCTCGCGGCGGCGGTGCGCCGCGCCGACCGGCGGCACGCGCTCCTCGTCGAGCCGACCCCGGCCGTCGGCGAGGCCGTCCCGACCGGCCTCGGCCGCGTCCACGACCCGGCGGGGAAGGTCGTCTACGCCCCGCACTTCTACAGCACCGCGATGGAGGCGGGCGGGGACTACGACCCGTCCGCGCACTGGATCGAGGCGTACGAGGCGGCCGTGACGCGCTATCCGCGCGAGCAGCGTGTTCCCGTGCTGATCGGTGAGTGGGGCCCCTTGAACTCCGGGCTCCCGAACATGGCCCGCTTCTACGACGACGCGTTGGCGTCGATGGCCCGTTACGCGTCGGGCTGGACGGGCTATGTGTGGTGCTACGGGGGCGGCTACTGCGCCGTCGACACGGCGGGCCGCTTCCGGCCCAACCGGGAACGGACGGTCGCGCCTTACGCGGTGGCGGTGGCGGGGCGGGCGGTCTCGTCTTCGTACGACGGTGGGGCGTACCGCCTGACATACGCGCCCCGGGGCTCCGGTCCGACGGTGCTCTCGCTCCCGGCGGCTCCCCGGGGCTGGCGTGTCGCGGTGTCGGGGCCCGCGCGTGCCGACGGGTCCGGCGTGCCGCCGGGTGCCCCTGGCGTCATCCGGGTACGGGCGACCGGGCGGGGACGGGTGACGGTGGTGTGCGTGCCGGGTGATCCGGCCGGGGGCTTTCGTCCGGCCGGCTTGACGCGGAAGTGAACCTGGAGGTCCTCGGGAATGGATCTTGGCGGCTCGTGGCTGTCGTAGTCGGATCCTGCCGGGCGACCGCAGTCACCCGGCCCTGTACGAGCTGTTTTGAGGGAGTGTCGGCAAATGTCAGTTGTACAGCCCGCCACCGGTCGTGTGCGTGTCTCCGCGAACCCCGACTGGTACGAGTCGGCCGGTATCTCGCTGGGCGTCCGGGTCGGGAATCTCCTCTTCACCTCGGGGCAGGCGCCGATCGATTCCCAGGGGGCCACGGTCGGTGCCGGGGACTTCGAGGCGCAGGCCCGTCAGGCACTCGCGAATCTGTCGACGGTACTGACGAACGGAGGCTCCAGCCTCGCCGACGTGGTCAAGGCGACCGTCTTCGTCACCGACATCACGCAGCAGGACGTCTTCGCCAAGCTGCGCGCGGAGCACTTCCCGGACAAGCCGCACCTCGCGGAGTCGTTCGTGGAGGTCTCCTCGCTCGCCGATCCCGAGTGGATGATCGAGATCGAGGCCATCGGACTCGTCCGGTGAGGGGGAGCCCTGGCCGCAGGGTCACCTTCGGTGCTTGACGTCGGCCACGAAGGTTTCCCAGGTGGACGTGGGGAAGTTCGGCCCGGGGGTGTCCGGGGTCTTGCTGTCACGGACGGGGACGACGCCAGGGTGGCTGTCGGATACCTCGACGCAGCTCGACTGGGCGTTGCTGTAGCTGGACTTCCACCACGTGGGGGCTATCGGGTCATGTCTGTTCATGATGCTCCGCCATCTCGAGAATCAGGTGCCGTGACGCTTCGGCAGTCAGCGACTTGCTGGCGATGTCCTGGAATGCTTTGTCGTAGCGATCCACTTCGCTCGGCCTGTCCAAGTACAGGTCGCCTGTGTATCCGTCGGAATAGACGGTCGGGGGTTCCGTCTCTTTGCCGTTTCCCGCGAGGGGAAAGCGGAGGATCTGGAACTGGCCTGTCATGACGCCTTGATGGAGCCCCGAGCTGAATGGCACCACTCTGATCGTGATGTTGGGCATGCGGCTCACTTCTGCCAAGTGCGTGAGCTGCCCCGCCATAATGCTATGCCCGCCGATGGGGCGCCTTACCACGGCTTCGTTGACCAGTACGTTCAGCGTGGGAGGCGTGGTGATCCGGGTGAGCAGAGCACGTCGTTTGAGGCGGACTTGAACACGCCGCTCGATCTCTTCCGGGGTCTCGATCGGGCTGCCCTGTCCTTCTCGCATGATGGTGCGTGCGTAGTCTTCGGTCTGGAGCAGACCCGGGACCAGCTCGGGTTCGTACCAGTCGATGCGTGAAGCAGCCTCTTCAAGTCCGATGTAGAGATCGAAGCCCGCGGGGATGACGTCTCCGTATGCGTGCCACCAGCCTTTTGCCTTGGTCTCTTGAGCCAGCCCTACGAGGGCTTTGGTGAGGTCTTTGGATGCTCCATAGCATTCGCACATGGCCTTGACCTCGACCATGCGCGAGGCGACTTTCCCCTGCTCCACCCGCCACAAGGTGACCGGTGACCGCTCCAGCTCTTTCGCTGCCGCTTTCACGGTGAGTCCCGCTCGTTCGCGCAGCTCGCCCAGGATTCTGCCGAGTTGTCGCCTTGGAACGGTCGATCCAGTTGGGCCGTCGGGTGCGGGCACGCCCCACCTCCCCAGCTCGAAGTGAAATGCATCGGCGCCCCGAATGAAAGCATCATCGGGTGCTGTCTGCAAAGCACGTCAACCTGGCGAAAGAGGACTGTCTGAAAGCTTGCAAGTAGCGCTCTGCGCGAGCATTCTGGGCGTCCCGACACGGCAAGTGGCCTGTCAGGGCAGGGCATATGGGGAGGCGTAAGCGTGAACGCGTCAGAAAATCTCGTGACTTACAGCGAAGGCGCATGGGTGCTGGACAAGCGGCTCGGCGGCGTGGGACAGGTCGTCGGCCACGGCACCCGCCGGGTTCGGCTCAGGTCGCCGGACGGAACGCGGGAGTGGAGCACGGAGCCGCACGCGCTGCGGCTCGCTTCTCAGGCCGAGCTGCGCGACGCGGGGCTCCGGCACAGCGTGAGCTGGATCGGTCCGTCCGTCACGCTCGTGTACATGCCGCCGCGGGCCGAGGGCGGCGATTGATCCCGCCGCCGTATGCGAGTGGGCCCGGGCCGAGGTTCTGCGGCCCGGGCCGTAGCGGGGAGGCCGTTACCCCCGGGGGGTGAGCAATGCCGTGACGCGGCTCGCCGCGTCCGCCAGGATCTCGCGGGACTGGGCCAGTTGACGCGGCGTCACCCCGTGGTCCCGTGCCGCGTCGCGGATGTCGTCGCGGAAGCGGTCCAGCAGGCGGTCCAGGTCGCGGGCCGGGTCCTTCGAGAGCGTGTCGGCCGCGTCGGCCCACTCGGGTGCCGGGGGAGGGGAAGCGGCGGCCGTCCGGCCGCCGTTGCCGCCGTTGCCGGCATTGGCGAGGTTGCCGAGTTCCTGGGTCAGGGACGTGATGCCGTCGACGAGGCCCGTCGGCCAGTCGCCGCCGCGTACGCGCTCCTGCACCCGTTCCGCGATCCGCTGGGCCTCCTCGCGTACGTGGTCCTGCGCCTGCTTGGCCTGGCGGCGGGCCTGCTGGGCGTCCTGGCGGGCGCGGCGGCTCTCCTCCTTCGCCCGGCGGGCCTGTTCCTTCCATTCCTCCATCGCGTGGCGGAAGTCCCCCTTGGCCTGCTGCCACACGTCGGCGCCGTCCGTGGCGGCCGCGCGGGTGCGCCGCGCGGCCTCGCGCATCTCGCGCCGCAGGTCGCCCGCCGCGCCGCTGACGTCCTCGCGGATGTCGGCGGCGAGGGCGGAGACGGACTCGCGGATGTCCAGTTCGAGCTCGGCCAGCTCGCCCTGGCGGTCGGCGAGTTCGGCCCGGCCCGCGGGGGTGAGGGAGTAGACCTTGCGGCCGCCCTCGGTGGAGTGGGTGACGAGCCCCTCCGCCTCCAGCTTGGCGAGCCGCGGGTAGACGGTGCCGGCGGAGGGCGCGTAGAGCCCCTGGAAGCGCTCCTCCAGCAGCCGGATGATCTCGTAGCCGTGGCGGGGCGACTCGTCGAGGAGCTTGAGCAGGTAGAGCCGCAGCCTGCCGTGGGCGAAGACGGGGGGCATCAGAGGACCTTTCCCTGGGTGGGGCGCTCGGGCGTCGCGTCCGCTTCCGTGCCGGGTTCCGTGTCGGGGCGGCGCAGCAGCGCGACGGCGCCGGAGACGCTGGTGACCTTGAGGCGGCCGCCGCCCGCGCCGAGGCTGCCGGTGATCCTCCTGGCCCCGTACTGGCTGCTGACGTGCAGTTCCTCGAAGGCGCAGGACAGCGGTCCGCCGGTGGTGTTGGCTTCGACCGTGGTGTCGGCGGCGGCCGGGAGCCGGATGGCGATCCCGCCGGAGATGGTGGAGAGCACGAGGTCGGGCCCCTGGCCGGTGGGTGTGAGGTCGACGGCCATGCTGCCGCTGACGGAGTCGGCGCGGACCGTGTCGAGCGGGCTCTCGACGAGCGTGAGGTCGCCGGAGACCGACTTGAAGCGCAGGTCGCCGCTGATCCCCTGGGCCTCCAGCGCGCCGGAGACGGTGGTGGCGCGGACCGTGCCGCCGACCCGGGTGAGCGTGACGGTGCCCGAGACGCTGTTGACCGCGGCATGCCCGGAGATGTTGGAGACGACGGCGCCGGCGTCCGCGACGCCGACCTCGACGCGGGTGCCGGTCGGCACGGTGAGGGTCACCGCGGCGGTGCGGTTCCAGCTCTTGTGGGTGAGCCACTGCAGGGGCGTCCAGCGGAAGTCCTCGTAGGCGACGGTCAGCGTGCCGTCCTTGACGCTCGCCTTCAGAGGCGTACCGGTGAGCTCCGAGAGTTCCAGCCGCGCGGGCCCCGAGGCGGCTCCCACGACGTTGACCGTGCCGTGGATGAGCTGGACGACGAGCGATGTGACGGGTTCTTCGAAGGTGATGTTCTGCGGCGCGGACAGCGACCACTCCGACTGGACCGGCATGCCGGGCCTCCTCGACGTGTGGGACAAGACGTGCGGGACAGGGCGAATGCGCGTGGCGACAAGGGGCGGCGCGCACGGGGCGGCCGCCGCCGGACGCAACCTATCGCGTCTCTCCAAACACGATATATCGCGGTCCCGGGAAGTCAAGCGGCTCCGTCGTGACATAGCGTTGTCGCATGTCCGCAACTGATCACAGCCGCGCGGCCGGGGTTCTGCTGCTCTGCCGGGCCGAGCCCGACCGCGTCCGTCCCTCCGCACAGCTCCTGAACGAACCGCTGCTCCTCGCCCCGGCAGGTGAGGGGTGGAGCGTGCTGATCCCCGGAGAGGACTCCTGGCGGACCGAGGGCACCGACCCCGCCACGGCGGCGGCCGGCTGGGCGCACGCGCTCGCCGTCGCGGAGCCGTGGCCCGTCGTGGGCCTGTGGTGGGACGCGAGCGGCGCGGGCTTCGTGGTGGCGGCGGGCTTCCGCCGTACGGCGGGCTACAGCTGGCTCGCCGACGGCACCCCCGCGGGCGAGGAGGCGGCCATGGCCGCCCTGCGCGCCCGGATCGGGCTCGACCCGGTGCTCGACGGCGCCGCGCTCGACGGGCTCACGCTCCCGGACGCCGACGCGGACGCCGAGGCGCGGGTGCTCGGGGTGATCGCGGTGCTCTCCCGTACGGGCCTGACCCTGCCGCAGGGCCTGGCGCCCGGCGTCGGCGCCGCGCGCCTGCGCTCCGCCGCGGTGCCGGGGGCGGAGGCGCTGGACTGGCCGGGGTGGCGCGAGGCGGTGCGGATCGGGCTGGACGGGGGTGGGCCGCGGTTGCGGGCCCTTGGTCTGGCGGAGGTGGCGGCTGGCGCGGCGCTTGCTGTCTGGGGACGGCATCGGGGCTGGCGGACGGCGGGTGTCGTACTTCTCGCCGACGGCGCCGTGACGCTGGCGTACGACGCGTGGCGTCGGCGTCGCGGCTGACCCGCCGTTTCGCTTCCGAGGGGCGCCTACCGGGGTGCGGCTTGCGCTGGGCGCGCGGCTGCGGGCCGGTGGGGGCCGGTCGCGCAGTTCCCTACGCCCCTTCCGCCTACGAGCTCGATTCGCCATGTGCGGCGGCGGCTGCCGGCCCGCTGTGGTTGCTCGCGCAGTTCCCCGCGCCCCTTGCAGGGGCCTTCGGCCCCTTAAACGTCGTCGTCCTCGTCGTCCAGGCGGGCCAGCCACGTCGCGAGGCGCTCGACCGGGACCTCGAAGTCCGGGTTGAGGTCGACGAACGTGCGGAGCTGTTCGGCCACCCAGCCGAGGGTGACCTCCTCTTCGCCACGCCGGTTCTCGAGCTCCTCGATGCCGCGGTCGGTGAAGTACAACGTGCTCTCCGTCAAGTCGGTAAGTCGGTCGGGGTACCAGGCGCCCGGCTCCTGCCAGGGGCATACCTGCGTTTCCCGCCCAGGATAGGCGGGCCGTTCGCCGCAGCCTCTCGCGCCCGTCCCGCACGAGGGCTAGCCTGCTGCACCGGAACGCGGATCGGGGGGTGGCGCGTGGCAGACGGGATCGCTCAGGTCCGGCTGGACGACGGGACGGTCGTCTGGGCGCGGATCAGTGAGGCGCACGAGCTGGACAAGGGGCCCGAGGGGCCCGACGGCGGCGGGGGGTACGCGGACTCCAGCGCCGTGGGCGCCGCCCGGCGCGTCGCCGGGCTCGCGGGCGGTCTCTCCGACGTCGTACGGGGAGTCGTCGGCTCCCTGCGCCCGGCGCTCGCCGCCGTCACGCCGGACGAGGTCAGCGTCGAGTTCGGCATCGAACTGTCCGCCAAGGCCGGGCACGTCATCAGCCTCCTCGCCGACGGGGAGGGCAAGGCGTCGATCAACGTCACCCTCACCTGGTCGGAGCGCGGGGCGGAGCGCGGGCCGGGGCGCGGGGAGCCGCGCCCCGCCGCCGCGGTGGCACCGGCCGCTACCCCCGGCACTCCTTGAGCGCCCTCGACGGGACCGTACGCCGGGCCGTCGTACGCATCTCCGCGCCCGGCGGCGGGTATGACCCGACCGGTGACCGGTTCTGGGGCAGCGGCTTCTTCATCGCTCCCGGGCAGGTCCTGACCTGTGCCCATGTGGTGGGGAACGGGGGTGGTGGCGTGCTGGCCGGGGAGACCGCGATCGACATCACCGACCACCGGGGCCGTACCACCGAGGGCCGCGTGGCCCTGGTGCTGCCGGTCCCCGACGACCCCGAGCGCCCGCCCCGCCGGTGGAAGCTGCCCGACCTCGCCCTGGTCGAGGTCGAGGACGCCGAGGACGTCGAGTGCCTCTGGCTGAGCGACCGTTCGGCCGTCGTGCCCGCCCGGATCAGCCTGCACGGCTGGTCGAAGGAGGTCGGCGACCTGGCGCTGCGCTCCGGCCACGGCATGGCCAGCGGCACCGACGGGCCCGACGGCAGCGCGCTGCTGCTGCGCGGTGAGATCCCCGTCGCGGGCACCTCCGGCGGCCCCGTCGTCGACACCGAGCGGGGCGCCGTCATCGGCGTGTGCAAGGGGCGCGGCGAGGGCGACGCCGGGCTCGCCGTCCCCGTCACCGCGCTGCGCGCGCTGGCCAACACCCGGCCCGGCCGCGACCGGCTGCACGCCCTCGTCCGCGCCCACGACCGGCACCACCTGCGGCGCTACCGCACGGGCGGCACGCGCGGCAGCTGGACCGGCTTCCAGTACACCCTGCGGTCCGCCACGGCGGGTGCCTTCACCCCGGTCCTGCGGACGCAGCTCTTCGCGCGGCTCGCCGAACTGACGCCGCCCGGCAGGCCCGGTGACGTGATGAAGCTGGTGGACGAGGTCAAACGGCGGATGATCCAGGGGCCGTACCAGCCGGGCATCGAGCACGACCCGCGCACCTGGCGGGAGGGCGTCGGCCTGCTCTACGACCTCCGTGACGACGAGACGCGCTCCCAGGAGCGCGATCTGGAGCTGGAGGCCGTCCTGCTCTACGCGGCGCGCGTCGCCGCCGCCGTCAGCCGCGCCGGGAACCCCGCCGACGACGGCCCGGTGGACGAGCTGAACAACTGGCTGTCCGGGCGCGAGGAGCCGATCGACTCCTTCATCCGGGAGGAGATCGACCAGATCCTGCACGGCGGCGCCGCACTCGGTCCGGAGGACCCGGACGAGCTCCCCGCCCGCACCGGCGTCGAGCTGCGCAAGCCCACGCGCCGCAAGGTGGAGCCGGGCGAGGAGGAGGTGCGGGCCCGGGCCGACGTGCTGGTGGAGATAGACCGCGGCCTCTACGGCGACGCCTACCCCTGGCGCGTCAAACTGCTCCGCGAGGACGATCTCGTCACGCTGCGCAGCGACGAACGCGGCGTCACCCGGGCGGAGTTGTACGAGGCGCTGCGCGACCCCATCGCCGAGGCCGTGCGCCAGAGCGACGTCGGCGACCACCTGGCCTCCATCGAGGTGGCCGTCCCGCGCGAACTCCTCGACGAGCCCCTGGACTCCTGGCGGCTCTCCCCGCCCGGCACCCCCGAGGACGGCATCGACCCCGACACCCTGCCGCTCGGGCAGCGCCGCGTCGTCGTGCTGCGCGCCGGCGGCCGCCGGGACATCCCCGAGTGGCACCGCCGCTGGAACGCCGCCGCGCGCGGCCCGCTGAGCGCCGTGCCGCTGCGCCGCGAGGCGCCGGTGCGCGGTCACGACGGCCCGGGGCGGGAGAGCGGCTACGCGGTCTACGACCGGCTGTCCAGCGTCGAGGACACGGCCGTTCCGGTCTACTGCGGTCCTGTCTCGAAAGGGCCGGGAGCCGACGCGCTGGGGGCCGCGCTGGCCGCCGGGCACGCGCTCGTCGTCTGGCGCAGATGCGCCACCGGGCATACGGATTGCGCCGAATTCCACGAGCAGATGACGGCACTTCTGTGCGATGCCAAGACCCCGGAGGGGCTGCAGCGGCGCATCCGCAGCCTCCGTATCCGCTGCGGTGATCCCGAGTATCCCGACCCGGACGTCCTGTGGGCGCGGTCGATTGCCCTGCTCTACGACTCGCCGGACCGGCCGCCCCGCCCCGACCAGCCGCTTCGCGCGCCCGGACCCCGCCCGGGGCCGGTGAGATGACGATGCGTCAAGCACGTGACAGGAGAGCGTGCCACGGACCGGCCGAAGCGCCGTGTACCGGTACCTTCGTGCGGGGGACGACGGGCTGGGCGGGCTCCGGGGCGACGACACCAGCTGTGAGGAGACCGGTGTGAACGACTGGCGCATCTACCGCGGAGCGGGCCTGCCGCACGACGGGATAGAGCAGCTCCCGCCGCCCCCGCCCTGGCGGGACTTCGCCGCGTCCGGCCCCGACGCGGGCGCGGCCACCGACCCCAGCGCGGCCCGCCGACTCGGGGTGCTGCGCAGGCTGGTGGAGAACCACCACCCGCGCCCCGACGAGGTCGAGGCGGTCAACGCCGCGCTCTACCTCCGCCGCCCCCTCCTCGTCACCGGCAACCCCGGCACCGGCAAGTCCACCCTCGCCCACGCCGTCGCCCACGAGCTCGGGCTCGGCCGGGTGCTGCGCTGGCCCATCGTCAGCCGCAGCTCCCTGCGCGACGGGCTCTACCACTACGACGCCATCGCCCGCCTCCAGGACGTCCAGCTGGAGCGTGCCCAGGGAGCGGACGGCGACGGGCGCCCCTCCATCGGCTCGTACCTGCGGCTGGGGCCCCTGGGCACCGCCCTGCTGCCCGTGGACCGGCCCCGCGTGCTGCTCGTCGACGAGCTCGACAAGGGCGACCTCGACCTGCCCAACGACCTCCTCAACGCCCTGGAGGAGGGCGAGTTCACCCTTCCCGAGCTGGAGCGCATCGCCGACCGCGAGCCCGAGGTCGAGGTGCTCACGGACGACGGCGGCCGGGCCGTGATCACCGGCGGCCGGGTGCGCTGCACCACCTTCCCGCTGATCGTGCTGACCTCCAACGGCGAACGCGACTTCCCGGCCGCCCTGTTGCGCCGCTGCATCCAGCTCGACCTCGAACCGCCCGGCGAGGAGCAGCTCACCGCGATGGTCAGAGCCCACCTCGGTGACGAGGCGGTGGGCGCGGGCGCCGATCTCATCCGGCGCTTCCTCGACCGCGAGCCCGGCGAGATCATCGCCGCGGACCAGCTCCTCAACGCCCTCTTCCTCACCCAGCACGCCCCGCGCGCCGAACGGGTCACGCGCGACCGGCTCGCCGACATGCTCATGCAACCACTGGACCGTCCGAGGTGATGCGGTATGACGGCGCCCCCCGACCACCGGCTGGGGCAGCTGGTCGCCCGCCTGCGGGCGGCGTCCTGGGAGCTGACCCCGGAGGAGATCGCCGACGCGGTCTGGCTCGCCCAGTGGGTCACCCCGGCGGCGGGCCCCGGCGCCGGGGTGACCGCGCCGGACGCTGACACGGGGCTCCTCGCGCCCCCGCACACCGCCCGGGTGCGGGATCCCGGGGACGCCCGGACGTCCCCCGACGGCACGCACGCGGACCCCGCGGACTCCCCGGCCGCGCGGCACGCGGAGCGCTCCGGTCCCGTGTCGCTCTACGCCGGGCGCGATGGGTGCCCGGCGGCCCGCCGGGCCGGGGGAGCGGGCGCTTTCCCGGAGGCGGGCGCCTTTCCCATAAGGGTGCCCATGGCGGCCTCCTTGCCCGGCCTCCTCGGGCTCCAGCGCGCCCTGCGGCCCCTGCGTGGCTACCGCACGCCCGCCGCGCCCCCGCGCGGCCCGCTCGACGAGGACGCCACCGCCGACCTGGCCGCCCGCACCGGCGTCCTGGACCCGCGCTACCGGCGCGGCGAACGCCGTACGGCCACCATGCAGCTGCTCATGGACGCCTCGCCGTCCATGGTGGTCTGGGACCGGATGCTGGAGGAACTGCGGCAGACCTGTGCCCAGTTGGGCGTCTTCAGCGACGTCCAGGTGCGCTATCTGCACCGGGCCGAGGACGGCACCCCTCTCGTCGGCACCGCCGTACAGCCCGGGGGCGGGCACGCCGGTGCCCTCCACCCGCGCCCCGCCGACCAGTTCCGCGACCCCACCGGCCGCTCGCTCACCCTCGTCATCAGCGACTGCGTGGGCCCCCTCTGGCAGGAGGGCCGCGCCCAGAGCCTCCTGCACCACTGGTCCCTGGCCGCACCGCTCGCGGTCGTCCAGCCCCTGCCGCCCCGCCTGTGGCCGCGCACCGCGCTGCCCGCCGACGCCGGACTGCTCACCCGCGACCCCGGCACCGGCGGCCGGCTCCGCTTCGAGGCGGAGGGCTACGGTCCGCGGCCCGCGCCCGGCGCCCTGCCCGTTCC
>NZ_JAINFC010000149.1:0-12689 GCF_020740835.1 Streptomyces sp. UNOC14_S4
GCGATGGCCGAGGGCGCGATCGTCTTCGCGCTGGCCAACCCCGACCCCGAGGTCGACCCCGCCATCGCCCGCCAGACGGCTGCCGTGGTCGCCACCGGCCGCTCGGACTTCCCCAACCAGATCAACAACGTCCTGGTCTTCCCCGGCGTCTTCCGCGGCCTGCTCGACGCCCAGTCACGCACCGTCAACACCGAGATGATGCTGGCCGCCGCCAGCGCCCTCGCGGGCGTCGTCACCGAGGACGAACTCAACGCCAACTACATCATCCCCAGCGTCTTCAACGCCCGGGCGACCGAGGCCGTGGCCTCGGCGGTGAAGCGGGCCGCGCTGGCGCTCGGCGACGACCGCTGAACCCGCGTGGGCGGGCCCTGCCTTCTCCGGAAGCGGGCCCGCTCGCACGATAAATCCCCTCGTATGCCCACTCTCCGGGCACATCGCCGCCACGACCACCCCCTCGAACTCACCGGGTACGGCGCGATCTGAGTAAGATCCCCCCGCATTCACGGGGAGGACGGATTCGGCATGCGAATACTGGGGGCCGACGGCCCGACGCACGTGGGACCGTTCCGGACGGTCGGGGTGCTCGGGCAGGGCGGCATGGGACAGGTGCTGCTCGGGGTGGCGCCGGACGGACGGCTCGTGGCCGTCAAACGGGTGCACGCCGACCTGGCGGACGATCCCGGGTTCCGGTCACGGTTCCGGCGGGAGGTGGACGCGTCACGGCGGGTCTCCGGGGCGTACACCGCGCCGGTCGTCGACGCCGACCCGGACGCGCCGACGCCGTGGCTCGCTTCCCTCTTCCTCCCCGGGCCCTCGCTGAGCGAGGCGCTGGACGCGGGCGGGGCGCTGCCCGAGGAGGCGGTACGGCTGCTCGCCGCCGGCCTCGCCCAGGCCCTGGAGGACATCCACCGGGCCGGACTCGTGCACCGCGACCTCAAGCCGTCGAACGTGCTCCTGACCGAGGACGGCGTACGGGTCGTCGACTTCGGGATCGCCCGCGCGGCCGACCACCAGACGAAGCTGACCCACACCGGCGCGGTCATCGGCTCGCCCGCGTTCATGTCGCCCGAGCAGGTCCACGGCGAGCAGCCGGGCCCGGCGAGCGACGTGTTCTCCCTCGGCGTCACCCTCGCCACGGCCGCCACGGGCCGGAGCCCGTTCGCCGGGGACTCGCCGCTCGCGCTCATGCACGCCGTCGCGCACGACCTCCCCGACCTGGGCCCCGTACCGCCCGGGCTGCGCCGGATCATCGAGCCGTGCCTGGCCAAGGACCCGGCCGCGCGGCCGACCCCCGGTCAACTCCTCGCCCTGATCGGCCCGCTCGCCCCGGCCGCGCGCCCATGGCCGGGGACGGTGTACGAGCGGATCACGGAGCGCCGCTCATGGGCGGCGCGGCTCACGGCCGGGGCCGGGACCGGGGCCGGGGCCGACTTCATGTCCCCGCCCGCTCCCGCGTATCCGCCCGTTCCGCCGTCCCCGCCCGTCGTCGTGCCCACGCCCACCGTCGTCTCCTCGCCCGCCCCGGCGGCAACGCGGCTTCCCAAGTGGCTCGGCACCCCCTGGCGGCTGGTCACCGCGGTCGTGACGGCCGTGACGCTCGTGACCACGGCGGTCGCGGTCCTGATGATCGGTCCGGACAACGTGTACGGCACGTTCTTCCCGGAACCCGTGCCGACCCCCGGCTCGACCCCGCTCGCGCAGGTGACGGACAAGTACGCCAAGACGGTCCCGACGTGCGTGCAGGCCGCCGGCAGCTTCAAGCCCCCGGCCGGTTTCGGCAGACCCAGCGGCAACTTCCCCGATCAGGTGTGGCAGCAGAAGGACGGCGACGGGCACACGCATCCGCAGATGGCCTGCTTCTGGAGCGACCGCTCCGGCGACTCGATCGACATCACCCTGGATCTCTTCCCCTCCCGCCCGGGCGGGCCCACCGGGGCCGAGCTGGCCAAGAAGCACTACGAGGGCCTCTTCATGCAGAGGAAGACCCCTCGCGACTCCGGAATCCCCGGCGTGGAGGAAGGCATGTGGCTGCAGGACCCCGACCCGGGCAACTGCGTGCTGTACGCGCGGGACGTCAACCTGTACATGTACATCGAGATCAAGGGCGTCCACTATCCGAAGGGCGGCCCGTGCGAGGCCCTCGCCAAGGACATGGCCCGCCAGAGCACGGCTGCGGTGGCCGCCCTGTGAGCGCGTCGCACCCGATACCCGAGAAGGCCGGGCCGTACATCCTCCTCACCGAGCTCGGCCGGGGTGGCATGGGCCGCGTCCTGCTCGGCGTCGCGCCGGACGGCAGGCCGGCGGCGGTGAAGCTGGTGCACGCCCGGCACGCGGCCGACGACGGCTTCCGGGCCCGCTTCCGGCGGGAGGTGGAGGCCTCACGGAAGGTGTCCGGCGCGTACACGGCGGCCGTCCTCGACGCCGACGCGGACGCCGAACTGCCCTGGCTCGCCTCGGCCTTCGTGGCCGGACCCTCACTGGGCGCGGCCGTGGAGCGCACGGGCGCGCTGCCGGAGCCCGCCCTGCACCGCCTGGCGGTGGGCCTGGCGACGGCCTTGCACGAGATCCACCGGGCCGGTCTCGTCCACCGTGACCTCAAGCCCGAGAACGTGCTGCTCGCCGAGGACGGGGCACGGGTCATCGACTTCGGCATCGCCCGCGCGGCGGAGACCGGGGACGCCACCGAGCTCACCGGCACCGGCTGGGTGGTCGGCTCGCCGCCGTTCATGTCGCCCGAGCAGGCGCAGAGCCGGGAACTGACCGGGGCGAGCGACATCTTCTCGCTCGGCTCGGTCCTCGTCATGGCGGCGACCGGCCGCAGCCCCTTCACGGGCCCTTCCACCCTCCAGACGCTCTACAACGTCGTGCACACCGAGCCCGATCTGAGCGGTGTGCCCGGGTCCCTGTACGGGATCGTCGCCCGCTGCCTGGCCAAGAACCCGGCCGAACGCCCCGCCCCTGCCGAACTGCTCGCCCTCCTGGGCCCGGTGGCTCCCGCGCCCCGGCCGTGGCCGCCCGCGGTGCAGCGGATGGTCGACGAGCAGCGGTCCCGGGTCGCGGGCCTGCTCGACGGCGGCCCGGAGCGCACCACGATCCTGCGGGGCGCGGGCGCCGCCGCCCCGCGTACGGCCGTGCTCACCACGTACGACACTCCCGCCGCCCCGGCGCCCCGCAGCCGGCGCACCGTGACATGGGTGACGGCGGGGGCCGTGCTCGCGGCGGGGATCGGCGTGGGCGCGTACCTGTTGTCGCGCGGTGACGGCGACGGCGGCGGACTGCCGGACAAGTACGTGACGATGCCGGTGTGCGACGAGGCCGTGCCCAAGCTCCCGCTGCGGGAGGAGCGGAGGAAGGACAAGGACGTCGCGAGGGAGGATCAGGACGCCACGGCGAAGACCGAGTGCTCCTGGTACGACAAGGACCAGCCCCAGCCCGACGGCTGGAACTTCTATCCCGAAGCGGTCGTCTCCTGGGAGGTGCACCGCTCGACCCCCGGCAAGAACGGCACAGCCGTCACACGGAAGGACTTCGCCGACAGTGCGAAGAGCGGGCGGGACGCGACCGGTCCCGGTCTCGGCGACGAGGCGTACTGGATGACCTACAAGAGCGACGAGAAGCGTTGCCAGCTCAATGTCCGTGACGGCAACCTGGTGATACGGGCCTACCTGGACGCCACCAGGCACCCGTCGTGCGAGGCGGAGGCCCGGGATCTCGCCAAGGCCGCGCTGGCCGCCATGCCGCCGCTCGCGAACTGACCGCTCCGGGCGTCGCCCGGTGGCGCCGACGGCCGGGCCCGCCGGCTACGGTCCGTCCCGCGGCGGAAGCCGGTGGCCGTTCTCGTCCCCTTCGAGCTTGGTCACCACGCCGGACAGCCGCGCGCAGAGCGCCGTGATCTCTTCCTGGGTCCGGTTCCGCTCGGTGATCGCCGCCGCGAGCAGCAGCGCGGTCAGTGACACGGCACCGTTGAACAGGGTGAGGGTCATCATGTTGCGCGACACGTCGTGGCCGTTGAACGGACCCGTCCGGTGGGCCGCGGCCACTGTCACGAAGGTCGACACGACCAGTGCGCACGGTGCGGCCCCGGCCCGCTGGAAGCGGAACGCGGCGTAGATGAGCAGGGGGAAGCCGAGAAAGAGCAGCGACGACCCGCGGGCCATCACGATCCCGACGAGGAAGGCGGCCAGTGCCAGTGCCGCCCCCTCCAGCCAGCGGGAGAGCAGGACGTCCCGGGGCCGCCGGGCCGAGGCCGCGACGAGCAGGAACGGCGTGACCAGCAGGACGCCCATCGTGTCGCCCGCCAGCCACACCGACCACGTCGACCAGAAGCTTCCGCGCAGGACGTCTGCCAGCAGCAGCGTGCCAACGCCCACGGTCGCGCTGATGAGCGTCCCGACGACGCCGAGGAGGAGCAGCGCGAGCGGATCCCGCAGCCGGTCCAGTTCCCGGCGGAAGCCCACTCGGCGCAGGAGCGTGTACGAGCAGATGACGGAGAGCGTGTCGCCGAGGGGGGCGAGCAGGAGGACAGGGCCCCATGGCCAGCGCGACAGGCTGTTCAGGAACGCGCCGAGCAGGACCCCGGGCCAGACCCGCAGGCCGAACAGAAGCAGGCCAGCCAGGGCGACGCCGACCGGTGGCCACACCGGGGTGACCCGGAGGCTCACCATCTGCGTCAGCACACCGAGCCTGCCGGTCCCGTAGCACAGGGCGGCGACAGCCAGGCACTGCAGGGCTGTGGCGCCGTGGCGGCGAAACCCCGCGCTGTGCGTCGGGGTGCTCATCCGGCCATGCCGTCATAGTGGACCGCGAGGACGGCGGCGTCGTCGCTGTGCCCCGTCAGGTCGGCCACTTTGATCACTTCGGCGGCCAGGACGTCCGGGTCGGCGTCGGCATGGGCGGTGACGATCCGGGCCACCCGTGCCAGGCCCTCCTCCACGGGGAAGGACGGCCCCTCCACCACCCCGTCGGTGAGCAGGACGAAGGCCCCCGGCTCCGTCAGCCGCCGCCGGGTCACCGGATAGCGCTCATGGGGTTGTATGCCCAGGGGCAGGCCGCCCTCGTCGAGGGCGGTGCCGGAACGGCCGCCGACGGTGGCCCACACCACCGGAGGGTGACCCGCGCGGACCCCGGCCAGCTCGCCGATCCGTGCCTCCAGGCGGAGGAAACAGCAGGTCGCGAAGAGATCGCAGTCCATCGAGATGAACAGGTCGTTGGCGCTGCCGAGTATTTTCCCCGGGTCGGTGGTGACGGTGGCGATGGCCCGCAGCCCGGTGCGCACCTGCCCCATGAAGGCGATCGAGTCCACGCCATGGCCCTGTACGTCACCGATGGCGAGCGCGACGGAGCCGTCCGGCATGAGGAAGGCGTCGTACCAGTCACCGCCGACGGCCAGGCCGTCCCGTGCGGGGGCGTACCTGGCCGCGATCCGCAGGCCGGGCACGTCCGGCAGGCGCGGGGGGAGCATGTCACGTTGCAGCGCCGCAGCAAGCTCGATCCGTGGCATCTGGAGGTCGATCTGCTTGTCCACATCACCGACGAGCCGCCTCAGCGTTCCCAGGGGCTCCGGCGTCCTGGGCTGCGGGGCGGTGCGGCGCCAGCGCATAGCGACTCCGAAGTGACGATTTGCTCAATTATGTCACAATTAATCCACCTGACAGTCCGAGCCCCTCAACGAGTGGGCCGAATGGTGGCGTACGCCTGTCGCGGCGAGGCCTGGAGCAGGGATTTCCCGGCGAAGACGAGTTCCGCCAGCGGAAGGGGCCGGTGGTAGAAGTTCAGCGACGACGGGGCGCCGAAGATATCGGCCGACGCCAGGAAGAAGGGGAGTTCGGCGACCAGGTAGCGCATGGCCCGTTCGATGCGCTCGACGGTGAGCGGCCCGTCGTACCCCCGGGCGGCGAGGACCTCTCTGCTCATGTCCGCGCAGGTGTCCCACAGGGCGCTGTCCTCGTCCAGCGCCCGCTCGCACTCCGCGAGTTTTTCGCGATAGACGTCGTTGGATTCCAGCTCCGACATTCGGTGGAGACCGTCGGTCGGCCTGGGCCCTCCCCCGCTCTCCCAGGCCCGCGCGACGCGGTTGCACAGGACGTTGATCTCGCCGCGTGCCTTTTTCGCCGCGCGCTGGGGGTCGTAGCCGAGGGCCCGGTAGGTGTGTTCCAGCGCCGAATCCGGAATGACGACATCGACGCGGGCGAACTCGGCACAGAGCCAGCCGAGGAGTTCGGTCAGCCGTGCGACGTGGAAGTAGCTGTTACCGGGGCTGATCCCGAAGACCACGTGCTGACGCCGCTCCCAGACCGGACGGCAGGCCTCTGTGAAGGGTTCGACGGTGAAGGATCCGACGGTGAAAAGCCCTCGCCCGCACCCCGGGCTGCCCATTCCGTCGACCACGCTTCCACATGCCGTCGTCATGTCCACCGTCCGGTGCCGGGGTTCTCGACGCCGTCCAGATAGCGCCGGCGGAGTTCCTCCCGGATGATTTTTCCGGTTCCGGTGCGGGGCATGTCCTTGAAGTCGATCACGATCGGCTCGGCCAGCTCGGGCAGTCCGCGTATCGCCTTTCTCCAGTGTTCCCTGTCCAGTTGACCGTCCGGCGTGGCGACGATCGGTATCGGCGGGCCGTCGGGCACCGGCAGCAAGGCCACGTCGTGCCGTGCGGGCAGGTGGTCGACGATCACGTCCTCCTGCTCGATGCGGCTCACGCCCGGGGTGTAGTTGACCTCGCGGTCGAGCAGCTTGAGGCTTCCGGTCCTGGTCTTGATACCGATGTCACCGGTGTTCCACCACTCCCCCACGGCTTTCTCGTTCCAGCGTTCGGGTTCGCGGTAGTACCCGACGCACCGCGCCTTCGTGCGTGCGAGCACCAATCCCGGCCGGCCGTTCGGCACCGGCCTGAAGGTGCCCGGGTCCACCACCTTGAGCTGGACGAATCCCGGCATCGGCCGACCCACCTTGCGAGGGCCCGCGTACTGGTCCCGCGGCTTGTTCGCCGTGGGGCGCGTGATGAACGTCATCCCCATTCCGCCGGTCTCGGACTGGCCGTATCCCTCCCGCCAGACGGGAAAGCGGTGGCGGGAGGCGTTCAGGAACGTACGGATCGTCGACCAGTGCACGGCGTCGAAGTTGCCGATGAACATGCGCACCGAGGAGAACGCGCCCTGTCGGGGGTCCGCGGCGAGTTCCTCCATATGCGAGAAGTCGATCGGCAGCCCCTCGATCACGGTGGGCCGGTGCCGCCGGAACAGCGGGCCGACGACCTCGGGGTCGCTGTCGCTCATCAGGAGGACCTTGGCGGGAGACAGGGTCAGTACGGAATAGATCCAGGTGAACGCGCGGGCGTGGACGTACGGCGTGAACATCGCCACCGTGTCGTTGCGCCGTATGGTGACCGGCGGCAGGTGGCGGCATTCCAGCCTGGCCATCCGGCCCTGGAGTGTGGCCGGGGTGTACATGATGAGCTTCGGAACGCCCGTGGTACCCGACGTGTGGGTGAGCATCATCAACTCGTCGTCACCGCGCGGCACGGGGGCCGGATCGGTGCTTCCGTAGAGCTCCGCGAAGGCCATCGCGTCCGGTGTGCTTCCGTCGCTCCCGTCGTCTCCGCCGCTTCCGCCGCTTCCGCCGAGGTACAGCGTCCGCTCCGCGAACGAGGTGAGCGGTTTTCCGTCACTCCCTTTGCCTGTCAGGAGGCGTTGGGTGCTGACCAGCAGCTTCGGTTCGACACGCTGCAGAAGCGGCCGCACCGAGTCATGGGGCAGCAGTCCCGACAGCATCACGGGAACGGCGCCGATCCTGATTCCGGCGGCGGCGAGCAGCAGACAGTCGAAGTGGTTGTCCTTGTACACGGCGAACCGGTCCCCGGGACCGACTCCCGCCGCGTGCAGTGCCCCTGCGGTGTCCCTCACGCACTGGGCGATCGCTTCGATGTCGAGGATGGTCCGGGCCGCCGGATCGATGTCCAGCGGCCGGCCGAGGCGGAAAAGCATCGGCTTTCCTGTTTCCGCCCTGCGGTCGAAGAGGCTGCCCAAACTGGACTTCCATAAATGGGTTATTCGCATGCGCTTCCCTGCTTCCTTCGGTTGAGCCGGTCGGTCAGCGGCGGGACGCCTCACTGCACGAGGGTCAACTCAATATGCGGGACTGCCCGACGGCAAGACCACGACCGCGCGATCACCGAACGCGGTCCACGGGCGCCAGCCGCCACTGGGCCGGTCCTGCGTCCGGGAACGTATCCGGCCGTCCGTGGTGACGGCGAAGACGTGCATCCGCCCGGTGGCGTCGACCGCTGCCGTGGGCATGGCGGCGAGCCGGACGCCGGGCTCGCCGAAGACGTCACCGGGGTCCCAGCCGCCGCCGGGTGCGGTCTGCCACCGGTGGTCGAGCCGGTCCCCTCCGGGCGACAGGGCGAAGGCTTCGAGCGTGCCGTCGGCGTTGGGCGCGAGCGCCGGGGACGCGACCGTCCAGCCGGACATCGGCTGCCAGTCCCCCCAGCCCCCGCTCGGCACGTTCTGGCGGCGGCAGTACGCCGCCACGCCGGACGGAGCCATCGCGGTGACGGTGAGTCTGCCGCTGCCGTCACGTGCCACGCGCGGCGCGGCGCCCGCCGCGGTGCCGAAGCGGCTCCACTGTGCCCAGGGGCCGTTGGGGGTCTCCTGCCACCGGTGGTGGATGCCGGAGCCGCCGGGCGCGAGGGCGAAGACCTCCAGGCGTCCGTCGGCGTTGGCGGCGACGACGGGTGGTGCGCCCGCGGGCCCGCCGAAGCCGCCGTCCCACGCGTCCCACATCGGTGATCCGGGCGAGAGCTGTCGTCGCCGGGCGATGGTGCTGCCGCCCGGGCCGAGCGCGAAGACCTCCAGCCCGCCGTCGGCGTTGCGGGCGACGGCGGGGACCGCTCCTGCCGCGCCGCCGAACTCCTCCCAGTCGTACCAGCCGCCGTCCGGACGCTGCGCCCGGTGGTGCAGGTTGACACCGCCCGGGGCCAGGGAGAACACCTCCAGTCTGCCGTCGGGGCCGCGGCCGAGCGCGGGGACCGCCCCCGCCGGTCCGCCGAACGTCTCCCAGGAGGACCAGGTGTCGGACTGCGGGTCGAGCTGGACGCGCCGGAGCATCGAGCGGTCACCCGCGTCCAGCGCGAACACGGTGAGCCGGCCGTCGACGTCCGGCCCGGCGACCGGGTTGTCGGCGCTCTGCCAGGGCGGTGGCGCGTCCCGCCACCGCAAAGGCGTCAGGTACAGCCCCTGCCGGAACCAGCCCGCGGCACTCGCGTGCCACTCCTGGCCGTCGGTGACCACCTCGACGGCGTGGCCGGGCACATGGCCCGCGTAGCCGTCGAGTTCGAAGAAGAACGGGTTCCGGGACGCGAGCACGTCGGTGCCGTCGTAGCCGTTGCGGGGCCCGATGAACAGGTAGTACCAGCCGTCCCGTTCGACGACGAAGGGCGACTCGGTGACCGACAGCGTCGTGGCGGTGGACGCGTCGGTGAAGGCGATTCCCGGTTCGCTCCAGTGCAGCAGATCGTCCGAGCGCCGGAAGGCCACCACGTGCCGGCCGTCCTGGCCGGACAGTTCGGTGTAGTACATCACCCACTGCCCGGCGATCCTCACCACCATCGGGTCGCGCGCCACGCGCCCCCGGAAGAGCGGGCCGGTCGGGACGCGCGTCCAGGTGAACAGGTCGGTCGAGGTGGCGAGGTTGATCGCGGCCCCGTTCCGGCCCCCGGCCGCGTAGAACATCCAGTAGGTGCCGCCCGCCTCGATGACGTGCGGCGCCCACAGGTGTTCTTCCCCGAAGTAGGCCCGGTCGACGGTCAGCGCGTCGGCGTGCGTGGTCCACGGCCCGTACGGATCGGGGGCGGACGCGTGGGCGAAGGAGACCTCGGCCGCGCTGTCGGGGGCCTGGCCGGGCGGGGCGCCGTCGCCGACGATGCTGAACAGGTGCCACCGGTCGGACGCCCTGATCAGTGTGTGGTCGTTGAGGTAACGCCGCTTTCCGGGGGTGGACGGGTCGTAGACGTGCGTGAAGGGCCCCGCGCCGATCCACTGGTGGGGCGGGGGCGGCGCGGCGCCGGCGGGCACGGCGCCGCCGCGGACAGCCGACAGTGCGAACGCGCCCGCCACGGCGGAGCCCTGGAGCAGGCGGCGTCTGCTGATCGGACGCATGAGTCCTCCGGAGGGATGCCGCGGCCGGCCGGGCCCTGCCGCCCTGACCGGCCGCGGGTGTCGGGTGTCGGGTGTCGGATATCGGGTCAGGTGATGGGAGGACCGGAACCGTTGACCCAGTCCCATTCGGACCAGGTACTGAAGCCGGTCTGCCACCTGTGGTGGACCCCGTCCTTATTGGTCCCGAAGACCTCGATACGGCCATCGGCATTCGTCGCCGCGGCGATCTCGGCACCGCCGGTGCCGAATGTGGCCCAGTCGCTGTAAGGAGCGTTCAGGCCCGTCTGCCAGATGTGCATGGCGGCATCGCCGTTGATGGCGAAGACCTCCACCCGCCCGTCGGGGCTACGGCCGCTGGTGAGCTGGGAATTCGCGGGACCGCCCGTCTTCTCCCAGCCCGACCAACTCGTCGGGCTCGTCTGATAGCGGTGGTACACACCCACAGGGCCGGAGGCGAACACCTCAAGGCGCCCGTCCGCGTTGTGGTCGACGGTCATGTCATGGCCGCCGCCACCGAAATCCGTCTCCCACTGCGACCAGCCGCCGTTGACAGCCGTCTGATACAGATGCTGGAACGTGCTCCCGTTGAGCGCGAACACCTCCAGACGCCCGTCGACGGACTTCTCCATCTTCACCCGGCTGCCGGCCGGACCACCGCCCGACTGCTCCCAGCCCGACCAGCCGCTGTTGGGAGCGGTCTGATAACGGTGGAACACCTCCTTCGGCCCCGAGGCGAACACCTCGATACGGCCATCGGCATTGACTCCGGCGGCCACGCTGCTTCCGCCCGTACCGAACTCCTCCCAATTCGACCACGCACCGGACGGAGACAGCTGATAACGATGCTGAGCGACCTGGCCATTGAGCGCGAACACCTCCAGACGCCCGTCGGCATTCGGCGCGATCGCGAGCTGCGCGTTCGCGGGGCCGCCCAGCTTCTCCCACTCCGACCAAGCACCGTTCACCTGCGTCTGCCAAGCGTGATGCACCCCGTCCGCCCCGGCCGCGAACACCTCGAGGCGGCCATCGGCCGACTTCGCCGACACCACCCGGCCCGACTTCGCCGGATACACCAACGGTGCGGGTCCTGTGCCGGGATTCCCGAGGCGCGCCACCGCGGCGCGCGCCTCGCCCATGTGCCGCAGGTGGGCGCCCTGCACGTACGTGGACCACGGGTCCCAGTTCCGGCCTCCGTTGGAGATGCGGTACGCCGCGTTCGCATTGCACTGGGGCTCGTAGGCGCAGGTGTCGTCGACCTCCTTGTGCCAGTAGTTGTTGATCTGCCACAGCCCGCGGTCGGTCGACGGAGGGGTGTTGTTCGTCGTGTTGGAGGCGCCCGGGTTGCAGCTGGACTCGGCCAGCGCGACGGCGACGGCGAGTTCCAGGGCCTCGCCGCGCCAGCCCGCTTTGTAGCCGACCTGGGCACACAAGTCGCTCGGGTCGGCCTGCGCCGGTGAGGCGCCGACGACCATGCCCGCCGCGACGAGCAGCGAGGCGATCATCGACAGAACGATACGGTGGGAAGCGCGTCGCACCGGCGAAGTCGTTCTCCCTCGCCGGACGCGCCGAATTCTTGTCAACTGCTGCCCCTTCGAAGGGTGAGTCAGGTGATGGGGGGACCGGAACCGTTGACCCAGTCCCATGGGGACCAGGTGCTGAAGCCGGTCTGCCACCTGTGGTGGACCCCGTCCTTGCTGCTCCCGAAGACCTCGATGCGGCCGTCGGCGTTGGAGGCGGCGTTGATCTCGCTCCCGCCGGTGCCGAAGTTGTCCCAGTCGCTGTACGGGGCGTTGAGGTCCTTCTGCCAGATGTGCATGGCGACTTCACCGTTGATGGCGAAGACCTCCACCCGCCCGTCGGCGGTGCGGGTGCTGGTGAGCTGGGAATTCGCGGGACCGCCCGTCTTCTCCCAGCCCGACCAGCTGGTGGGATCGGTCTGATATCTGTGGTAGACGCCCACGGGCCCGGAGGCGAACACCTCAAGACGCCCGTCCGCATTGTGGTCGACGGTCACATCGCGCCCGCCGCCACCGAAGTCCTCCCACTGCGACCAGCCACCATTGACAGCGGTCTGGTACAGATGCTGGAACGTGCTTCCATTGAGCGCGAAGACCTCAAGGCGGCCGTCAGGAGACTTCTCCATCTTCACCCGGCTGCCGGCCGGACCACCGCCCGACTGCTCCCAGCCCGACCAACCGCTGTTGGGGGCAGTCTGATAACGGTGGAACACCTCCTTCGGCCCTGAAGCGAACACCTCGATGCGACCGTCGGCGTTGACTCCGGCGGCCACGCTGCTTCCGCCCGTACCGAATTCCTCCCAGTTCGACCACGCACCGGACGGAGACAGCTGATAACGATGCTGGGCAATCTGGCCATTGACAGCGAAGGCCTCCAGACGCCCGTCCGCGTTCGGCGCGATCGCGAGCTGCGCGTTCGCGGGGCCGCCCAGCTTCTCCCACTCCGACCAAGCACCGTTCACCTGCGTCTGCCAAGCGTGATGCACCCCGTCCGCCCCGGCCGCGAACACCTCGAGGC
>NZ_JAINFC010000149.1:12789-15563 GCF_020740835.1 Streptomyces sp. UNOC14_S4
GGCCATCGGCCGACTTCGCCGACACCACCCGGCCCGACTTCGCCGGATACACCAGCGGCGGGGGCCCGGGGCGTCGGCCCGGCGTGCACGGGACGGTCACCCCGCGCGCCTCGAGGTAGGGAAGGGGGTCGATGCCGTGGTTCATGCTGGTGTCGCGTCGCACCCGCAGGTGGAGGTGGGGGCCGGTGGCCTGGCCTTCGGCGCCCATGAGCGCGATGCGCTGACCTGCCGTCACCCGGTCGCCCACGGCGACGTCCCGCTGGTACATGTGCCCGTACTCGGTCACCGTTCCGTCGGGGTGCAGGATGCGGATCCACTGACCGTAGCCGTCGGCGGGGCCCGAGTTGATGACCTCGCCGTCCCCCACAGCGTAGATCGGCGTGCCGAGGGCGTTGGCGATGTCGATGCCGTCGTGATCGCGAGCGCCGCCGTAGGGATCGGAGATGAAGCCGGCCGCCGGGCACGAGGCGGCGAAACCGGTGACGTGGACGGCGGATGGGACGGCGGCTTGGGCAGCGGAGGCCGGTGACGTGGCCACCAGTGACGGCAGGACGAGGGCCGTCGTCGCGAGAGCGCACCGCAGTACGCGTCTGGAAAGTCCGTGAAATCCATGAAATCTATGAAACACGTTGACGTTCCTCCCCTCTTGGGGATGTATCGGGGCATACAGGTGGGGTCGTACGTACGGTTCCGGCGAGCCCCGGGTTCATGACAACCGGCGGGTGGAGGGTAACCACAGCCGCCCCGCGCGGGCACCCGGAACGCTACGGACTGACACCGCCCGCCGGGCTCGGATATCAGGAGCCGCACAGGCCGAACAGCCGAATACAGGTCGAGCCCGCCGAGCGGGAGAACGGCTCGGCGGGCTCGGTGTCGTACGGGATTCCATGGATGCCCCGGGGTGGATCCCTAGCGGGCCCCCGCGAGGACCTCCGCCGCGGCCACCCCGGACGCGGCGCTCGCGCCGTGCGTGAAGATCTGCACCGCGCCGGGAACCGCGGAGCCCGGCAGGCCCATCTCCACGACGATCGCGTCGGGCCGGGCCTCGGTGAGGCTCGCGAGGGCGAGGCTCATCCAGGTGTGCCGGGACGCGTCCCGGGCGACGACGACCAGGGGGCGCCCCGCCGCCGATTCCAGGGCACAGGCCTCCAGCGCGGCGCCGGGCACGAGGAGTTCCTCGCGGCGTACCCGGACGGAGGTCGTGCCGGGCAGGCGCTCGCGCAGCGGTTCGGCGACGCCCCATGGGGTCTCCTTGCCGATGGCGAGGTTGGTGGTGGGCACCAGCTCCACCACGTGCGGTGCGGCGGACAGGGGCAGGGCATCCCGTACCGGTCCGGTCAGGCGCAGGGCCCGGCGGGCGGCGACGAAGCCGATGTCGGCGGTGGCCTCGGCGGTGTGACCGGTCCGGCCGAGGCCCCGGGACCAGTCCGCGAAGGCGTGGACGCGTCCGGCCGCCTCCGCGAGCCGTTCCTCGGGGAGTTCCCCGGCGGCGACGGCGCGGACGAGGGCGTCGGCGAGGAGTGCGGCGGTGGCCTCCTCGGCGCTCTCGCCGCCGACGCAGATGGCGTCGACGCCCGCGGCGACGGCGCGCACCGTGGCCCCGTCGATGCCGTACCGGCCGGCGACGGCGCCCATCTCGATAGCGTCACTGACGATCAGTCCGTCGAAGCCGAGCTCCTGCCGGAGCAGGTCGTTCAGGATGCGCGGGCTGAGGGTGGCGGGCAGTTCGGGATCGTAGGCGGGGACGAGGAGGTGGCCGCTCATGACGGCGCGGACACCCGCGTCCAGGGCGGCCCGGAACGGGGGCAGCGCCTGGGCGGCGATCTCCTCGCGGTCGGCGCCGTAGGTGGGCAGGCCGTGGTGGGAGTCGACGGCGACGTCGCCGTGGCCGGGGAAGTGCTTGGCGCACGCGGCGACCCCGGCGGACTGGAGGCCGCGGACCCACGCGGCGGTGTGCCGGGCGACCGTCCGCGGGTCGGTGCCGAAGGACCTGACGCCGATGATGGGGTTGTCCGGGTTGGAGTTGACGTCCGCGCTGGGCGCGTAGTCGAGGCTGATCCCGGCGGCGCGCAGCTGGCGGCCCAGGTCGGCGGCGACGGTCCCGGTGAGCTCCGTGTCGTCGACGGCGCCGAGGGCGAAGTTGCCCGGCCGGGTGGAGCCGGTGGCGGATTCGATGCGGGTGACGTCCCCGGCCTCCTCGTCGATGGCGATGACCAGTGCCGGGTTCTCCGCGCGGAGGCGGCCGGTCAGCCGGGCGACCTGCTCCGCGGAGACGATGTTGCGCGAGAAGAGCACGACCGACGCCAGGCCGTCCTGGATGTCGCGCAGCACCCAGTCCGGCGCCTCGGTCCCGACGAAGCCCGGCTGGAGGACGGAGAGCGCGAGCCGCCGCAATTCCTTGGGGTGCTTGCCGGGGACCGCGGAGGAAAGAGGGGAGGAAGGGGAGGACATCGCCCGCGCCTTTCGGATGGTTCGACTGGTTCGACTGGTTCGACCGGTTCGGCACATCGATGGCACCGAGCACCTCCGGTACCGGCCCACATCGACGTTTCCTGGTACAGACCAATAAATGTCCGCTCAGACTAACGACCCATGTCAAGGGTGAAGCCGCACAAACCAGACCCGGAGTAACGGGCGAATCTGACGCCCTATGAGCAAAGCGGCCAACTCGGGCATTGACAGGGGCGGTTGGTCTAGTCCACTTTAGGGAGGCGCAAGTTTGACGAGGGGCGCATGTGGCACACGGCGCCGGCCGACCCGGTGCGGGCCCACCG
>NZ_JAINFC010000015.1 GCF_020740835.1 Streptomyces sp. UNOC14_S4
GTTCCCCCCGTGGTCCCCCGTGTGTTCCTCCCCCGGCCTTCCTCAGGCCACCAGCTCGCCGAACGACTCCGACATCTCCCGGCCGGAGCCGATGACCTCGTCGTCACGCAGCCGGCGCAGGGAGCGCCAGATGCTGCTCTTGACCGTGCCGACGCTGATGTCGAGGATCTCGGCGATCTCCGGGTCCGTACGGCCCTCGTAGTAGCGCAGGACGAGCATCGTGCGCTGGAGCTCGGGCAGCCGGGCCAGCGCCTGCCAGAGGACGGCGCGCAGCTCGGTGCCGCGCATCGCGTCGGTCTCGCCGACGGTCTCCGGCAGTTCCTCGGTCGGGTACTCGTTCAGCTTCCGGCGGCGCCAGGCGCTGATGTGCAGGTTGGTCATCGTGCGGCGCAGGTAGCCGCCGACGGCCGCCTTGTCCGTGATCCGGTCCCAGGCGCGGTACGTGGAGAACAGCGCGCTCTGCAGCAGGTCCTCGGCCTCGTGCCGGTCGCCCGTCAGGTGGTAGGCGGTCGCGTACAGCGACGCCCGGCGCTCCTGGACGTACGCGGTGAAGGCGGCCTCGGTGTCGGCCTGCTTCGTGCGGGCGGCGGCCTGCGGCTGCTTCTCCGCGGGCTGTTCCGCAGCGGCCTCCCCCAAGGCCGTCACGGGCCGGCCGTACGTGATCGCGTCGATCGCCACCATGTAGGGCGGACGAACACGTCCGGTGCCGCGGGCGCACCCCCGCCCGCCCACGGCACCGGACTTCTCCGGGCTCCGGCCGACGTCGTGCAGGCGCGTGCGAATGACTGCGCTCGTCATCGTGCTGTGCAGTGTGTTCATCTCGCGCCCCCCGTCGGTGGAGCCAGCTCGGTCCGTCGTGTCGCCGGGCCGTCGCTTCTGCCCGATGACTTCAGCCTGCCGGGCCAGTTTCATGACGCCGTCCGCCGACTGTCACAGCCTTGCAACAGGCCCGGAGCGGTGGGGCGGGACGGCTTCGGTCGAACTACCGGCCAGTCGTAGGCCAGAATGACCGACGTGCCTTTCCTGTTGCTGATCGAGGACGACGACGCCATCCGGACGGCTCTCGAGTTCTCCCTGTCCCGCCAGGGTCACCGTGTGGTGACCGCGGCGTCGGGCGAAGAGGGCCTGAAGATGCTGCGCGAGCAGCGGCCGGACCTGATCGTGCTGGACGTCATGCTGCCCGGTATCGACGGTTTCGAGGTGTGCCGGCGCATCCGCCGCACGGACCAGTTGCCGATCATCCTGCTGACCGCGCGCAGCGACGACATCGACGTCGTCGTGGGCCTGGAGTCGGGTGCGGACGACTATGTCGTCAAGCCCGTGCAGGGCCGGGTGCTCGACGCCCGCATCCGGGCGGTGCTGCGCCGCGGCGAGCGGGAGTCCAACGACTCCGCGTCGTTCGGTTCGCTGGTCATCGACCGGGCCGCGATGACGGTCACCAAGAACGGCGAGGACCTCCAGCTGACGCCGACCGAGCTGCGGCTGCTGCTGGAGCTCAGCCGCCGTCCGGGGCAGGCGCTGTCGCGCCAGCAGCTGCTGCGGCTGGTCTGGGAGCACGACTACCTGGGCGACTCGCGGCTGGTGGACGCCTGCGTGCAGCGGCTGCGCGCCAAGGTCGAGGACGTGCCGTCCTCGCCGACCCTCATCCGTACGGTCCGCGGCGTCGGCTACCGCCTTGACGCCCCGCAGTGACCGCTCCCGCACTCCACAGCACAGCCCGCCACAGCACGCCACAACAGCACACAGAGAGCACACCGTGACACTTCAGGCCGGTCGGGGAAGGGGCTGGACGGCGGCCACGAGCGTCGTGAAGCTCAGCATGCGCTGGATCAGCCTGCGGCTGCGGCTGATGCTGGTCTTCGCGCTCGTCGCGCTCGCCGCCGCGGTCTCCGCCTCCGGTATCGCGTACTGGCTGAACCGGGACGCGGTGCTGACCCGTACCCAGGACGCCGCGCTCGACGACTTCCGCAAGTCGTTGCAGGACAACACCGGTTCGCTGCCGCTGCAGCCGACCTGCCAGGAGCTCCAGGCGGCCGCGGACCGGATGGCGGCGACCTCGCAGAAGTACGAGGTGCTGCTGATCGGCAAGACCGGCAGCGGTGACTGCGCGGCGCCCTCCGACCGTGACCTGTTCACGCTGAAGGTCGTGCCCGAGTCGCTGCGGGCGGCGGTCAACCGCGAGCGCCGGATCGACGACTCGAACCGTTACGCGTACCACCTGTACTGGCAGCGGATCACCCTCGGCGGCAAGCCGTACCTGATCGGCGGCGCCAAGGTGATCGGCGGCGGCCCGACGGGCTATCTGCTGAAGTCGCTGGAGAACGAGCGCGAGGACCTGAACTCGCTGGCCTGGTCGCTGGGCATCGCCACCGGCCTCGCGCTGATCGGCTCCGCGCTGCTCGCGCAGGCGGCCGCGTCCACGGTGCTGCGGCCCGTGCAGCGGCTGGGCGACGCGGCGCGGCGGCTGGGCGAGGGGAAGCTGGACACGCGTCTGGAGGTGTCGGGTACGGACGAGCTGGCCGACCTGTCGCGCACCTTCAACCGGACCGCGGAGTCGCTGCAGAAGCGGGTCGAGGAGCTGAGCGCCCGGGAGTCCGCGAGCCGTCGCTTCGTCGCCGACATGTCGCACGAGCTGCGGACGCCGCTGACGGCGATCACCGCCGTCACGGAGGTGCTGGAGGACGAGGCGGACAACCTCGACCCCATGATCGCGCCCGCGGTGCAGCTCGTGGTGAGCGAGACCCGGCGGCTGAACGACCTGGTGGAGAATCTGATGGAGGTCACCCGCTTCGACGCGGGCACGGCCCGGCTGGTGCTGGACGACGTGGACATCGCCGACCAGATCACGGCGTGCATCGACGCGCGGGCGTGGCTGGACGCGGTCGAGCTCGACGCCGACCGCGGCATCATGGCGCGCCTGGACCCCCGTCGCCTCGACGTCATCCTCGCCAACCTCATCGGCAACGCGCTCAAGCACGGCGGGTCGCCCGTGCGGGTCTCGGTGCGGACGGAGGGCGACACGCTGCGGATCGCGGTGCGCGACCACGGCCCGGGCATCCCGGAGGACGTCCTGCCGCACGTCTTCGACCGCTTCTACAAGGCGAGCGCGTCCCGGCCGCGGTCCGAGGGCAGCGGTCTGGGCCTGTCGATCGCCCTGGAGAACGCGCACATCCACGGCGGTGCGATCACGGCCGCCAACTCCCCCGAGGGCGGTGCGGTCTTCACGCTGACCCTCCCGCTGGACGGGGGCCCGGCGGACGGCGACGGTGCCGCCCTGCCCGCCGACGGGCAGGGCGGGGAGCGGGCACAGGAGGACGGAAAGTGAGAACCGGAAACGTGCGGATCCGTACCGCCGTCCTGGCGCTGACGCTGGCCGGCTCCCTTCCCGTGCTCTCCGCGTGCGGCATCCGCGGCACCGCCGTGCCCGTGGACGCGGGGGGCGCGCCCTCCCGGGCGTCGTGCGTCGCGCGGCCGGAGCCGAGCGCCGGTACGGGCCTGACCACGGTGTCCGTGCAGCTGGAGTGCGCCTCGCAGCTCGTCCCGGTGACGCGCCGGGTCCCGCTGCCGACCACGCCGGACGACGCGACGGTCGTCGCGCGCACGCTCCTCGACGAGCTGCGGCGCACACCGCCCACGGAGGAGGCGGAGGCCGGTCTGGTCACCGCCGTGCCGCAGCGGCTGTCGGTCTCGGGGCCGCGGCCGGGCGACCCGGCGGGCACCCTGCGGCTGGGCCGCGAGCCCGGGGACCTGCCGCAGGTGGCGCTGGCGCAGGTGGTGTGCTCGTTCGTGGGCACGGCCGCGGCCGACGGCAAGCGGACGGTGGTGCTGGGCGGTCCGGGTGACGCGCGGCCGCAGAGCTACGCGTGCACCGAGGAGATGCGGACGCATCCGGACACCGCGGACATCAGCGGCTCGCCGGTGTCGTGATCCGCGGGGCGGACGCCGAGGTCCGCCGGGGTACGCCGGGCCGGGTACGCCGGGGCGGACACGCCGTCGCGCGCCGCCACTCTCCGTTGCCGTGAGCGGAACCGGACGGTGGGCACCCCGCGTCCTGTGGGGCGTGCAGGGTCATGGTTACGGCGGTACGCCCGCCCTCCGATACCGCTACCGCGCCGCGGGGTGTGTGCTGCTCGTCGCCCATCTCCTGGCTGTCGGCTGGCTGGCCCTGCGTCCGCTCACGGCGCCGTGGGTGACGGCGGCGCCGCTGGAGCCGCTGGCTACGATCCGTGCCGATCTGGCGCTCTCCCCCTGGGAGGCGACGCGGGCGATCGGGACGGGCATGCTGCCGCTGGCGCCGCTGGGCGTGCTGCTGCCGTGGGCGAGGGGCCGGATCACCGCCTCGTCGCTGGGCTCGCTGACCCGCACGGTCTTCACCGCGGCGATGCTGTCGCTGGGGCTCCAGGTGGTGCGGAGCGGCGTGGTGGGCCAGGTGCTGGACGTGGACGCGCTGCTGCTGAACGTGGCGGGGGTCGCGGTGGCGCACCTGGCGGTGGTGCCCGCGGCACGGGCCCGGCTGCGGCGCAGGTACGCCGGGCACGGCGGCGGGCGCCCCAGTGGGCACGGTGAGCACGGCGAGAGGCGGGGGGCGGCGTCCCGCCGCCGTGAGGAACCCGAACGGGCGGCCGCCACGACGGCACCCCCGGCGGTGCCGAGGGTGCGTGTCGCTCCCTGACGGAGGACATGCGAGAACGGAGAAGCGTGCGAAGCGCGGCGGGCCGCGCACCCCGGTGCAGAGGGTGCGCGGCCCGCCGTCGCGTACGGGGAGGCGGGGTCAGCCGCCGAGGGCCGGCAGGGGCAGGCCGTTGGTGGGCAGCGGCAGGCCGCCCAGCAGGCCCTTGTTGCCGGACTGGTTCACCTTGGGGGCGCCGTTGACGGGGCCGCCGTTGGTAGGGCCGCCGCCGGCGGGGGTGCTGCTGACCTGGCCGCCGCCGTTGTCGGCCGGGGCGGCCTTGTGCTGCGGGACGAGCTCGGGGGTCTTCGGGAGGTTGGGCGCCAGGGCCTTGTCCACCGCCTGGGAGGGGCCCTTCAGGATGCCGCTCTGGACGGCGCGGTCCGCGGCGGCGATGACGGGGCCACCGGCCGGGGCGAGCTTCGCGGCCTGCTGAATGGGCAGCCCACCCATCGTGGTCTTGACGGTGCCGGTGACCGTCTCCACGGCGTTCGCGGTACCGACGGCCGCGGCGTTGCCCGCCGCGGTGGCGGCGAAGGCGACACCGAGCACGGCGGCACCGAGAGTCTTGATGGTTCCCTGCTTCATCTGAGTCTTTCCTCGCGACGGGGGAATTTTGAGGCAACCTAGTCACGAGTTCCGGCGAACCGCAATGAATGACACGGCCGGGACCTGAAGTCCCGGCCGTGTCGGGGCTTTTCCCCGTGGTTTCACCGTCGGTTGCGACGGCAAAGAGAATTGCTGGTCAGGCGGTTTCCGTCGCCGTCTGCCGGAACAGCCACTCCGACCTCAGCTCGGCGTATCCGGGCTTGACGACGTCGTTGATCATTGCCAGACGTTCATCGAATGGGATGAATGCGGACTTCATCGCGTTGACGGTCATCCATTCCATGTCACCGAGGTCGTAGCCGAACGCCTTGACCAGGTGCTCGAATTCGCGGCTCATGCTGGTGCCGCTCATGAGCCGGTTGTCGGTGTTGACCGTCGTACGGAAACGCAGTTTGCGCAGCAGCCCGATCGGGTGCTCCTCGTAGGAGGCGGCGGCGCCGGTCTGGAGGTTCGAGGTCGGGCACATCTCCAGGGGGATGCGCTTGTCCCGGACGTAGCTGGCCAGCCGGCCCAGCTTGACCGTGCCGTCCTCGGCGATCTGGATGTCGTCGATGATGCGCACGCCGTGCCCGAGGCGGTCCGCGCCGCACCACTGGAGCGCCTGCCAGATCGACGGCAGGCCGAACGCCTCGCCCGCGTGGATGGTGAAGTGGTTGTTCTCGCGCTTGAGGTACTCGAAGGCGTCCAGGTGGCGGGTGGGAGGGAAGCCCGCCTCGGCGCCCGCGATGTCGAAGCCGACGACGCCCGAGTCGCGGTAGCGGTTGGCGAGTTCGGCGATCTCCAGGGCGCGGGCGGCGTGCCGCATGGCCGTGAGCAGCGCGCCCACGCGGATGCGGTGGCCGTTCTCGCGGGCCCGGCGCTCGCCCAGGCGGAAGCCCTCGTTCACGGCCTCGACGACCTCTTCGAGGGAGAGCCCGGCCTCCAGGTGCTGCTCGGGCGCGTAGCGCACCTCCGCGTAGACGACGCCGTCCTCCGCCAGGTCCTCGGCGCACTCGGCGGCCACCCGGACCAGTGCCTCGCGGGTCTGCATCACGGCGCAGGTGTGCGCGAAGGTCTCCAGGTAGCGCTCCAGCGAGCCGGAGTCGGCGGCTTCACGGAACCAGACGCCCAGCTTGTCCGGGTCGGTCTCGGGCAGCGCGTCGTAACCGGTCTCGCGGGCCAGGTCGACGATCGTGCCGGGGCGCAGACCGCCGTCCAGGTGGTCGTGGAGCAACACCTTGGGGGCGCGACGAATCTGCTCGGAGTTCGGGAGATTCGGGAGAGGGGAGGTGGTCTCGGTCGTCATTGCCGCACTCTAGCCCCTACGCGCGTAGATATCGGCGAACGATACGGAACGGTGACCCATCGGCGGGGTGGACACCGCGCGGCGTTCTGCCATCGTTCTGCCATGCCTGAGCAAGCGCTTCCGCAACGGGGCCCCGAAGGGCCCGGAACGGGCGTTCCCCGTCTGGGAAAACCCGTAGGAACGGAGCACTCCGTGCACGGCGTCGCCCTGCTGCTGCCCGGCGGGCCGCCGACCGGGGCACGGCCGCCGTCGGTACGGGCGCTCGCCGCGCAGCGGCCGCTGGTGCGGCGGCTCGCCCGCGTGGGCGCGGCGGAGGGGCTCGTCGTCCATGTCGTCCGCTACCGCCACCGCGGCTGGAACGGTTCCGCGGCCGACCCGGTGCGGGACGCGCACTGGGCGGCGGACGAGGCCGTGCGGCTCTACGGCGACGTGCCGGTGTGCCTGGTCGGTACGGACATGGGCGGGCGGGCCGCCCTGCGTGCCGCGGGGCATCCGGCCGTCACCTCCGTCCTGGCCCTGGCCCCTTGGCTGCCGGAGCCGGAGGCGGTGCTCGACCCCGACCCGGTGCGGCAGCTCACGGGGCGGCGGGTGCTGCTGGTGCACGGCACCAACGATGAGCGCACGGACCCCGATCTGTCGTTCCGGCTCGCCGAGCGGGCGAAGAAGGTGAACCGGGACGTGTGCCGCTTCGAGGTCCACTCGGACGGGCACGGCCTGCGGCAGCATCGCTCCGAAGTGCTGTCCCTGGCCGTGGATTTCGTCCTCGGCTCCCTCTTCGGGCGCCACTACGCCCGGCCGGTCGCCGACGCGCTGGCGGCTCCGCCGCCTCTCGGACTACGGATGCCGCTGGCATCCGGCTTCGGGGGGTCGCTGGGGTATTGACCGTGGTCCGGTACGCCTATTGGGGTGCGTCTTGCGCTGCGCGCGGCGGCTGCGGGTGCGGTGGGGGCTTGTCGCGCAGTTCCCCGCGCCCCTGACGGGGCGCGTCCCGTCGGCCGAACTCCCGCCTCACCCCGGTTGTGGGCAGGCGTTCCGCACGGCGGAACGGGTGGGCACAACCGGACCACCGGCCGCAACCCGACGGGGCGCCCCGTCAGCGCGGCAGGAGCTGGCCCCGGCGCGAGAGCAGGAAGCGTTTGAACGCCGCCACCGGCGCCGTGTCGGGGTGGCCCTCCAGCCACGCCACGCCGATCTCGCGTACCGCCCGCGGCGCCGTGACCGTCAGCTCGACCACGCCCGGCCGCGGCACGGCCGGCGGCGGCAGGAGCCCCACGCCCAGCCCCGCCGCGACAAGCCCCCGCAGCGTCTCCGGGTCCTCGCCCTCGAAGGCGATCTTCGGGGTGAACCCCGCCTCCGCGCACAGCGTGTCGGTGATGCGCCGCAGCCCGTACCCCGGTTCGAGGGTCACGAAGAGCTCGGACGCGGCCTCGGCGAGCCGTACCCGTTTGCGCGTGGCGAGCCGGTGGTCGTCGGGCACGACGAGCCGGAGCTTCTGTTCGTCGAGGCGGCGGCCGACGAGGTCGGGCGCGTCCGGCACCGGCGAGGTCAGGCACAGGTCGAGGTCGCCGGAGCGCAGGCGCTCCAGCATGGCCTCGCCGTAGTTCTGGACGAGCTGGAAGCGGACGCGCGGCTGGTCGGCGCGGAAGGCGCGGATCAGCTCGGGCACGGTCTCGGAGCCGAGGGTGTGCAGGAAGCCGAAGGCCACCTTGCCGCCGCTGGGGTCGGCGTCGGCCCGTACGGACTCGGCGGCGCGGTCGACCTCGGCGAGGGCCCGTTCGACGGAGGCGAGGAAGGCGCGGCCCCCGGCGGTGAGGGAGAGCGTGCGGCCGTGGCGGGCGAAGAGCGCGACGCCCAGGTCCGCCTCCAGGCGCGCCATGGAGCGGCTGAGCGTGGACTGCGGCATCGCCAACCGGTGGGCCGCGCGGGTGACGTGCTCGTGCCGGGCGACGGCCACGAACTGCGCGAGACGCGGGGTGAGGGTGGCCGCCCAGGAGTCCGCCTCGATGTCGAGGACCTCGGGCTTGGCGGGCTTGGCCTTGGGCTTTGCGGCCGTTATCGGGGCGCTCGTCATCGGGGCGGTCGTTATCGGGCTGTCAAAATTCCGCGTCACGCTTTCGTTGCCGATCGGTGACAGAGGAGGCCCTGACCTGCGTTCATGCTCCACAGGATCGATTATCGCGATTTTGTGCATTGGACGCATGAGCGGGACGTGCCTACGGTCGAGACATGCCTCCCGCAGATACCGGGGCATCCGTCGCCGTCGTGCGTTCGGGTGCCTCTCCCCTGTCGTCCCCTGCCTTTTCCTCCTCCGACGATGACGATCAGAAGCTGGTGCCCGGCGGGCCCGGCTACCGCAGGACGAGCCTCGCGCTCTTCGCCGCGGGTGTCGCCACCTTCGCCCTTCTCTACTCGACGCAGGCGCTCCTGCCCGCGATCTCCGACGACCTCGGGGTGACGCCGGATCAGGCGAGCTGGTCCGTCTCCGCCGCGACCGGCGGACTCGCCGTCGCCGTCGTCCCGTTGAGCGCCCTGTCGGAGCGCTACGGGCGGCGCACCATGATGACGGCCTCCCTCTGTGTGGCCGCGGTGCTGTCCCTGCTGGTGCCGTTCGCCCCGAGTCTGGGCTGGCTGGTGGGGCTGCGCGCCGTGCAGGGTGCCGCGCTGGCGGGGCTGCCCGCCTCGGCGATGGCGTACCTCGCGGAGGAGGTGAGCGCCAGGGCGCTGATCGGCGCGATCGGTCTGTTCGTGGCGGGCAACAGCCTGGGCGGCATGTCCGGCCGCATCGTCGCGGGCTGGGCGGCGCAGGCCTGGGGCTGGCGGGCCGGTCTCGCCGCGGTGGGTGTCATGGCGGTGGTCTGCACGGTGGTGTTCCGGCTGCTGATCCCCAAGGCGCGGCACTTCACGCCGGCCGCCGTGTCGCCGCGGGCCCTGGCCCGTACGGTCGGCGGGCACCTGTCCGATCCGCTGCTGCGGCGGCTGTACGCGATCGGCGCGCTCTTCATGACCGTCTTCGGCGCGGTCTACACGGTGATCGGATACCGGCTGGCGGAGGCCCCGTTCTCGCTGCCGCAGGGCGTCGTGGGCTCGATCTTCCTGGTCTACCTGGTCGGTACGGTCTCGTCGGCCGCGGCCGGGAAGCTGGTCGGCAGGCTGGGGCGGCGCGGGGCGCTGTACCTGGCGATGGGCACGACGACGCTGGGCCTGCTGCTGTCGCTGTCGGACTCGCTGGGCGCGGTGCTGGCGGGGCTGGTGCTGATCACGGCGGGCTTCTTCGCGGGCCACGCGGTGGCGTCCTCCTCGGTCAGCCGCACCGCGAAGACGGGCCGCGCCCAGGCGTCCGCGCTCTACCAGACGGCGTACTACCTGGGCAGTTCGCTGGGCGGCACGCTGGGCGCGCTGGCCTTCCGCAGCGCGGGCTGGGACGGCACGGTGGTGCTGGGCCTGGCCGCGATGGTGGCGGCGGGCTCGATCACCCTCTACGCGACCCGCCAGGCCCTGGTGGCCCGGCGCGCGGCCACCGCCCGCCGCGCCTGACCCGTACCCCGGGCACCGTACAAAGCCCGAAGGGGCCGTCCCACCACCTGTCCTGGTGGGACGGCCCCTTCGTCGTACCCCTCGCGTACGGCTGCGGCGTCCGCGAGGGTCGGTCGTGACGCGTGAGTAGACGCGTCAGACGCGTCAGGCGATGCGGTCGAGCACGATCGGCTTCGGCGTGAAGCCGGTGCCCTCCGGGGAGATCTCGACGCCGCCGTCCAGCGCGGCCAAGGCGTAGTCGAACTTCTCCGGGGTGTCGGTGTGCAGGGTCAGCAGGGGCTGGCCCGCGGTCACCTTGTCGCCCGGCTTGGCGTGCATCTCGATGCCCGCGCCCGCCTGGACCGCGTCCTCCTTGCGGGCGCGGCCCGCGCCGAGGCGCCAGGCGGAGACGCCGACGGCGTAGGCGTCGAGGGCGGTGAGGACACCGCTCGCGGAGGCGGTGACGACGTGCTGCTCGCGGGCGACCGGCAGGGCCGCGTCCGGGTCGCCGCCCTGGGCCTGGATCATGCGGCGCCAGTGGTCCATCGCGGAGCCGTCCTTGAGCGCCTTGGCCGGGTCGGCGTCCTTGATGCCGGCCGCGTCGAGCATCTCGCGCGCGAGGGCGACGGTCAGCTCGACGACGTCGGCGGGGCCGCCGCCGGCGAGGACCTCGACGGACTCGCGGACCTCCAGGGCGTTGCCCGCGGTGAGGCCGAGCGGGGTGGACATGTCCGTCAGGAGGGCCACGGTCTTCACGCCGTGGTCCGTGCCGAGGCCGACCATGGTGGAGGCGAGCTCGCGGGCGTCGTCGATGTTCTTCATGAACGCGCCGGAGCCGACCTTGACGTCGAGGACGAGCGAGCCCGTGCCCTCGGCGATCTTCTTGGACATGATGGAGGAGGCGATCAGCGGGATCGCCTCGACCGTGCCGGTGACGTCGCGCAGCGCGTAGAGCTTCTTGTCGGCCGGGGCGAGGCCGTCGCCCGCGGCGCAGATGACGGAGCCGACGTTGCGCAGGACGTCCATCATCTCGTCGTTGGAGAGCAGGGCGCGCCAGCCGGGGATGGACTCCAGCTTGTCGAGGGTGCCGCCGGTGTGGCCGAGGCCGCGGCCGGAGAGCTGCGGGACGGCCGCGCCGCACGCGGCGACGAGGGGGGCCAGCGGCAGGGTGATCTTGTCGCCGACGCCGCCGGTGGAGTGCTTGTCCGAGGTGGGCATCGGGAGCGAGGAGAAGTCCATCCGCTCGCCGGACTTGATCATCGCGGCGGTCCAGCGGGCGATCTCGGCCCGGTCCATGCCGTTGAGCAGGATGGCCATGGCGAGCGAGGACATCTGCTCGTCGGCGACCTCGCCGCGGGTGTACGCGTCGATGATCCAGTCGATCTGCTCGTCGGTGAGACGACCGCGGTCGCGCTTGGTGCGGATTACGGAAATGGCGTCCATCAGCAGATTTTCCTTAAGTTCGTGCGTCCTCAGGCTTCCCGGACGCGATGCCGGAAAGTGACCCGCACCGCGCATGAGCAGTCATACGCGGTGCGGCGCTTAAGGACATCCTCAGCGATTCAGGTCGGCAGGGCCAAACGCATCGGGCAGCAGGTCGGACAGCGGGCGGATGCCGGTGGTGGTGTCCACCGCCAGTTCCGGGCCGCCGTGCTCCCACAGCAGCTGGCGGCAGCGGCCGCAGGGCATCAGCACATTGCCCTTGCGGTCGCAACAGGTGAAGGCCACCAGTCGGCCGCCGCCGGAGGAGAACAGCTCGGAGATCAGCCCGCACTCGGCGCACAGGGCGACGCCGTACGCGGCGTTCTCCACGTTGCAGCCGGTGACGGTGCGGCCGTCGTCCACGAGGGCCGCGGCACCGACGGGGAAGTCGGAGTACGGGGCGTAGGCCCGGGACATCGCGTCCCGGGCCCGCGTCCGCAGGTACTCCCAGTCGATGGAGGGGTCGACGGAGGGGTCGACGGGAGTGCTCACTTGCCCTGCCCCTTCCGGTAGGGCTTGCCGTTCGCCTTCGGCATGCGCAGGCGCTGTGCGGAGAAGGACAGCACGAGCAGCGTCGCGACGTACGGGGTGGCGTCGACGAACTCGCCCGGCACCGTCTTGGTGAGCACGTACCAGAGGACCAGCGCGGCGGCGAGGGCGCCGGAGACGATCGCGACCCGGGGCTTGCCCATCTTGAAGCGCCAGGCGGCGAGGCCGACCAGCAGCACGGCGAGGAGCAGCAGCAGCGCGTGGACGGTCGAGCCGCCGGAGCGCAGCTGGAGGCTGTCCATGAAGCCGAACAGGCCCGCGCTCATCGCGACGCCGCCCGGCCGCCAGTTGCCGGAGATCATGGTCGCGAGACCGATGTAGCCGCGGCCGCCGGTCTGGCCGTCGGAGTACATGTGCGTGCCGATGGCGAGGAACGCGCCGCCGAGGCCCGCGAGGGCGCCGGAGACGATCACGGCCACGTACTTGTACGTGTAGACGTTGACGCCGAGGGACTCGGCGGCGACCGGGCTCTCGCCGCAGGAGCGCAGGCGCAGGCCGAAGCCCGAGCGCCACAGCACGAAGAAGGTGCCGACGAAGAGCAGCACGGCGACGATCGTCAGCCAGGACACGTCGGTGACCAGGCCGTCGGCGATGCCCGCGAGGTCCGAGACGAGGAACCAGTGGTGCTTCTCGACGCTGTTCAGCCAGTCGGACAGGCCCGGGATGGAGAAGTCGGGCATGTTCGCCATGACGGGCGACTGCTTGTCGTTGCCGCCCGCCCGCTGGGCGGCGCTGCCCTCCGCGCCGAAGGTCATCTTGGCGAGGTACTGCGTGACGCCGAGCGCCAGGATGTTGATGGCGACACCGGAGATGATGTGGTCGGCGCCGAAGGTGACGGTCGCGACGGCGTGCACGAGGCCGCCGAGCGCGCCGCCGAGGACACCGGCGAGGGCCGCGATCCAGGGGCCGTGCTGCCAGCCCATCCAGCCGGCGCAGAAGGTGCCGAGCATCATCATGCCTTCGAGGCCGATGTTGACGACGCCCGCGCGCTCGGCCCACAGGCCGCCGAGACCGGCGAGGCCGATCGGCACGGCCGCGGCGAGCGCGCCGCCGAACTGGCCGGAGGAGGTCAGGTCGTTGGCGCCGGTGACGGCGCGCAGCGCGGAGATCAGCAGGAGTGCCGCCGCGATGCCCAGCAGGACGACGGGGGTGGTGACCCTCCGGCCGCCGGACTTGTTGTTGCCGCTCAGCGCGTTGCTGACAGCGGCGGTGAAGGTCGTGCTCACGCGGACACCTCCGCCTTGTCGCTCTTGCGGGCCTGGGCGGCGAGCTCCTCGCCGACCTTCCGCTGCTGGGTCTTGAGGCCGTAGCGGCGCACGACCTCGTAGGCGATGACGACGCAGAGCACGATGATGCCCTGGACCACGCCGACGATCTCCTGGGCGTATCCCTCGAACTCCAGCTGGGTGCTGGTGCGGTCCAGGAAGCCCCAGAGGAGGGCGCTGAGGGCCATGCCGATGGGGTGGTTGCGGCCGAGGAGCGCGATGGCGATACCGGTGAAGCCGATACCGGCGGGGAAGTCGGTGCCGTAGTTGTACGAGACGCCGAGCAGGGTCGGCATGCCGACGAGGCCCGCGGTGGCGCCGGAGATCACCATCGAGGTGATCACCATGCGCTTGACGTTGACGCCGCTGGCCTGGGCCGCGGACTCGGACAGGCCCACGGTGCGCAGGTCGAAACCGAAGCGCGTGCGGTTCAGGACGAACCAGTAGGCGACGCCCACGAGGGCCGCGACGACCACGAAGCCGTAGACCGGCTTGGGCTGGGTCGGGAACTCGAAGAAGTGGGCGGAGTCCGGCAGGGAGGGCGTGTGGATCATGTTGCCCTCCTTCTTGCCGAGCCGCCCGTCCTGGAGGAAGTAGCCGATGAGCGTGCCCGCGATGGCGTTGAGCATGATCGTGCTGATCACCTCGTTGACGCCGCGGGTCACCTTCAGCAGACCGGCGATGCCCGCCCAGATCGCGCCGACGGCCATCGCCACGATGATGATCACGGGGATCTGCACGATGCCCGGCATCGCCATGGCGCCGCCGACGACCGCGGCGAAGAACGCCGCGATGCGGTACTGGCCGTCCACACCGATGTTGAAGAGGTTCATCCGGAAGCCGATGGCGACGGCCACCGCGGACAGGTAGTACGGGACCGCCTTGTTGATGATCCAGACCTGGGAGTCGCTCTTCGACCCGTAGTCGGCCATCACCTGGTAGGCGTGGAAGGGGTCCTTGCCGGTCACCCCGATGATCACCGAAGTGATGGCCACGGCCGCCACGATGGCCAGCAGCGGTGCGGCGAGGCCCAGGACGAGTTTGTCCTTGTCGACCTTCTTCGTGATGCTCACTTGCCGTCGCCCCCTTCCTCTTCCTCGCGTCCCTCGCGCGCGTCGTCCGCCGACGCGTCGTCGTCCTGCGTTGCTTCCTGTGCCGTTTCCGGCGCTGCTTCTGCGGCTTCTGCAGCTTCTGCTGCTGCTTCCGCGTCCGCCTCGTGTTCGAGGTGGCCGCTGGTGGCACCCGTCATGGCGGAGCCGAGCTCCTCCGGCGTGATGCTCGCGGGGTCGGCGTCGGCGACCAGGCGGCCGCGGAACATCACCCGCAGGGTGTCGGAGAGCCCGATGAGCTCGTCCAGGTCGGCGGAGATCAGCAGCACCGCCAGACCCTCGTGGCGCGCCTTGCGGATCTGGTCCCAGATCTGCGCCTGCGCGCCGACGTCCACGCCCCGGGTGGGGTGCGCGGCGATGAGCAGCTTGGGGTCGTGGCTCATCTCGCGGCCGACGATCAGCTTCTGCTGGTTGCCGCCGGACAGGGAGGCCGCGGTGACCTCGATGCCGGGGGTGCGCACGTCGTACTCGCGGACGATGCGCTCGGTGTCGGCGCGGGCGGCCTTGAGGTCGAGGAGCGCGCCCTTGCTGTTGGGCTTCTCGGTGACGTGGCCGAGGATGCGGTTCTCCCACAGCGGGGCTTCCAGCAGCAGGGCGTGGCGGTGGCGGTCCTCGGGGATGTAGCCGATGCCGTCCTCGCGCCGCTTGCGCGTGGGCACGTGGCTGATGTCGGTGCCGTCGAGGGTCACGGTGCCCGCGTCGGGGTCGCGCATGCCCATGATGGCCTCGACCAGCTCCGCCTGGCCGTTGCCCTCCACACCCGCGATGCCGAGGACCTCGCCCTTGTGGATGGTGAAGGAGATGCCGTCGAGCACGGCGCGCACGACGCCGTCGGGGTCGGTGGCCGACAGGTGCAGCCCGTCGACGGTGAGCATCGGCGTGTCGGTGACCGTGGACTCGCGGGTCTCGGGCGAGGGCAGTTCCTCGCCGACCATCAGCTCGGCCAGCTGCTTGGGCGTGGTCTCGCTGGGCACCGCGGTGCCGACGGTGGTGCCGCGGCGGATCACGGTGATGTCGTCGGCGACGGAGAGCACCTCGCCGAGCTTGTGCGAGATGAAGATGACCGTCAGGCCCTCCGCCTTGAGCTCGCGCAGGTTGTCGAAGAGCGCGTCGACCTCCTGCGGCACGAGGACGGCGGTCGGCTCGTCGAGGATCAGCGTGCGGGCGCCGCGGTAGAGGACCTTGAGGATCTCCACGCGCTGGCGGTCGGCGACACCGAGGTCCTCGACCAGGGCGTCCGGGCGGACGCCGAGCCCGTAGGCGTCGGAGATCTCCTTGATCTTCGCCTTGGCCCTGCCGCCGATGCCGTGCAGCTTCTCGGCGCCGAGGACGACGTTCTCCAGCACGGTGAGGTTGTCGGCGAGCATGAAGTGCTGGTGCACCATGCCGATGCCGCGGGCGATCGCGTCGGCCGGGGAGTGCAGGGAGACCTGCTCCCCGTCGAGGGTGATGGTGCCCTCGTCCGGCTTCTGCATGCCGTAGAGGATCTTCATCAGGGTCGACTTGCCCGCGCCGTTCTCGCCGCAGAGGGCGTGGACGGTGCCGCGGCGGACCGTCAGGTGGATGTCGTGGTTGGCGACGACTCCGGGGAACCGCTTGGTGATACCCGCGAGTTCCACTGCCGGCGCAGGGGTACCGCTGGGTTCTGTGGACGCTTTGATGGCGCACTCTCCTCGGGGAAGGGAGCGGGAGGAACCGGGCCGGCCGTGCGGGGATCGGGCGGGCTCCGGAGGGAGGGCGGCGCCGACGCTACACGCGTCAACGGTTAGCTACGCGCGTAGCGTTGGCCAGAGGCGTCCCGTCGGGCGACGGGACGCGCAGGAAGGCACAGGGAGGCCCGACGACGGGGAGGCCTTCCCCGCCGCCGGGCCCGTGACCCGACAGGACCGGTTCGCGCCGGTCCTCGGTCACGAGTTCAGCTGGTCTTGACCGTGATCTTGCCGTCCACGATGTTCTTCTTGGCTTCCTCGATCTTCGACTTGATGTCGTCGATGAAGCCGCCCGAGGTGGCCAGCGACACGCCGTTGTCCTTCAGCAGGTACTTGTGCTCACCGGTGAACGGCTTGCCGTCCTGGACGCTCTTGATGAAGTCGAAGACCGCCACGTCGACGTTCTTCACGACCGAGGTCAGGATGGAGCTCTTGTACTTCTCCAGACCCGGCTGCTGGTACTGGTCGGAGTCGACACCGATGGCCCAGGTGCCCGGCTTCTGGGAGATGGCCTCGATGGAGCCGTTGCCGGACAGGCCCGCCGCCGTGTAGATGACGTCGATGCCCTGGTCGAGCATGCCCTTGGCCTTCTCCTTGGCGGAGGCCGGGTCGTTGAAGCCCTTGTCGCTGCCCGAGAACAGGACGTCGGAGCGGACCTCGACCTTGGAGTCGGTGTCCTTGGCGCCCTGCTCGAAGCCCGCCTTGAACTTCTGGATCAGCGCGTTGTCCGTGGCACCGATGAAGCCGACCTTGTGGGTCTTGGACTTCAGGGCCGCGGCCACGCCGGCCAGGTAGGAGCCCTCCTGCTCGCCGAAGGTGATGCTCTCGACGTTCGAGCCGGAGGCGATCGAGTCCACGACCGCGAAGGACGTCTTGGGGAAGTCCTTGGCGACCTTCTCGATCGAGTTCTTGTAGTTGAAGCCCACGCCGATGACCGGGTTGTAGCCCTTGTCGGCGAGCGAGCTCAGGCGCTGCTCGCGCTCCGCCTCGGTCTCGCCGTTCTTGGCGGTCATCATCTTGCCGTCGACCTTGAGCTCCTTCATAGCTTTGTCCAGGCCACGGGCCGCGGACTCGTTGAAGGAGTGGTCGTCACGACCGCCGACGTCGAAGGCAAGACCCACGCCCTTGCCGTTGCCACCACCCGATTCGGTGGAGGACTCACCACAGGCGGTGAGAGTGAATGCGAGAGCCGCGGTAGTTGCACCCGCGACAGCGATTGTGGATACCCGACGCACGAAGGGCCCCTTCACTCGAAGCGCCTCCGTCGGCGCTGGTTCGCGGGCATCGTAACGCGCGTAGATGGAGATAAAAGGGGTGCTAGAAAGCCGTTATCGGACCGATGCGAACGCCTCTTGACCCGATTGGCCACTGATTGCTCGGAAAACCCCGGAAAATGGGCCCGGAACGCCCGGAGAACACCCGGAATGCCGCCGAGAAGCCCCGAGCAACCCTTTGGAGGATCGTCTAATTGATCGATCACTTACCCATGGCTCACGGCAGTGGCTTACGGCAGCTCGCCGTCCAGCAGCGCCGCGGCCGTGAAGAGCTCGACTCCGGCCTGGATGGACCCCTCGTCCACGTCGAAATCACCACGGTGCAGATCACGTCGGGTGTTGTCCCCCACCGGCCGGACGCCGAGCCGGGCCATGGCGCCCGGGACGTGCTCCAGGTACCAGGAGAAGTCCTCCCCGCCGAGGCTCTGCTCGGTGTCCTCGACGGAGTGCGGGCCCCGGCGGGCCTGCATGGCCAGCCGCAGCAGCTCGGTGACCTCGGCGTCGTTGATGACCGGGGGCACCCCGCGGACGTAGTTGATCTCCGACTTGGCGCGGTGCAGGGTGGCGACCTCGTCGATCGCGGCGTGCACCAGGTCGGGGGCGTCGCGCCAGGCGTGCAGGTCCAGGCAGCGGACGGTGCCGGAGAGCTCGGCGTGCTGCGGGATGACGTTGCAGGCGTGCCCGGCCTCCATCCGCCCCCAGGTGACGGAGAGGCCCGAGCGGGCGTCGACACGGCGGGCGAGGACCGCGGGCACGTCGGTGGCCACGCGGGCGACGGCGGTCACCAGGTCGGTGGTGAAGTGCGGGCGGGCGGTGTGGCCGCCGGGCCCGGCGAGCGAGACCTCCAGCCGGTCGCACGCCGAGGTGATCGGGCCGACGCGCAGTCCGATGCGGCCGACCTCGACCTTGGGGTCGCAGTGCACGGCGATGATGCGGCCCACCCCGTCCAGCGCGCCGCACTCGATGGCGTCGAGGGCGCCGCCGGGCAGCACCTCCTCGGCGGGCTGGAAGATCAGCCGGACCGGGTGGGGCAGCTCGCCCCGCGCGGCGAGCTCGGCGAGGACGAGGCCCGCGCCGAGGACGACGGTCGTGTGCACGTCGTGGCCGCAGGCGTGCGCCATTCTGGGGACGGTCGAGCGGTACGGCACCGTCTTGGTGTCCGGGATGGGCAGCGCGTCGAGGTCGGCCCGGAAGGCGAGCATGCCGCGGGCCCGGGTGCCGTGATGCCCCGCTTCCGCGAAGACGTCCCGGCCGATGTCGCAGAAGAGCCCGGTGCCGGTGGAGAGGGTGCGGGGGGTGAGGCCCGCCTTCTCCAGCCTCGCTTTGACCGCCGCGGTGGTCCGGAACTCGCGGTTCCCCAGCTCCGGGTGCATGTGCAAGTCACGGCGGAACGCGATGAGTTCGTCGCGCAGACCGGGCGGGAGCGTACCGGGCAGGGTGCGGTCGGCGGTGTCGGGGTCGGCGGCGGGAGGCATCAGATGGTTCACGCAGTGAAGGGTAGAGCCCTCACCCCCGCAACTGCCCCCAGATCCAGAAAACTTCAGCCGCATGGATGGGTCGCGGGGCGGGTATGACAGCTCGTTAAGGCTTCAGGGGGCGGTCATCGGCATGACCGGAAGTCGCCGCACATCGGGGGCGCTCTCGGTCACCTCCGAGAGAAAACCGCGCGCCCGGGGCGAGGCACCCTCACTGAGCCAAATGGGGTCGATGTCGCAGACGGCCACGCCCACGCCCGTACCGGCGAGCGCGAGCGGCAGGGTGTGCACGACGGTCGAGGGAAAGCTGAGGACGGTGCGCCCGATGGGGCCCCGGCGGGCCACGATCTCCAGGGGCAGCTCGGGCCGTACGACCTCCAGGCCGGTCAGATCCCGTACGCGGCGCAGCTTGTCGGCGCTCTCCCGGCGGTGCGCGAAGTAGCGGGTGGCGCCGTGGGTACGGGCCAGCGCGGCCACCGCGGCCAGATAGCGGTCCGGGTCGACGACGCCGGTCTCCACCAGCGAGGTGCCCACGAGGTCGGTGCCACGGGTGAGGCGGGGCGGGCCGAAAGTGGCGCGGGTCCAGGCGAAGGTGTTGGCCGAGACGACCACCCCGGGCGGGGGTGCGACGGCCGCCGGGGCGGCCGAGGCGGTCGAGGCGGTCGAGGCGGCCATCGGGACGGTCGGGACTGCCGCCGAGGCCGCCGAGACGACCGAGGCGAATGAGGTGAACACCGCCACGCTCCGGCGGTTGTTCGGCGTGAGCCGACGGCGCGCGGAAGCGGAGACCGGCGCGAAGGCGAGATCACGCGCCCCGTGACTGCCCCGCCGGTGCCACCGTACGAGGCGCTCCCCGCGGGCGAGTTGGGCGATGAACTCCATGGTGGCGGTACCGTCGTCGACGACCACCAGCTCCGGGGCGCGAGTGATCGTCAGGAGCAGTTGCACGTACCGCGAGAAGGGGTCGCCGATGACGACGCGGTGCGCCCTGCGCAGCGGCCCGGCGAGCCCGCGGATCGTGTGCACCGGCGCCCCGGGCCCGCCCCGTGCGTCCTCCCAGCGCACCTGGTGCCCCTGGTCCCGGGCGAGCTCGGCCATCCGGCGCAGTTGTCCCCGGGTCATGGGGTCGTGCGGCGCGAGCACGACGATCACGAGATCGGTGTCCGGGGGCCGCAGGGGGGCGCCCGGTTCGTGGTCGCGGTCGCGGTCATGGCCGTGGTCGTGGTCATGGCCGTGGTCGTGGTCATGGCCGTGGTCGTGGTCGCGGGGCTGGCGCGGGATGCCGTCGCGGAGCGGACGCGGCGCGGGCTCGCCGTCCCGGGGCGCGGGCACGTCCTCCCCGGCGTCCCCGGGCGGCGGCATGTCCCCGGGCGGCGGCGCGGTGCCGTGGGGCAGCGCGGCGCCATGGGTCTGCACGGCGCCGTGGGTCTGCACGGTGCCATGGGTCTGCACGGCGCCGTGGGTCTGCGCGTACGCCCATTCGAGGACGTTGAGGAGCTGGACCGGGCTCTCCACGAAGGCGAGGGTGCGGGCGGCGGGCGGCCCCGCGGGTGCGGTCACCTGCGGGGCCCGTCAGACCGCTGCCGGTTCACGGTCGGCGCCCTCGGCGACGACGCCCGCGACGCGCCGCAGTTTCCGCATGGGGCCCAGCTCGCTCTCGTACACCTTCTTCACCCCGTCACCCAGGGCCTCCTCGACGACGCGGATGTCGCGTACGAGCCGCGCGAGGCCGCCCGGCTCGACCGAAGCGGCCTGGTCGGAGCCCCACATGGCGCGGTCGAGGGTGATGTGCCGCTCGACGAAGGCGGCGCCGAGGGCGACGGCGGCCAGGGTGGTCTGGAGGCCGGTCTCGTGGCCGGAGTAGCCGATGGGCACGTTGGGGTACTCCGCCTGGAGCGTGTGGATCACGCGGAGGTTGAGCTCGGCGGCCCTGGCGGGGTAGGTCGAGGTGGCGTGACAGAGCAGGATGTTCTCGCTGCCGAGCACCTCGACGGCGTGCCGGATCTGCTTCGGGGTGGACATGCCGGTCGAGAGGATCACGGTGCGGCCGGTGGCGCGCAGGGCGCGCAGCAGCTCGTCGTCGGTGAGCGAGGCGGAGGCGACCTTGTGGGCGGGCACGTCGAACTTCTCCAGGAAGGCGACGGCCTCGGTGTCCCAGGGCGAGGCGAACCAGGCGATACCGCGCTCGCGGCAGTACGCGTCGATGCCGCGGTACTCCTCCTCGCCGAACTCGACCCGGTGGCGGTAGTCGATGTACGTCATCCGGCCCCACGGGGTGTCGCGCTCGATGTCCCACTGGTCGCGGGGGGTGCAGATCTCGGGGGTGCGCTTCTGGAACTTGACGGCGTCGCAGCCCGCGTCGGCCGCGGCGTCGATGAGGGCGAAGGCATTGCCGAGATCGCCGTTGTGGTTGATGCCGATCTCGCCGGTGATGTAGACGGGGTGGCCGGGGCCTGCGGTCTTGGTGCCGAGGGTGCGGGTGCGCGAGGACATTCGGGGCGGTTCCTTAGGGGCTCGGGGTGCTCGGGTCGCGAAAGGGCTCGGGGTGCTCGGGACGCAGGGCAGCAAGTCAGGTCAGGTCAGAGGGTGGGGCCGAGGAGCCAGGAGGCGATCTCGCGGAGGGCCCCGTTGCCGCCCGGCGCGGTGGTCACGGCGCGGGCCGCGCCGCGTACGGCGTCGTGGGCGCTCGCGACGGCGACCGGCCAGCCGACGAGGCCGAAGCACGGCAGGTCGTTGACGTCGTTGCCCACGTAGAGCACGCGGTCGAGGGCGATGTCGTGGTCGTCGCACCACTGCTTGAGCGCCTGGTCCTTGCGGTCGACGCCGTGCAGCACGGGCACGCCGAGCTTGCGGCCGCGGGCGGCGACCACCGGGTTGGTCTCGGTGGACAGGGTCAGCAGGGTCAGGCCCGCGCGCCGGAGGGCGGCGATGCCGAGGCCGTCACCGCGGTGGACGGCGACGAGCTCCCGGCCGTCCGCGTCGATGAGGACGCGGTCGTCGGTCTGGGTGCCGTCGAAGTCCATGACGACGGCGTCGACGTCGCCCCGGCCGGGCAGGGCCGCCCCGGCGGCGGGCACGTCGAGCAGCGGGGCGAGGGCCCTGGCGCGGGCGAGGTCGTGCTGGTCGTCGATCTCCAGGACGCGGGAGGGCGCGGTGCGGACGAGCTCGGTGTGCCCGAAGAACCGGTGCCGGTGGACGCGGAAGCCGTCCGCCCGCATGGCGTACGCGGCCCCGGTCTCCAGCAGGTCCTCGGGCCGGTCCTGACGCCGGGGCCGGTGGCTCTTGTCGTGGTTCACGCCGTGGGCGCCGCGCGATTCCACGGCGGGGGCCGCGGCGGGCCCGGGGACGGCGGGTCGGGAGACGGTGGATCCGGAGGCAGCGGGCCGGGGGACGGCGGATCCGGAGACAGCGGACCCGGAGGAGGCGGGCCCGGAAGCAGCGGACCCGGAGACAGCGGACCCGGAGGCAGCGGACCCGGAGGCAGCGGACCCGTCGGGGTCGCGCCACACGAAACCGTGGAACGGCGCCACCGTCAGCGCGGTGTCCGCTCCGCGTTCCACCACCGCCGCCACGACCCCGTCCACGTCACCGGCGGTCAGGAAGGGGCTGGTGCACTGGGCGAGCACCGCGACTCCCACCCGTCCCCCGCGCATCGCCTCGTACGCGTCCATCGCGTGCAGCACGGCCGCCTCGCTCGACGCGGTGTCCCCGGCGATGGCCGCGGGCCGCTGCACCACCACGGCTCCGGCCTCACGCGCGGTGGCCGCGATCCCGGGGTCGTCCGTGGAGACGACGACGTCGGTGACGAGCCGCGCAGCGCGGCACTCGCGTACGGCGCGGGCGACGAGCGGCACTCCCCCGACCGGGGCGAGGTTCTTGCCGGGCACGCCCTTGGAGCCGCCGCGGGCGGGGATCACGGCCAGCACGGCGTACGGCGTACCGTCGGCGGCGCCGTCGCCGGCGACGGCGGGCGCGGGCACCTGTACGTCAGCCACGTCGGCCACATCGGCCACACCGGCTACGTCGGCCACATCAGCTGCGTCGGCGGACAGAACGCGGACGTGGGGACGGGCCTGGACGTGGACGTGGGCATGGGCGTTCATGGACATCGCTCCCCTGGTGCTCACAGCTCTCCCAGCCGTCGGATGACGGGCGCGACCCTCTGCACCCCGTGTCGGTACGCGCCGCGCGCCGCTTCCCGTACGGCCCGGCGCAGGGCCCCCGGCTCTCCCTGGTCCCGGACGGCGCCTGGCAGAGGGCGCCCTTCGGGATCGAGGCCGTGCCGTGCGAGCACGCCGGGGAGATAGCCGGGGGCGGTCATTGGGGTGTAGTACGGCGCGAGCGGGGGGAGCGCGGCGCGCTCGACGAGCCCCGCGACGCGCCGTCGCGCCGCGTCGTGGACGGCGCCGTGGGCGTACGGGCCGACGGCGGCGACACCCTGGCAGGCGACCCAGTCGGCATCGGCCTCGGGGATCTCCCCCGCGTCGAGCCGGTCCCAGGAGACGAGGCAGCCGGAGCCGAGGAAGTGGTGGTTGCCGAGCGCCTCACGGATGCCGAGGTCGGTGAGGACGGCGGTGGGGACGCCCCGGTGCAGCGCTTCGAGTGCCGCCGTGGAGCTGACGGTGACGAGCAGGTCGGTGCGGTCGAGCACGTCGCCCATGTGCCCGTACACGAGACGGCAGTTGGGCGGCAGCCCACCGGCGAGCCGGGTGGCCAGCTTCTGGTACGGGAGTTCCTCGATGTGCGTGGTGTGCTCGCCGGGCCTGCTGCGGAGCTTGACGAGGACCTCGCGCGCGGGGTGCAGCCGGGCGTGCCGGACGGCGCGGCCCAGCAGGTACGCGCGGTCGGTGCGGTTCTCCGGTACGGAGGGCTGGGCGGCGAACACGACGGTGAACGGCCGCCGTTCGGCGCCGGAACCGCTGCCGCCGCCGACCCCGCCGGCACCGCCCTGACGCGGCTCCGCCGTGCTCTCGGAGAGGAACGGCAGCGCCCATTCCGTCACGCTGTCCGCGGACGCCCCCACCCCCTCGTACACCTCGCGGAAACGCGCCGCGTCCTGGGGCGAGTTGGCGAGCACGACGTCCGCGCCGTGCCGGAGCAGCAGGCCGTCGGCGAGCTTCTCGTAGACGACGCCGACGTAGCCGGTGACGACGACCGGGCGCCGGGGGGACGTTCCCCAGGCGCGGGCCAGCCCGTGGAGCATGGCCTGGACGGTGCCGCCGACGCAGGCGAGGACGACGACGTCGCACCGCTCGCGGCCCGCGCCACCGGTGGCGCCACCGGGGAAACCGTCGGCGAAGCCGCTGACGAACTCGGCCGCCGTGACCTCGCGGAGCGACTCCGCACGCACCCCGACCTCGGCGAGCTGCCGCCGGGTGGGCGTCGCGCGGCCCCTCAGCAGGAGGCCGTCGAGCCGGGCGTGCGGTGCGAGGCGGCGCGCGGTGAGGGCACCCCATTTCCAGCGGGTGTCGGAGTCTGCGAGCACGGCGATCCGCGACGGGGACGGCGGGGATTCGGTACGTGATGGCACAGCGTCGACAATAGGAATGCATTCCGTTTCGCTGCCCAACGCGAGTGCAACAGACGGTAAACAGCACACCGACGATCGGCGAATCGGTGTGCCACGGCGTCCGGTTCATCGTTCGGCCGCGCGTCGTTCACCTTCGCGCCCGCCCCGCTTCAAGACGAATGCCGAAGGGGCGCCTAGGGTCACGGGAGTGGTCAAGCTCTCCGTCATCGCGCCGTTCTTCAATGTGCAGACCTATGCGCCGGACACACTGAGGAGTCTGTGTGCGAACACCCGCGAGGATTTCGAATTCATTCTCGTGGACGACTGTTCGACAGATGGTACGCCGGAGTTGCTGGACCGCGCCGCACACGACCTGCCCGGCGCCAAGGTCGTCCGCCACGCCCGGAACGGCGGACTGTCCACCGCCCGCAACACCGGACTGAACACAGCCGACGGGGAGTACCTGACCTTCCTCGACGGCGACGACTGGCTGGCTCCCGGATACCTCCCGCAACTCCTCGCCCGCATCGAGGAATTGCAGGTCGACTTCGTCCGCGCGGATCACGTGCAGTGCGCCGGGCGCGTCCGCACCGTGCAGCGCGTACCGCACGGCAGGCGCGGCGTGGTGCTCGACCCGCGCGCCGCGATCCTGCCCGCCGACCGCTCGACGTCCGTGGACTACGCGTACGCGTGGGCGGGGATCTACCACCGGCGGCTGCTGGACGAAGGGCTGCTGCACTTCCACGACGAACTGCGCACCGCCGAGGACCGGCCGTGGATCTGGCGGCTGCACCGCGAGGCACGCACATTCGCCGTGACCGGTCTGCTGGGCGTCTTCTACCGGCGCGGTATCACGACGTCACTCACGCAGATCGGCGATGTCCGGCAGCTCGATTTCCTGCGCGCGTTCGATCTCGTCCTGGAGGAGACGGCTCACGACAAGGACGCCGAGGAACTGCTCCCGAAAGCCGTTCGAACGTACTGCGCCATCATTTCCCACCAACTCGGCACCATCGAACGCTTCGAACCCGGCGTGGCCCGTGCGTTGCGTTCACGGAGCGCGGCCGCGCTGCGGAGAATGCCGCCCGCCCTCGTCAAGGACGCGTTGAATTCCATGGATGACGACCGCGCGGCACGCCTGCGCCGTCTGCGCCGCCGTCCTCTCGCACGTTCCACCACACGTCCTGACGCACGTCCCACCGCCCGTCCGACCGCACCGGGGGTCTCCGCCTGATGCCGCGCGCCCAGATCTTCCTGGCATCGACGCTCTACGGGGTCGCGACGCTCGCCGCCGCCCTGGACGCGGGGTGCTTCGCGCCCGCCGACCGCAGGCTGTTGCTCGTCGCCAACACGGCGGCCGTTCCGGAGACCACCCCGGGGCCGGACGGAGCGCCCGGCTTCGACCGGCTGCGCGCCCGCTTCGACGGGGTGCTGTCGTGGAACGACACCATCAGCCCGTTCCACCCCTCCGGCTGGGCGCCGCGCCCGGACGACGCGCCCCTGTGGGAACGGCACCTGCGGCTGCTGTGGGGGCTGGGCAGGGACGACGTCGAGCTCGTGGTCGAGTCGATCCAGGTGAACCCCGCGCAGGCGCTCGCCCTGTGCTTCGCGGACGCCCCGCTGGAGGTCTACGCGGACGGGCTGATGAGCTACGGCCCGACGCGCAGCAAGCTCGACCCGCTCATCGGCACGCGCGTGCGCCGCCTGCTGCACCTGGACCTGGTGCCGGGCCTGCGGCCGCTGCTGCTCACGGAGTTCGACGTCACGCCGGAGGTCGTACCGGCCGCGGCGTTCACAGCGGTGGTGGACGAACTGGCGGCGGCACAAGGCACCGCCACGGACGCCACCGACGCTACGGACACGGACAGCGCCGCACTGCTGCTGGGCCAGTACCTCTCGGCACTGGAGATCCTCACCGGCGAGGAGGAGGAGCGACTGCATGTGCGTATGCTGCGCGGCGCGGCGGCGCGCGGGCACCGCCGTATCGTCTTCAAGCCCCACCCGTCGGCACCCGCGCGCTGGTCACGCACGCTGGAGGACGAGGCGGGGCGGCTGGGCGTGGCTCTCACCGTCCTGGACACACCCGTACTGGCCGAAGTGGTCTGCCGGGAGCTCCGCCCCGCGCTGGTCGTCGGGTGCTTCTCGACCGCGCTGCTGACGGCGAGCACGTTCTACGGCCTGCCGGTGGCCCGGACGGGCACGGATCTGCTGCTGGAGCGACTCACGCCGTACCAGAACAGCAACCGCGTCCCGGTGACGCTCGTCGACGCGTTGCTGCCGCCCCTGGAGAACGCGCCGGACGCGGCCGGGTACCAGCCTCCGCCGTCCGGCGAGGAGTTGCGGGGGCTGCTGGCAGCGGTCGGCTTCGCCATGCAGCCACAGGTACTGCCGGGACTGCGGGAGGAGGCCGAGCGGTATCTGGCGGCGCACTTGACCGCGCGGACGCGCCCGTACTTCAAACGGCGCCGCCTGACAGCCCTGGCACTGCCGGGTGCGGTGCCCTCCCCACTGGCTTTCCTGCCGCGCAGTCCGGCCGTACGGAAGATGGCGCGCCGCGCGCGGGCGATGCAGCGGCGGCTGGCACGCAGGACGGCGGCGAAGAAGACCGCGGAGACGACCAAGACAACGGTGACGGTATGACGACGACGGTGACGGTATGACGACGACAGCACGCCCGACGGCGGCGACGGCATGACGGCCCCGACGCTCCCCGGGACGCGCGCGGAAGCACCCGCCGCCGACGCTTCCGGGCCCGCCCGCCCGTCCTCGGGCGGACGACTGCGCGCTCTGGACGGCCTGCGCCTGATCGCCGCGCTGATGGTGGCGCTGTACCACTACGGTGGCCGGGACGGTGACGTCAGCAAGGCGTGGGGCGCCTCGCCGCGGCACGAATTCCCCTCGCTGTCGGGGGCGTTCGCCTACGGCTGCCTCGGGGTGGAGGTCTTCTTCGTCATCAGCGGCTTCGTGATCTGTATGAGCGGCTGGGGGCGCCCCCTGCGGTCGTTCTTCGCGTCGCGGGCGGCGCGCCTGTACCCAGCGTACTGGGCGGCGATCGCGCTCGTGACGCTGGTGTTCGCGCTGCCGTGGGTGCCGTACAGGACGGTGTCGTTGAGCGACACCCTGGTGAACCTCACCATGCTGCAGCAGCCGGCGGGCGCGCAGCGGGTGCTGGGCGTGTGCTGGACGCTCTGGGCGGAGCTGCGGTTCTACGCGCTGTTCGCGCTGTGCGTGGTACTGCCGGGGGCGACGCGGCGCCGGGTGGTGCTGTTCTGCGCGGTGTGGACGCTGGCGACGGTGGTGACGACGGCCTCGCACGTGGAGCTGCTGCGGGTGGTGGTGATGCCGGAGTACTCGGCGTTCTTCATCGGGGGCATCGGCCTCTACCTGATCCACCGCTTCGGCCACGACACGCTGTCGTGGGGCATCGTGGCGGTGAGCTTCCTGATCGGCCAGCACTACGCGGTGGCGGGCCTGTGGCACCCGCCGAACCCGCACTACTTCTCCAACCGCTCGCAGTGGGCCATCATCGCGGTCCTCGCGGCGGGCTACGCGGCGGTGGCCCTCATCGCCATGGGCAAGGCCACCTGGGCCAACTGGCGCTGGCTCCCCCTGGCGGGCGCGCTCACCTACCCCTTCTACCTGATCCACGAACACCTGGGCTGGGTGACGATCGGCACCCTCCACCGCAAGCTGGGCATCCCGTCGCCCGCGACGTTCGCCCTGACGCTGGTACTGATGCTGTGCCTGGCATGGGCCCTGCACCGCGGCGTGGAACGCCACCTCACGCCGAGACTGAGACGAGCACTGGAGGGCAGCGCCCCGTAAGGCAGCGCCCCATAAGGGGCGCGGGGAACTGCGCGAGCAACCAGTGACGGCCCGCAGCCGCCGGACGGGCATGAGCGATCGAGCTCGTGGGCGGCTTTTCAGGGGCGCGGGGCACTGCGCGAGCAACCACGGCCGGCCCGCAGCCGCGAGACCACCCTCCGAGGCAGACGGCGGCGTAGGGGCGCGGGGAACTGCGCGACAAGCCCCCACCGGGCCCGCACCCGCGCGCGGAGCGCAAGAGGCACCCCGGTAGGCGCCCCGGTCACCGCATCAACGTGGCTTCTATCCCCGCAATAACCACCCGCAACCCCTCCTCGTACCCCGCCTCAAGATCCTCGAAGTACTCCCACCCGGCCTCCGTGGTGAGCGGGTACCCCTCCAGCCGACGCCGCCGCTCATCGCCCAGCGCGTACGCGGGATCGCGCTCCCCCGACGGCGTCGGGACCACGGACTGCTCCTCTATGACGTGCCCGACCGTGTACGAGACGACCGTGAACCACGCCCGCGCGGCGGCCCGCGGCGTGAAGCCCGCTTCGACGCAGTCGCGCAGTATCCGCTCGACCGGCGTGGCATAGCTGGTGTCCGTGAAACGCGTGCCGCTGAAGACCTTGGCCCCGTCGCGGTAGCCGAGCAGGAAGCGCCGCAGCTCGCGGATGGAGGCGGTCATCCGCTCCTGCCAGGTGTCGCCCTCGACCTGGGCGATCGAGTCGGACATGCGACGGAACATCTCCGTGGCGACCTCGTCGAGCAGCTCCTGCTTGTTCTTGAAGTGCCAGTAGAGCGCGGGTGCCTGAACGTTCAGCTCCTGGGCGATCCGGCGCAGGGTCAGCCCTTCGAGACCCACGTCGTTCAGCAGGCGCAACGCGGTGTCGGCGACGAGGGCACGGTCGATTCGATTAGCCACCTTGACAGCTTAACGCGGTTAAGTTCACCCTGGACAGGGAAGGAACTTAACGTCGTTAAGGGGGTTGGCATGGATATCGCCATGGACACCGACGTGACCGCGTCCGAAGGGGCCGGGGTCGGCACGGAGACCGAAGTACTGATCGCGGGCGCGGGTCCGACGGGCCTGGTCCTCGCGATCGATCTCGCCCGCCGGGGGGTGCGTCCCCGGGTCGTGGAGCGCTCGGAGCGGGGATTTCCGGGCTCGCGGGGCGCCGCCCTCCAGCCGCGCACGCTGGAGGTGCTGGACGACCTGGGGATGCTGGAGACCTTCCAGGCCGCGGGCGGCCCGTGCCAGCCGGTCCAGAACTGGCAGGGCACGGAGCGCGTCGGCACGTGGGAGCTGGTCGAGCGGAGCGAGCCCACGCCCGCGGAGCCGTATCCCAACATCCTGATGATCCCGCAGTGGCGCACGGTGGAGCTGCTGTACACGAAGCTCGAGGAGATGGGCGTCCGGGTCGAGTTCAACACGGAACTGACCGGATTCACCCAGGAAGAGGGCGAGGACGGGAACGAGGACGGGGACGGGAACAGGAACGGACCCGGCGTCACGGCCGAGCTGCGGCACGCCGACGGCAGCACCGAAACCGTACGGGCGGGCTATCTGGTGGCGGCCGACGGCGGCCGCAGCACCGTGCGCAAGGTGCTCGGCACACCCTTCGAGGGCACGCCGATAGACGACCGCCCCGCTCTGCTGGCCGACTTCCGGATGGAGGGCCTGGACCGCGACCACTGGCACATGTGGCCCAAGGCACCCGGCGGAATGGTGGCGCTGCGCCCGCTGGAGGGCATGCGGGGGCTGTTCCAGCTGATCGCCAGGTTCGACGACAAGCGGGTGGTGGATCTGGAGAGCGAGGCCACGGCCGAGTCCCTGATCCGCCTGATCGAGGAGCGCACCGGGCTGTCGGGGCTGAGCCTGAGCGATGTCAGCTGGTCCTCCGCGTTCAAGCCGTACGCGGCCATGGCGGAGCACTTCCGCGTGGGCCGGGTCCTGCTCGCGGGCGACGCCGCGCACGTCCACTCCCCTTCGGGCGGCCAGGGCCTCAACACGAGCGTGCAGGACGCGTACAACCTGGGCTGGAAGCTCGCGGCCGTGCTGCGGCAGGGCGCGCCGGAATCCGTGCTCGACTCCTACGACGCGGAGCGGACGCGCGTGGCGGCCGGTGTGCTCAGCCTCTCCACCCGGCAGTTCGCGACGGACAACGCCTCGGAGAACGGCTTCTCCCAGCGCGGCCGCGCCACGCGCCAGCTCGACCTGCACTACCGCGAGAGCCCGCTGACCCGGGAGGCGCGCCGGCAGGTCCCCGAGTCCGCGCTCCACGCGGGCGACCGCGCCCCGGACGCCCCCTGCCACGACTCCACGGGCACCCCGGTCCGCCTCTTCGACCTCTTCCGCGGGCCGCACTTCACCCTCCTGGACCTCACGGTGAAGGGAGCCGCCCTCCCCACGGCGCCCTGGCTGCGCGCCTACCGTGTGAACGGCCCGGAAGCCGACGTCCTCGACACCCACGGCCACGCCGAATCCACCTACGGCAAGGCCCTGTTCCTCATCCGCCCGGACGGCTACGTCGCCCTGGCCACGGAGGACCCGGAGGACGTACGGGAGTACGTGGAGTCGTGGGGCCCGGTGTCGATACCGGCATAGGAGCCGGGCCCCGTCGAACGGGGGTCGACGGGGCCCGAGCCGCGGGGTGTCACCAAAAGGTGCCGGCAATCACCCATTGCACCAGGGGGCGGCCGGGGTGTCGCGACAGGGACTGGGGCCCGGCGGGGGCGAGTTGTCCTGGCGGTGCTGGACGAGGGCCCCTGCCACGATGAGCACCAGCGACGTGACGAACACGAGGCCCTGCACCCAGGCGGTCGCCCCGGCCCCGCGGCTGGAGGCACGCCAGGCCGACCCCAGAGCAAGCGCACCCAGCACACCGATCGCCACGAGGTAGCCCCACACCGGGTCGGGCGCGTACGACCCGGCAGGGTCGAACGTCCACCCGGACATCCACCACAGGGCCACGATCACGCCGAGGGCGAGCAGTTCGAGCACGAGCAGAGCGAAGGCGCCGACGATGTCCGGGGCCCGGTCGGGGCACTGCTCCGGTCCGGGCCGAGGGGAAGGCGTGTCCATACCCATGAGCCTGTACGAAAGAACGAGGGGGAACATGAGTACGGCTACTCAAGTGCGGCGCGCGGCCCGCGTTTCCGGCCAAAGACGGACGCGATCACGTCAGGACTTTGCCGGACGCATACCCTCCTCATGGCCGTAGCTGCCAAAGTCCCGGGTGCGGCGCCCGACCGGGTGCCGCATGGTGCACCACAGGACCAAGGAGTCCCCTGGTGAAGAAGAAGAGATCGGTAGGCGCCAGAGCCGCCGTACTTCTCGCAAGCTCCGCCCTCGCCGCCGTCACCCTCGCGGGCCAGGCGAGTGCGGTGACCCCGCACCACTCCCCTGCTTCGCAGCAGTCGGCCACCATCCAGGCCGAGACGCGCTACGCGCCGTTCACCCTCAACCCCAACGAGTCGGTGAGCTCCGGCACCGCCACGCTCGTCATGCAGGGCGACGGCAACCTCGTCGTCTACGACGAGTTCGGCCGCGCCCGCTGGGCCAGCAACACCGTGGGCCAGGGCTGGACGGCCAGCTTCCAGGGAGACGGCAACTTCGTCGTCTACACCCGCACCGGCCACGCGGTCTGGAACTCGCAGACCGCCGGGCACCCGGGCTCGCGTCTGGTGATCCAGGACGACGGCAACGTTGTGATCTACGACGGCAGCCAGGCGATCTGGAACACCCGCACCGCCCACTGACGCTCCCGCTTCCCACTGGCGGCAGGCCGGACCTCACACCGGACGGGGGTCCGGCCTCGCCAACGAGTGGCACGGCAGCGGCACGGCCCCGCAGCGCGCTACGCGGCCAGTTCGTACGCCTCCAGCCGCTTGATCATGCGCCGCACGATCAGCAGCGGGACCACACCGAAGAAGCCGAACGACATGTCGATGAGCTGCCAGTAGACCGGAATGCCACGGATGTGGCCGCAGATCAGCGCCAGCGGCACGATCGCGGCGCACGCGATCATTCCGAATTCGATGACCCAGATATTGCGGACCGGGTCACGGTACGGACCGTAAAAAGCGATCGCGATGACGAGGTGAGCGAAAGCGAGCCAGTCGGTGCCGTACAGCACGAACGGATACTTCCCGTCCGTTGCCTCCAGCCCCTCCCTCGCCCGGCCGACCCACTCCATCAGCCCCGGCAGCCAGTCGGGCACGGGCGAGCCGCCGGAGCGCAGCGTCTCGTCGAGCCACCGGATTTCGGTGACGAGGGGAAAGGCCGTCAGCCCACTGAGCACGAGGCCCACGATAAAGACGACCAGCCATATCCGAATACGACGCCGAAGCGCTTCTTCCCCGTTCATGATCGGAGCCTACGCCTCGCTCATCGGCTCACACCGGTGGGGCATCCGTTCCCCGCATGGCCGCCCGCACGGCGGACGCGCCACGCCGGGCGGCGGCCCTCGCGGCGGACGTACGGCAGGCCAATCTCGCTGCTGGGCCGGGGTCCTGGTCTCCCGCTACACGGCGAGCGAGGGCGGGAAGGAAGCGGTGATCCAGGTGGAGCCGGAGAACACCGCGTCCGCCGCGGTCGCCCGGCGGGCGGGGTTCGCCCCCGGCAAGCACACGCACGGCGAGGACGGGACACCGCTCGACTGGTACGTCCGGGACCTGCGCGTCGGCATCCGGTGACGGCCTCGACAGCCTGACGCGCCGAAGCGGGCGAACCCGGAGCCCGGCACCGGGCGAGGGCGGGCATACGCGGAAAGACGTAGATGCTCGCCTTCCGCCCTGTCCGCGACGACCGCCGGGCATCCTGCTGTCCTTCGAGTCGGTGAGCAGGCCGACTCACGTGCTACGGGGGACGGGATGCGGCATGTGGGTGCACGGTGAGCGGGGGATGGCGCTGGTCGTCGAGGACGAGCAGACGGTGGAGCTGCGGGCGGACGACCACGAGCTGGGGTCGGCGCTCCTGCGCCCCTCGACGACGGCGGCCCTGCTGGTGGCTTGCGGGCTCGACAGCCCCTCGCCGGTACGGCTTTCGGACCCGGAGGCGTTCCGGCCTGTCGAGCCGGACGAACGGTACGTGTACGTGGACCGGCTGGACGGCGAGGGCCGGATCGGCGGCCACTCCCCGTCCTTCGTGCGCCGTGTGCTGACGGCTCTCGATCCGACTCTGCCGCCGCCTCAGACCGCTTCCTGGCGGGTGGGGGGCGACCGGACGCCCGGCCCGGGGTGTGGTTGCGGAGGCGTGCCCCGTACGGCAGCCGCAGCAGGCCCCGGCGCGGTCCTGGACGAAGTACGGGTGCCGGTGCCGGACTTCCTGCGCCTCTTCCACGCGGTGATCGCGCCCAGCCTGGTGTCCGACATCGTCGTCGGGGTCAACGCCACGCTGGCCATCGGCACGGACATCCACCACATGATCACGGGCAACATCCTCTGCTACCAGGGAGCCCGCATCCGCCAGCAAGGCCACTCGCTGGCGATCGACGTGGGCGGCACCGTACGCGGCAGCATCCCCGGGTACGTGCACCAAGTGGTGGACGGGCGGCTCAGCATCGACTGGGACCGGCTACGCGAACTGCCGTACGTCCACATCTGATCGGGAAGCCGCTGACGAGAAGGAAACAGAAGGAAACAGGGGGACGAGGATGCCGAACATCGGGACGACCTGGGATCTGAAGGGCGCCGACGGCGCTCCGGGAGCGGACGGCGCGGACGGCGCGGACATGCCCAAGGGACACGACGGCGAGGGCGCGCACTGCGGATGGTTCGTCCTGCCGGACGGCGAGGCGGCCGACGGGCAGGACGGCCGCCCCGGCGGCATGGGCGAGAACGGCCGCAACGGCGAACCGGGCAGGCCGGGCCGGACGCTGCTGCTGACCGTGTCCACCTTCGAGGGCGGCATCGAGTTCGACGCGCGCGGCGGCTACGGGGGCCCCGGCGGACATGGTGGCCGGGGCGGCAAGGGCGGGGACGGTGGCAACGGCGGCGAAGGCTACGGCTGCGAGAAAGGCAAGGGCGGCGGACGGGGCGGCGACGGAGGCCGGGGCGGCAAGGGTGGCCGCGGCGGCGACGGAGCCAACGGCGGCACCGTCCGCGTCTACTACAAGAACTACAACCTCGCCGTCGTCCCGGCCCCGTGGCAGCGTGGAATCGGCGGCCAGGGAGGCACGGGCGGCAGCAGCGGCAACCCCGGGCAGGGAGGCAAGGGCGGCAAAGGCGGTGACAACACCTGGGGCGGCGAGGACAGCGGCGCGCACGGCCAGAACGGGGCCCAGCCCGCAGCGGGCGAGGACGGCTGGAAGGGAAACGACGGCGCCGAGAACGGTTCCTTCCTCATGGCGCCCATGGTCTGAATCCATCATGGCCCCGGTGACCTGCCGAGCTCCCTCTCCGGCAGCCATCCGCCACGGCACGATCCGCGGCTGCCGGACGGTTCTCACCTGACGCTCCCGCTACCCCACTGACGGCAGGCCGGACCTCACACCGTACGGGGGTCCGGCCTCGCCGACGAGCCACCGCGGAGCTCACCGCCTCACACCGGCGGGGCTGTTCCCCGCATGGCCGCCCGCACGGCCGGCGCACCGCGCCGG
>NZ_JAINFC010000150.1 GCF_020740835.1 Streptomyces sp. UNOC14_S4
ATGGGGTTCCGGCTTCGGGCGTATGTGCCGTTGGCCCGTCCGGGCCGGGAGGCGCGGGCCGGTGAGCCGGGGGAGCGCTTGAGCGCGTGAGCGCCGTCGGGGGCGCCTACCGGGGTGCGTCTTGCGCTTGGCGCGCGGCTGCGGGCCGTCTTCGGCTGGTCGCGCAGTTCCCCGCGCCCCTTACGCCCACCAGCTCGGTCGGCTACGCCTGTCCGGCGGGTGCACGCTGTTGACGGTTGCTCGCGCAGTTCCCCGCGCCCCTGACGGGGCGTACCCTGCACATACCCTGTGGGGCGTGACCGACGCGCGCCGCCCCGACAGCCCACGCACCATCAGAGTGCTTCTCGCAGAAGACCAGTCCATGGTGCGGGAGGCACTCGCCGCGCTGCTCGGTCTGGAGGACGACATCGAGGTCGTCTCCCAGGTCGCCCGGGGCGACGAGGTGCTGGCCGCCGCTCGCGCGGACGCGCCCGACGTGGCCCTGCTCGACATCGAGATGCCGGGGATGACCGGGCTCGACGCCGCCGCCCTGCTGCGCCGGGAGCTGCCCGCGCTCAAGGTGGTGATCCTGACGACCTTCGGCCGTCCCGGCTACATGCGCCGGGCCATGGAGGCCGGCGCCGAGGCGTTCCTGGTCAAGGACGCCCCCGCCGCACAGCTCGCGGACGCCCTGCGCCGTGTGCTGCGCGGCGAGCGCGTCATCGACCCGACCCTCGCCGCGGCCGCCCTCGCCGAGGGCGCCAACCCGCTGACGGACCGCGAGCGCGCCGTCCTCCGGGCCTCCGCCGACGGCTCGACCAACGCGGAGCTGGCCAAGTCCCTCCACCTGTCGCACGGTACGGTCCGCAACTACCTCTCCACGGCCATCCAGAAGACCGGCGCCCGCAACCGCGCCGAGGCCGTGCGCATCGCCCGGGACAAGGGCTGGCTGTAGCTCCGACGCGCTTTTGCCGGATGATCGCCGCCGGGCCGTCGCACGGCTGTCACATGTCCGTCATAGGCTCGCGGTGACCACTATGACCACTGTGACCACAGCGCCGTGACGAAGAGGGGAACGCCGCCGTGCACATCAAGCGCGTTCCCGATGGCGGGCGGGCGCTGACCGTCCTGCTGATCGCGGCGATCGTCGTGCTCGCCGTCCTCGACTGTCTCACCGGCCCCCGGCTGCGGCTCGCCCTGGTCGCGAGCGTCACGCCGCTGATCGCCGCCCGGCTGTGCTCGTACCGCAGGACCGTCGTCGTCGCCGCGGTCTTCGTCGCCGCGCAGACCGTCGTCCACTGCGTGATCGTGCGCTGGGACGTCGTGAGCGTGCTGGTCTCCGTCCTCGGGGCACTGCTGGTCGCGGGCTTCTCGGTGGCCCTGTGCGCGGCCCTGCTGGAGCGCGAGGCGGCGTACGACCGGACCCGGATGGTCGCCGACGCGGTGCAGCGCACGATGCTGCGCGAGCTGCCGATCACCTCGGGCCCGCTGCGCGTCGCCGGGTTCTACATCTCCGCGCAGGAGGGCGCCCGGGTCGGCGGCGACATCTACGAGGTGGTGGAGAGCCCGCACGGACGGCGGGTGCTCATCGGCGACGTCCAGGGCAAGGGCATGCCGGCGATCGGCGCGGGGCACGCCGTGCTCACGTCCTTCCGGGAGGCCGCGTACCACGAGGCCACGCTGGAGGCGGTCGCCGATCACATGGAGGGCGCCCTGCTGCGGCACAACAGCGCCCTGTCCCTGACCGGCACGGACGAGCGGTTCGTCACCGCCCTGCTGCTGGAGGTCGGCCCGCCGGGTACGGCCACCCGCGTGCTGTCCTGCGGCCACATCCCGTACTACGCCGTCAGCGGCGACCACGTCGAGGAACGGCTCCCCGGCCGCTTCGGGCTGCCGCTCGGCCTGGGCGGCCTCACCGGCGAACCGCGCCGGGCGGTCGACTCGGCCGCGTGCGGGGCCTCCTCGCCGGAGTGGCTGGTGCTGTGCACGGACGGTGTGACGGAGGCGCGCGACGCGGACGGTCGTTTCTACCCGCTGCGGGACCGGCTGGCGCAGTGGACGCACCTCGCCCCGGCGGCGGTCGCGGCCGCCCTCCGGGCGGATCTGGAACGCTTCACGCAGGGCGAGCTGAAGGACGATGCGGCGGTTCTCATTGTCCGGGCGGTGGACGCGGGGCGAGCCGTACGCGATGGCGATGCGGAGCTGGTTGTACCGGAAGGCGCCCACCGGGTTGCGACCTGAGCCTCGCTCGCGGCCAGCGGGTCGCGTCGTGGCTGGTCGCGCAGTTCCCCGCGCCCCTTACGGGGCGCAGCCGACTCACGGACCGCAACTGACCGGCGGGGGCTCCGGGGGCGGAGCCCCCGGTGGGGGACTCCCGTCAGTTCAGCATGGCGCGTGCCGCGCGTGCCCGGTGGCGGACCGATTCCGCTACGGAAGGTTCCACCGCGTCGATCACCCGCGCGTAGTCCTCCATCTCCCGCGCGCCTCCCGCGAAATCACCCCGCTCCACCAGCAGCTCGGCCCGTTCGAAGCGCAGTCGCGCCGGGTGACTGGGCAGCAGGAGCGCGAGGTCGACCGCCCACAGCTGGACGTCGCTGCGCTCGGGGCGGGCCGCGGCCCAGGCACGGATGTTGTTGAGGACCCGCAGCACGATCTCCAGCGGGTCGGCGGGGGAGAACATCGACGGCGCCACCGGCGTCCCGGTCGCCCCGGCCACGAGCAGCCCGGCCTCCTCCTCGGAGAGCAGGCGCCCGCCGTCGAAGGGGTCGGCGAGCACGTGCTCGCCGTACGGGTCGCCGAAGCCGACGACGAAGTGACCGGGCAGCGCCACCCCGTACACCGGGGCGCCCGCCCTCCGGGCCACCTCGGTCCACACCACGGACAGCATGATCGGCAGCCCGCGGCGCCGCAGCAGCACCTGGTCGAGCAGCGAGGACTCCAGCCGCCGGTAGTCGGAGGGGGAGCCGCGGAAGCCCAGCCGCGTGCCCAGCAGGTCCTCCAGCGCGGTGGCCCAGCGCACCGGCCCCGCGCCGCGCACCTGCGCGGGCAGCAGCCCGGCGAGCCGGTCCAGCTCTATCTGCGCCTCGTCGATCGCGGACTCGCCCGCGTCGGGGTCCGCGTCAGGGTCCGCCTCGGCGGCGATCAGCAGACACAGCAGCGCGAGGTCGGGGCGCTCGTCCCGCGCCGCCTCGGCGAACCGCCGCCGCCTCCTGTCGGTGATGTCGTGCATGAGGTGCCTCGTACCCGCTCTCGGGGCGGTGGGGGGAACCACCGCCGATGTCCATAGTGCGCTTGCGCTCCGCTGGGGGCCGGGGTTTTCGGCTGCCGGTTCGTCCGGGGACGGCCGCGCCCACGGGGCTGCCTCTTGCGCTCGGTGCGCGGCTGCGGGTCGCGTCGTGGCTGGTCGCGCAGTTCCCCGCGCCCCTAGCGGGGCGTCCCTGCCCCCGCGCCCCTTACGGGGCGCTCCGGTAGTGGTAGCGGTGGTGCGGCGTGAAGCCGAGGCCGTCGTAGAGGGCGCCTGCTCCGCCGTTGTCCGTCAGTACCTGCAGGTACGCCGCCGAGGCGCCCTCGTCCAGGGCCTGTCGGGCGAGGGCAGCCATGATCAGGGTGCCCAGGCCTTCCCGGCGCCGGGACGGGGCCACGGACAGCGCTCCGAAGCCCGCCCACCGGCCGTCGACCACGCAGCGGCCGGTGGCCGCGGCCGCCTCGTCGCCGGGCACGGTCGCGAACCACACGGACGGCCCGCCCGTCAGTACGGCCGCCGCGTCCTCGGGGGAGCCGGCCGTGGGCCCGTAGGTCCTCAGCCATGCCTCGTCCGGCTCGCGGGAGAGCCGTACCGCCGAGAGGTCGGCGTCCGTGTCCGCGAGGGGGGCCAGCGCCGCCGTGCGCATCTCTGCGCCCCGCTCCTCCGTCCAGCCGCGCCGGGCCAGCTCCGCGTCCAGTTCCTCGGCCGCCGGGACGCCCGCCGGGAGCTGGAAGAGGGCGGGCAGCCCGCGCTCGCCGTACCACGCGGTGACCTGCTCCAGCGCGTCGTCCAGGGGCAGGCCGCAATCCCCGAGGGGCAGTACGGAGTTGGCGCGGGCGGTGAAGCCGCCCGCGGCGCGCAGCGTCCAGCCGCCCAGCGTCGCGGTCTCGCGCGCGGGCCAGCCGCGCCCCGCGGTCTCCTGGAGCTCCCGCACGGTCGCGGCGGGGCCGCGCCGCCGGGCCGGGGCGGCTGGGACGACCTTGCCCGCGACCAGGGAGGACTCCTCGATCACCACCGTCTCGCCGGTCCGGCGTGTGATCCGCAGCACACCGTCGGCCCAGGAGTCGAGCACCCCCACCGTGTCCGTGAACCGCTCCGAAGATCCTCCGAAGTCGGCGAGACGCCGGACAGATACCCTTTTTCCTACATCAGCGGCATTGATCCTGACTTCGAGCTGTCCGCCCGTGGTGAATTCCACAGCTCTCCTCGCCCCTCTTGTTCGTCTCGTGCCCGGGAACGGAGATACTAGGTGTGGGCATCGACGACGCCGCGCTCCCGCGCGAGATTGGCCCTACCGAGGAGGAACGACAGCGTGACCTACGTCATCGCGCAGCCTTGTGTCGACGTGAAGGACAAGGCGTGCATCGAGGAGTGCCCCGTCGACTGCATCTACGAGGGCTCCCGGTCCTTGTACATCCACCCGGACGAATGTGTCGACTGTGGTGCCTGTGAGCCGGTCTGCCCGGTCGAGGCGATCTTCTACGAGGACGACACCCCGGAGGAGTGGAAGGACTACTACAAGGCGAACGTCGAGTTCTTCGACGAGCTCGGCTCGCCCGGTGGTGCCTCCAAGCTCGGCCTGATCGAGCGCGACCACCCCTTCGTCGCCGCCCTGCCGGCGGACATCAACCCGCAGCACTGACACGCGGCAGCCACCACGGCCCCGTACGGCCCTCCGCCGTGCGGGGCCGCGGCGTTTCCCCCGTACCCGAAGTACCCGACAGCCATCTGCAAGAGAGCGAGCGAGCACCGTGGGCGCAGTCTCTTCCCGTCTCCCCGTCTTCCCCTGGGACCGCCTCGACCCGTACAAGGCGACGGCCGCCGCCCACCCCGACGGCATCGTGGACCTGTCGGTCGGCACCCCCGTCGACCCCGTGCCCGCGCTGATCCAGCGGGCCCTCACCGAGGCCGCCGACACCCCCGGCTACCCCACCGTCTGGGGCACCGCCGAGCTGCGGGACGCGCTGACCGGCTGGACGGAGCGCCGCCTGGGCGCGCGCGGCATGACGCACCACAACGTCCTGCCCGTCGTCGGCTCCAAGGAACTGGTGGCCTGGCTGCCGACCCAGCTCGGCCTGGGCGCGGGCGACAAGGTCGCCTACCCCCGCCTCGCCTACCCGACCTACGAGGTCGGCGCGCGGCTCGTGGGCGCCGAGCCCGTCGTCTACGACGACCCCACCGAGCTCGACCCCGCGGGCCTGAAGCTGCTGTGGCTCAACTCCCCGTCCAACCCGACGGGCCGCGTGCTCTCCAAGGACGAGCTGCGCCGCGCCGTGGCCTGGGCGCGCGAGCACGGCGTGCTCGTCTTCAGCGACGAGTGCTACCTGGAGCTCGGCTGGGAGGCCGAGCCGGTCTCCGTGCTGCACCCCGACGTGTGCGGCGGCTCGTACGAGGGCATCGTCGCCGTCCACTCGCTCTCCAAGCGCTCCAACCTGGCCGGGTACCGCGCGGCGTTCCTCGCCGGTGACGCGGCCGTCCTGGGCGAGCTGCTCCAGATCCGCAAGCACGGCGGCATGATGGTCGCCGCCCCCGTCCAGGCCGCCACCGTCGCCGCCCTCGGCGACAGCGCGCATGTCGCCGAGCAGCGCGAGCGCTACGCGCGCCGGCGCACGGCGCTGCGCGCGGCCTTCGAGCGCGCGGGCTTCCGGATCGAGCACAGCGAGGCCTCGCTCTACCTGTGGGCGACGCGCGACGAGCCCTGCTGGGACACCGTCGCGGACCTCTCGAAGCGCGGCATCCTCGTCGCCCCCGGCGAGTTCTACGGTCCCGCGGGCGACCGCTTCGTGCGGATCGCCTTCACGGCGACGGACGAGCGCGTGGAGGCGGCGGTCCACCGCCTGGCGGAGTGACGCGGCTTCGCCACACGACAGCGCACGTCAGCGCATGACGGCACACGTCAGCGCACGGCAGAGGGCCCGGGAGGCGAACTCCCGGGCCCTCTGGGCTGCTCTGCTGGTGTGACCGGACGGACCTGGTCAGCCGCCGAGGTTCGGCAGGCTGCCGGTGCTGGGCAGGCCCTTGGTCGGCAGCCCGTCCTTGGTCACCGACTGCGCCGTGCTCCCCGCCACACCGGCGACGGAGCCACCGAGGTCACCCGCGACCTTCTGGGCGGCCGGAGCGGTGGTCTGGGCGGTCTTGCCGACCGTGTCCGTCGTGGAGGGCAGGGTGGTGTCGACGGCCTTGTGGCCGGCCTGGGCGCCCACCACGCCCGCCTGGTGCGAGGCCGACGCGACGTTGTTGCCCAGAGTCGCACCGTCCACCGCGGTCAGACCGCTCACCTCAGGGGCCTTGAGGTCCGCTGCGCTGGCGGCGCCGGCCGCGCCCATGACGGGCGCCGCACCGGCGGCGACCAGCAGGGCTACCCGGGCGATCCGACGCGAGAGGGGGAGGGACATGATGCTCCTTTTGGCGGAGGTTCAGGACATGTGCTGTCCGGCGAGCGGACGCAGTGACTACCGCGTGAGAGCGTCGAAGGTTGCGGTGCGCCAAGGTAAAGCCTTGGCAATGCGTCGCATTATCGGTTTCGGGAGTTCCGGGGCAAAGCTGACAGCACACGGCTCGCCGCCAAAGGCCTACAAGCCGTTAGTCACAAGGAATTCCCGGGTAGGCGGGCAGGGTTGGCCGCGTGAGCCGTATTCCGTGCCGCGGGCAGAGCGGGTCCCCCGCACGGGTGCTGTGTCGTACTGGTGGGCGTATGTGCCGGGGCGCTACGGGAGCGTGGTGATCCGCACCTCGGTCGCGGGGGCGGAGCCCGCCGGGGCCTTGCGCCAGCCGTCCCGGGACTTGTCGGACGTCCACACGCGGCCGTCGTACGCGATGCTCTCGATCCTCAGGTCCCCGGCGTGGGCCATGATCCACGCCGCCACCTGACGGCCCCGCCGCGCCGGGTCGCCGCCCGCCGTGCCGTCGCCCCGTACGGGCACCGTCACCGTCCGGGCCGCGGCCGCGCCGTTCGTTCGGCCGCCCCCACCGGTCACGGTCGGCTCGACCGTCCCGTCGAACTCGCGCCGCAGCTTGGTCCGTACCGCCGCGGGGTCGCCGTGCTTGCCGTCCGGCGGGCTCGTCGCGCAGCTGAACGACGCGCCGTCCCGGCCCGTGAGCCCCGCCGCCAGCAGCGTCGCGTCCGGCTCGTGCTTCGCGTACGCCTGCGGGAAGCCGCTGCGCTGCACCTTCTGCGCGGCCACCGTCAGCGGCAGCCGCGAGTAGCCCGGCACCTGCACCAGGTGGTCGTAGAACTTGCCCGCCGAGTAGACCGGGTCCGTGATCTGCGCCGCCGTACCCCAGCCCTGCGTCGGCCGCTGCTGGAAGAGGCCCAGCGAATCCCGGTCGCCGTGATGGATGTTGCGCAGCCCCGACTCCTGCATCGCCGTCGCCAGCGCGATCGTCACCGCCCGGTCCGGCAGGCTCCGCGCGGTGCCCACGACCGAGATCGTCGCCGCGTTCCCGGCCTGCTCGGGGGAGAGCGAGTACGACTGGCCGTCGGCCTGCACGACACAGTGCGGCGCACCGGGCCCGCCCGTCACCAACTGGGCCACGCCGTAGCCGATCAGCGCCAGCAGCACGGCGCAGGCGGCCACGATGCGCAGCAGACGGCCACGGCGGGTGACGGAGATCCGGGACATGCGGCACACGTTACTGGAGAGATATGAGAATCATGAGGGCCGGACTCCCCGGCTCCGCCCGGGGGCCGACGGGGGCACGCCCCCATGAGGAGTCGACGTAGAGTCAGGGGCATGGATGACGCCGCGCTCGAACAGCACCTCGATCTGTCCCTCGACGCCGCCGCCCTGACGGCCCGGCTCGTCGACATCCCGTCCGAGAGCGGGAACGAGAAGACCCTGGCCGACGCGATCGAACGCGAGCTGCGCGCGCTGCCGCACCTCACCGTGGACCGGTACGGCAACAACGTCGTCGCCCGGACGAACCTCGGCCGCGCCGAGCGCGTGGTCCTCGCGGGCCACATCGACACCGTGCCGATCGCCGACAACGTCCCCTCCCGGCTCGACGCCGACGGCTACCTGTGGGGCTGCGGCACCAGCGACATGAAGTCCGGCGTCGCCGTGCAGCTGCGCATCGCCGCGACCGTCACCGAGCCCAACCGCGACCTCACCTTCGTCTTCTACGACAACGAGGAGGTCGCCGCCCACCTCAACGGCCTCGGCCACGTCGCCGCGGCCCACCCCGACTGGCTCGCCGCCGACTTCGCCGTCCTCCTCGAACCGACCGACGGCCAGGTCGAGGGCGGCTGCCAGGGCACCCTGCGGCTCCTGTTGCGCACCACGGGCGAGCGCGCCCACTCCGCGCGCAGCTGGATGGGCAGCAACGCCATCCACGCGGCGGCCCCGATCCTCGCCCGGCTGGCCGCCTACGAGCCGCGCCGCCCGGTCATCGACGGCCTGGAGTACCACGAGGGCCTCAACGCGGTCCGTATCGAGGGCGGCGTCGCGGGCAACGTCATCCCCGACGCCTGCACCGTGGCGGTGAACTTCCGCTACGCGCCGGACCGTACCGAGCACGAGGCGATGGTGCACGTCCTCGAGACCTTCGCGGACTGCGGGGTCGCCGAGTTCACCGTCGACGACCACTCGCCCGGCGCGCTGCCCGGCCTCTCCCACCCGGCCGCCGCGGCCTTCATCGAGGCCGTCGGGGGGACGCCGAAGCCCAAGTTCGGCTGGACGGACGTCTCCCGCTTCAGCGCGCTCGGCGTGCCCGCCGTCAACTACGGCCCCGGTGACCCGATGGTGGCGCACAAGCGGGACGAGAAGGTGCGCGCCGAACTGATCCCGGAGTGCGAGGAGCGCCTGCGCGCCTGGCTCACTTCCTGACGCGCCGCGGCCCCGGTGCCGCATGGGCCTACGCTGAACAGCAACGATCAGCGGAGGGAGAGCGGCAATGGCACATCCCGATGAGCACCGCATCCAGCGGGAACAGCGCCGGGGGCCGGTCGTGCGCAGGCACGGCCAGATGCAGCAGGGGACGACGGACCAGCATCTGCTGGACACCAGAGGGACGGCGGACTGGGTGCACGAGGACCCGTTCCGCGTGCTGCGCATCCAGTCCGAGTTCGTCGAGGGCTTCGGCGCGCTGGCCGAACTGCCACCCGCCATCAGCGTGTTCGGCTCCGCCCGTACGCCCGTGGGCTCGCCGGAGTACAAGGCGGGCGTGGCCATCGGCCGGGGCCTCGTCGAGGCGGGCTTCGCCGTGATCACGGGCGGCGGGCCCGGCGCGATGGAGGCCGCGAACAAGGGCGCCTCGGAGGCGGGCGGCGTCTCCGTCGGCCTCGGCATCGAGCTGCCCTTCGAGCAGGGGCTCAACCCTTACGTCAACCTGGGTGTCGACTTCCGGTACTTCTTCGTCAGGAAGACGATGTTCGTCAAGTACGCGAGCGGCTTCGTGGTGCTGCCGGGCGGACTCGGCACGCTGGACGAACTCTTCGAGGCCCTCACCCTCGTCCAGACGAAGAAGGTCACCCGCTTCCCCATCGTCCTCTACGGAACGTCCTACTGGCGCGGCCTCGTCGACTGGTTCCGCGACACCCTCATCGCCCAGGGCAAGGCGGGCCCGCAGGACCTGCACCTCTTCCATGTGACGGACGACGTGGACGAGGCGGTGGCGTTGGTGACGAAGGAGGCGGGGGCGTAAGGCGCGCCCCTTCAGGGGCGCGGGGCTGTGTTTCATTTGCGGCTCCGCCGCGCGGGCGCGACAAGCTACGTACAAGTGGCAGCCGCGCGCGGAGCGCAAGCCGCACCCCGGTGGGCGCAACCAGCCCACCGGCCCGCAGGCGAAGAGGGGTCCAGGGGCGCAGCCCCGGGGCAAAGCCCCGGGTCATGCCAGGCCGCGCCGGGCCACAGCCGGTGGGCGGTGACCCATGATCGACGCCACCATGTCGAGCACCTGCTTCGTCTCTGCCACCTCGTGCACCCGGTACACCCGCGCCCCCAGCCACGCCGAGACGGCCGTGGTGGCCAGCGTCCCGAGCACCCGTTCCTTCACGGGCTTGTCGAGCGTCTCGCCCACGAAGTCCTTGTTCGACAGGGACACGAGCACCGGCCAGCCCGTCTCCGCCATCTCGCCCAGCCGCCGGGTGGCCTCCAGCGAGTGCCGGGTGTTCTTGCCGAAGTCGTGCCCCGGGTCGATGAGGATCCCGTCGCGCCGGACGCCGAGCGCGACGGCGCGTTCGGCCAGCCCGAGCGTGACCCGCAGGATGTCCGTCATCACGTCGTCGTACGTGATCCGGTGCGGCCGGGTGCGCGGTTCCACACCGCCCGCGTGCGTGCACACGAGCCCCACGCCGTAACGGGCCGCGACCTCGGCGAGCTTGGGGTCGACCCCGCCCCACGCGTCGTTGAGCAGGTCCGCGCCCGCCTCGCAGACCGCGGCGCCGACGTCGTGCCGCCAGGTGTCGACGCTGATCACCACGTCCGGGTGACGCCTGCGGACCTCGGCGACGAAGCCGACCGTGCGCCGCGCCTCCTCCTCGGCGGTCACCTCCTCGCCGGGGCCGGCCTTCACCCCGCCGATGTCGATGATGGCGGCGCCCTCCGCGACCGCCTGCTCGACCCGGGTCAGGGCGGCCTCGTCCTGGAACGTGGCCCCCTGGTCGTAGAAGGAGTCGGGGGTCCGGTTGACGATCGCCATGATCACCGGCTCGTGCGCATCGAACTCGCGTCGTCCCAGCCGCAGCATGTCCTTCTCCCTCTTCGTGGTCCGCCAGCGACCTTAACCGTCAGTGGGGCATGGCACGATCGTGGAGGACGGATGGGAGATGGTCGTGTTCTGGTTCTTGCTCCTCGCGCTGGTCGTGGTGGTGGCCGCCGTCACGCTCTTCGTCGGCGGCGGGGGAGTCACGCTGTCCGCGGCCGAGCCGGAGCGGATCGCCTGGCCCCTGCCTGCGGACCGGCCCGCGGGCCGCGCCGACGTCGAGGCCGTACGGCTGCCGGTCGCCCTGCGCGGCTACCGCATGGCCGAGACCGACGACGTCCTGGACCGTCTCGGTGCCGAACTGGCCGAGCGGGACGCGCGGATCGCGGAGCTGGAGCGCGCGCTCGCGGGCGCGCTGGCCGAGGCGGAGCGGAGCAGGAAGCGGGACGGCGGCGCGGCGGCTCCGGACACACCGGAACGGCCGGAACGGGACGAGCGGAGCGGGGGAGCCGGGGCATGAGCGGCGGAGTGATCGTGGGCGCGGACGGTCTGGCGCGCTGCCCCTGGGGGCTGGAGGCGGAGTCCATGGCCGACTACCGCCGCTATCACGACACCGAGTGGGGCCGTCCGGTGCACGGCGACGACGCCCTCTACGAGCGGATGTGCCTGGAGGCGTTCCAGTCCGGCCTGTCCTGGCTGACGATCCTGCGCCGCCGCGAGGGGTTCCGCGCGGCGTTCGCGGGTTTCTCCATCGCCGAGGTGGCGGCCTTCACGGAAGAGGACGCCGAGCGGCTGCTGGCCGACCCGGGCATCATCCGCAACCGTGCGAAGATCGCGGCGGCCATCGGCAACGCGCGGGTGGCGGCGGAGCTGGCCCCCGGCGAGCTCGACGCCCTCATCTGGTCCTACGCGCCTTCCGGCGCGCGCCGGGCGCCGCGCACGGCCGCGGACGTGCCCGCGACCACCCCCGAGTCCGTGGCCCTCGCGAAGGATCTGAAGAAGCGGGGCTTCCGGTTCGTGGGGCCGACGACGGCGTACGCGACGATGCAGGCGTGTGGCCTGGTCAACGACCACTTGGCGAGCTGTCACGCGCGAGGTTGACCCCTGCCGGGGTTCGGAGGCGGGGGCTGCGCCCCCGGACCCCCGCGCCTACTGGGGTGCCTCTTGTGCTCGGCGCGCGGCTGCCAGTCGCGCTGTGGCTGGTCGCGCCCACGCGGCGGAGCCGCATATCGACAGCAGCCCCGCGCCCCTTGCGGGGCGCTGCCCCGTCGGCCGAGCCCTCAGCGGCCGACGTACTTCGGTTTCTGTTTGTTCAGGAACGCCGTCACCGCGATGCGGTGGTCCTCCGACTCTCCCGCTCGTCCCTGGAGCTCGTCCTCCTTCGACAAGGACTGCTCCAGGGAGTGGTCTGTCCCGTACGCGAGAGATTCCTTGATCGCCGCGTACGCCCCGGTCGGCCCCTCGGCGAGGCGCCGGGCCACCGCCGCCGCCTCCGTGGCGAGCTCCGCCGCGGGGACGACCTTGTTGGCGATGCCCAGCTCGTACGCCTCCTGGGCGGGGACGTTGCGCGGGAAGAGCAGGAGGTCCTGGGCGCGGCCCAGGCCGACGAGGCGGGGGAGGGTCCAGGAGACGCCCGAGTCGGCGGTGAGGGCGACCCCGGCGAAGGAGGTGTTGAAGGAGGCGGTGTCCGCCACCACGCGGTAGTCCGCGGCGAGGGCGAAGCCCGCCCCGGCGCCCGCCGCGACCCCGTTGACCCCGGCCACGACAGGCTTCCGCATGCCGATGATCGCCGAGACGATGGGGTTGTAGTGCTCCTTGACGGTGCTCATCACGGGGCCCGAGTCGGGCTGCTGGAGCAGCCCCACGTGCTCCTTGAGGTCCTGCCCGACGCAGAAGGCCCGCCCCGTGGCCGTCAGCAGCACGGCCCGTACGGCGTCGTCCGCGCCCGCTTCCCGGAGCACGTCGCGCAGGGCGACCTTGGTGGCGATGTCGAGCGCGTTCATGGCGTCGGGCCGGTTGAGCGTGACCGTCGCGAGCCCGTCCGTCACGTCGTACAGCACGGTGTCGGCCATGGTGCTGGTCCCTCCCTCGTGGGCGCCCGCGGCGGGCACCTTCAGCGGCCATCTGTCAGGGCTCAGCATGCCGGAGATCATCCGCGGCCGGCATGTGACCTGCGTCAAAGAAACCGGCCATAGCGGTATCGCGACGGTGGCGCAGTATCGCAGGCTGATCGCCGAATTGGGTGGTTTTGCGAGAGAGCGTTGCCGACCGGATGCGGACCGATGTTGGTCATCGGGTCACGCGATGCGGGATAATGGCCTGGAAGCAATGTGTTCGATGCCGGTGACACCTGGGTTGTCGGCTGCGGCGAGCTGGTTTCAGGAAGGGGAACGAGCATGGCGGCCATGAAGCCGCGGACGGGCGATGGCCCGCTCGAGGTGACCAAGGAGGGGCGGGGCATCGTCATGCGGGTTCCGCTCGAGGGCGGCGGTCGTCTCGTCGTCGAGCTGACCCCGGACGAGGCCAAGGCTCTCGGCGAAGCCCTGGAGAAGGTCACCGTCTGACGCACAGGCTCTGTGCATCCTTCACGCTGCCCCGGCCGCCGTTTCCGGCGCCGGGGCAGTGGTGCGTCCGCCGTCCGTATCCCTGTCCGTATCCGTGCGGTCAGCCGCGCCGGACCGCGCACAGCAGCCCGTCCCCGACCGGCAGCAGCGACGGCAGCAGCACCGTGGACTCGCGCACCGCGCGCAGCAGCTCGCGCAGCCGCTGCACCTCCGTCGGCGGGATCGCGGAGTCCATCGTGCGGCCGTCCGCGAAGACGCCCTCGAAGCAGACGAGACCGCCCGGCCGCAACAGGCGCAACGATTCGGCTAGATACTCCAGGCACTCCGTCCGGTCGCCGTCGCAGAACACCAGGTCGTATCCGCCGTCCGCGAGGCGCGGCAGCACCTCCAGCGCGCGGCCCGGGATGAAGCGCGCGCGGTTGCCCGCGAAGCCCGCGGCGCGGAACGCCTGCCGGGCGAACTGCTGGCACTCGGGGTCGCTGTCCACGGTCGTCAGCACGCCGTCGGGGCGCATGCCGTGCAGGAGGTGGAGCCCGGAGACGCCGGTGCCGGTGCCGATCTCGGCGACCGCCTTGGCGTCCACCGCCGCGGCGAGCAGGCGCAGCGCGGCGCCGGTGCCGGACGACACCGAGCGGAGACCTGCCTCGTGGGCCCGCTCCCGGGCCCAGCGCAGCGCCTCGCTCTCGGCGACGAACGCATCGGCGAACGCCCAGCTCGTCTGCTGGTTGCCGGTAATGGCCCTCTCCTGTCCCCGTAGTCGACGCAACCGTGACTGTATCCGCTGTCCGCGGGAACCCGCAGATGGGACCGTGCGTTGGGAAGGAACGGAGGCACGGTACGAGCGCGGCGCGCGCCGCGGGAAGGGCGCGGGAGGGGTACAGGACGCGGAACGGGCCCGGGCGGCCCGCGCGGCGCGTCCATCAAGACCAAATAAAGGTCAAAATTCCTTATCCGGAGCTAACGGGCGGGATGGATATGGTAGGGGCTCTACTGGACACCACCAGAGCCGACAGGGGAGGTGCGGCTGCGGCCGGAGACCGTCGGGGAGTGCTGAAGCGCTTTCGCAGGTCCGTCGGCGAGCCGAAATCCGTGATCAAGACCGCTGACCGTTCGCTCCCCCATGGCCTGAACGGCATGGGAGGTGCCCCCATCACCGATTCCGCACCCACCGCGACCTTCGCCACCGATGCGGATTCGCAGGCGTGGGCCCCTCCCTCCTGGGAGGAGATCGTCAGCACGCACAGTGCCCGGGTCTACCGGCTGGCCTACCGCCTGACCGGAAACCAGCACGACGCCGAGGACCTCACCCAGGAGGTGTTCGTGCGCGTCTTCCGCTCGCTGTCCACGTACACCCCGGGCACCTTCGAGGGGTGGCTGCACCGCATCACCACCAACCTCTTCCTCGACATGGTCCGGCGACGCCAGCGCATCCGCTTCGACGCGCTCGGCGAGGACGCCGCGGAGCGGCTGCCCAGCCGCGAGCCCTCTCCCCAGCAGCAGTTCAACGACACCCACTTCGACGCGGACATCCAGCAGGCGCTGGACACCCTCGCCCCGGAGTTCCGCGCCGCCGTGGTCCTGTGCGACATCGAGGGCCTGTCGTACGAGGAGATCGCCGCGACGCTCGGCGTGAAGCTCGGCACCGTTCGCAGCCGTATCCACCGCGGCCGCTCCCACCTGCGCAAGGCACTCCAGCACCGCTCGCCCGCCGCTCGGGCCGAGCAGCGCGCCGTGGCCGTGGCGGGTGCGACGCCCGGGAGCCAGCTGAGTGGGGAGGTCGGGATCGCGTGACCGGTTCAGGCGGTCAGTCCCCCGCCGAGCAGCATCTCGGCGACCGCCTCGCGGCCCTGGTCGACGGGGAGTTGGGGCACGACTCTCGGGAGCGGGTGCTCGCGCACCTGGCGACATGCTGGAAATGCAAGGCCGAAGCCGACGCGCAGCGTCGGCTCAAAAGTGTGTTCGCGGAGGCCGCCGTCCCGCCGGTCTCCGACGCGTTGCTCGCCCGGCTGCAGAATCTTCCGGGCGCGATGCCGCCACCGGGTGGCGGCGGACCCTTCGGGCGTGAGGAGGTCGGGGGGACGGCGGCTGTC
>NZ_JAINFC010000151.1 GCF_020740835.1 Streptomyces sp. UNOC14_S4
CCGACGCCCGCAAGAACGGTCACCCGGTGCTGGCGATCGTCCGGGGCTCGGCCATCAACCAGGACGGCGCGAGCAACGGCCTGACGGCGCCGAACGGCCCGTCGCAGCAGCGCGTCATCCGGCAGGCCCTCACCGACGCCCGCCTCACCCCCGCCCAGGTGGACGCCGTCGAGGCGCACGGCACCGGCACCAGCCTCGGCGACCCCATCGAGGCCCAGGCGCTGCTCGCCACCTACGGGCAGAACCGGCCCGACGGCCGCCCGCTGTGGCTGGGCTCCATCAAGTCCAACTTCGGCCACACGCAGGCCGCCGCCGGTGTCGCGGGCATCATCAAGATGATCAAGGCCATGGAGCACGGCGTGCTGCCGCAGACGCTCCACGTCGACGCCCCCTCGCGGGACGTGGACTGGACGGCGGGCGCGGTCGAGCTGCTGGCCGAGGCTCAGCCGTGGCCGGAGACCGGCCAGCCGCGCCGCGTCGGCATCTCCTCCTTCGGCGTCAGCGGCACCAACGCCCACACCCTCATCGAGCAGGCACCCGCCGAGGACCGCGCCCCCGAGGCCACCCCGGAGGCCCCGGCCGTGCCCGGCGGGCCCGTACCGCTGCTGGTCTCCGGGCAGAGCGCGCAGGCCCTGCGGGCCCAGGCGGAGCGGCTCGCCGCCCACGTCGAGGCCACCCCGGACCTGTCCCTGACCGACCTCGGCCACTCGCTGGCCACCACCCGCGCCTCCCTCGACCACCGCGCCGTGCTCGTCGCAGAGTCGGTCGACGGCGCGCGGGAACTCCTGCGCGCGCTGGCCGACGGCACCGCGGCCGCCGACCTGGTCCAGGGCCAGGCCACCGAGGGCAAGACGGCGTTCCTCTTCGCCGGACAGGGCAGCCAGCGGGCCGGCATGGGCCGCGAGCTGTACGCGGCGGTTCCGGCCTTCGCCGAGGCCCTGGACGCGGTCTGCGCCGAGCTCGACCGGCACCTCGAACGGCCGCTGCGCGACGTCATGTCCGACGCCGACAGCACCGAGCTGGACCGCACCGGCTACACCCAGCCCGCCCTCTTCGCCATCGAGGTCGCGCTGTTCCGCCTGCTGGAAGGCTGGGGCGTCAGGCCCGACTTCCTCGTCGGCCACTCCATCGGCGAGCTCGCCGCCGCCCACGTCTCCGGTGTCCTGACCCTGGAGGACGCGGCCAGGCTGGTGGCCGCCCGCGGCCGCCTGATGCAGGAACTCCCGCCCGGCGGCGCCATGATCGCCGTGCAGGCGTCCGAGGACGAGGTCCTCCCGCTGCTCGGCGACCGCGTCGGCATCGCCGCCCTCAACGGCCCCACGTCGGTCGTCGTCTCCGGCGACGAGGCCGCGGCCCTGGAGATCGCCGCCGCCTTCGAGCGGCAGGGCCGCAAGACCAAGCGGCTCACCGTCAGCCACGCCTTCCACTCGCCCCTCATGGACGGCATGCTCGACGCCTTCCGCGAGGTCGCCGAGGGCATCACGTACCACCCGCCGGTCATCCCGATCGTCTCCAACCTGACCGGCGCCTCCGTCTCCGCCGCCGAGATCTGCGCCCCCGACTACTGGGTGCGGCACGTCCGCGAGGCGGTCCGCTTCACCGACGGCATCGCCCGCCTGGAGGCGTACGGCGTCTCCACCTACCTGGAGCTCGGCCCGGGCGGCGTCCTGACCGCCATGGCCCAGGACTGCGTCACCACCGACGACGCCGTCTTCGTGCCGCTGCTGCGCGCCGACCGCCCCGAGGCCAGGGCACTGACCGGCGCGCTGGCCCGGGCGCACGCGCACGGCGTCCGCGTCGACTGGACCGCGGTCCTCGCCGGTTCCGGCGGCCGCCGCGTCGAACTGCCCACCTACGCCTTCCAGCGCGAGCTGTACTGGCCCGAGGCCGCGGGCCCGTGGACGGGCGACGTCACCGCCGCCGGGCTCGGCTCCGCCGACCACCCGCTGCTCGGCGCCGCCGTGTCGCTGGCCGACGCCGCGGGCTTCCTGTTCACCGGCCGCCTCTCCCTCCAGACCCACCCCTGGCTCGCCGACCACACCGTGATGGACACGGTGCTGCTGCCCGGCACCGCCTTCGTCGAACTGGCCATCCGCGCGGGCGACCACGCCGGGTGCGACGTCCTCGAAGAGCTCACCCTGGAAGCGCCGCTCGCACTGCCCGCGCAGGGCGGCGTGCAGCTCCAGGTGGCCGTCGGCGCGCCCGACGCCTCCGGCCGCCGCTCGCTGACCCTGCACTCGCGCCTGGAGGAGCCCGCCGACGGCACCGGCTGGGGCGAGGGCGAGTGGACCCGGCACGCCACCGGTGTGCTCGCCACCGGCACCACGACGCCCACCGCCGACCTCGCCGCCTGGCCCCCGGCCGGTGCCACCGAGGTGCCCGTCGACGGCCTCTACGACTGGCTGACCGGGAACGGCTTCACCTACGGCCCGGTCTTCCAGGGCCTCAAGGCCGCCTGGCAGCACGGCGACGACGTCTACGCCGAGGTCCGCCTCCCCAAGAGCGCCGTCGAGGAAGCCGGCCTGTTCGGCCTGCACCCGGCGCTGCTGGACGCGGCCCTGCACGGCGTCGGCATCGGCTCCCTGCTGGAGCCGACCGAACACGGCCGCCTGCCGTTCTCCTGGAGCGGCGTCGCCCTGCACGCGGTCGGCGCCACCGCCCTGCGCGTACGGCTGTCGCCCAACGGCCAGGACACCGTGGCCGTCCTGGTGACCGACGAGAGCGGGGCACCGGTCGCGTCCGTGGACGCGCTGCTGCTGCGCCCGGTCGCCCCGGAGCAGGTGCACGCCGCCCGCGCCGCGTTCCACGAGTCCCTGTTCCGCGTCGACTGGACCCCGGCGGCCGTCCCGGCCGCCACCACCGTCGCCGCCGGTCAGTGGGCCCTGCTGGCGGACACCCCCGCCCCGGAGCTCACCGCCGCCCTGCCCACGGCCGCCGCGTACGCAGACCTGGCGGCCCTCGCCGAGGCCGTCGCGGCCGGAGCCCCCGTGCCGCGGGCGGTCCTCGTGCCGTTCCTCGGCGGGGACGCCCCCGCCGCCGGCCTCACCGCCGGGATCCGGGACGCGCTGCACCGCACGCTCGCCCTGGCCCAGGAGTGGCTCGCCGACGACCGGTTCGCCGACTCCCGCCTGGTCGTCGTCACCCGCGGCGCGGTCGCCACGGCCGCCGACGCGGACGTCGACGACCTGACGCACGCGCCCCTGTGGGGCCTGCTGCGCTCCGCGCAGTCGGAGAACCCGGACCGCTTCGTCCTCCTGGACGTGGACGGCCGGGACGAGTCCTACCGCGCGCTGCCCGCCGCCCTCGCCTCGGACGAGCCGCAACTCGCCGTCCGCGCCGGAACGGTGGTCGTCCCCCGCCTGGCCCGCGTCGCCGCCGAGGACGGGTACACCGCCCCCGTCCTCGACCCCGAGGGCACCGCCCTGGTCACCGGCGCCACCGGCACCCTGGGCGGGCTCGTCGCCCGCCACCTGGTCACCGGGCACGGCGTACGCCGCCTGCTCCTCCTCAGCCGCCGCGGCGCCGCCGCGCGGGGCGCGGACGAACTGGTCGCCGAACTGCGCGCGGCGGGCGCCGAGGTCACCCTCGCCGCCTGCGACGTGGCCGACCGGGACGCGCTCGCCGCCGTCCTGGCCGCCGTCCCCGCCGAGCACCCGCTGACCGCCGTCGTGCACACCGCCGGTGTCCTCGACGACGGCGTCCTCGGCTCGCTCACCCCCGAGCGCGTCGACCGCGTGCTGCCCCCCAAGGTCGACGCCGCGCTCCACCTGCACGAACTGACCCAGGGTCAGGACCTGGCGGCGTTCGTCCTGTTCTCCGCCGCCGCGGGCACCCTCGGCGGCCCCGGCCAGGCCAACTACGCCGCCGCCAACGCCTTCGTGGACGCCCTCGCCCGGCGCCGCCGCGCCCAGGGCCTGCCCGCCACCGCGCTCGCCTGGGGCCTGTGGGCCGAGCGCAGCGGCATGACCGGCGACCTCGACGACACCGACATCCAGCGCATCACCCGCGCGGGCGTCGCCGCGCTGTCCTCCGCGGACGGCCTGGGCCTGATGGACACCGCGCTGGCCGTCGGCGCCCCCGCCCTCGTGCCGATGCACCTGGACCTGGCACCGCTGCGCCAGGCCACCGACGCGAGCCAGATACCCGCGCTGCTGCGCGGCCTGGTGCGGCTCCCCGGCCGCCGCGTCGTGGAGGCGGGCGGCGCCGCCCCCGTCGGCGGCCTCGCCGAACGGCTGCTGGGCCTGTCCGTGCCCGAGCGCGACAAGCTGCTGCTGGAGCTCGTCCGCACCCAGGTCGCCGCGGTGCTCGGCTACGCGGGCCCCGAGGCCGTCGACGCCACGCGCGCCTTCAAGGAGCTCGGCTTCGACTCGCTCACCGCCGTCGAACTGCGCAACCGCATCGGCGCCGTGACCTCCGTCCGCCTCCCGGCCACCCTCGTCTTCGACTACCCGACCCCCACCGCGCTGTCCCGCTTCCTGCGCACCGAGATCCTCGGCGCCGACGCGGACGCCGCCGCCACCCGGACGACCACCACCGTCGCCGTCGCCGACGACGAGCCGATCGCCATCGTCGGCATGAGCTGCCGCTACCCCGGCGGCATCACCAGCCCCGAGGAGCTGTGGCAGCTCGTCCTGGGCGCCCGGGACGCCATCTCCGGCTTCCCGACCGACCGCGGCTGGCAGCTCGACGGCCTGCAGAGCGACGACCAGGGCGAGGCGGGCACCAGCGCCACCATCGAGGGCGGCTTCCTCTACGACGCGGGCGACTTCGACCCCGACTTCTTCGGGATCAACCCGCGTGAAGCCCTCGCCATGGACCCGCACCAGCGGCTCCTGCTGGAGACCTCCTGGGAGGTCTTCGAGCGCGCGGGCATCGACCCGGCCACCGTGCGCGGCAGCAAGACCGGTGTCTTCGCCGGTGTCATGTACCACGACTACCTGTCCCGGCTGACCGCGCTGCCCGAGGGCCTGGAGGGCTACCTCGGCACCGGCACGGCGGGCAGCGTCGCCTCCGGCCGCATCGCCTACACCTTCGGCCTGGAGGGCCCGGCGGTCACCATCGACACGGCGTGCTCGTCGTCGCTGGTCGCCCTGCACCTGGCCGCGCAGGCCCTGCGCAACGGCGAATGCTCGATGGCGCTCGCCGGTGGTGTGACCGTCATGGCCACCCCGGACACCTTCATCGACTTCAGCCGCCAGGGCGGCCTGTCCACCAGCGGCCGATGCAAGTCCTTCGCGGCGTCGGCGGACGGCACGGGCTGGTCCGAGGGCGCGGGCATGCTGCTCGTCGAACGACTCTCGGACGCCCGCAAGAACGGCCACCCCGTCCTCGCCATCGTGCGCGGTACGGCGGTCAACCAGGACGGTGCCAGCAACGGCCTGACGGCGCCCAACGGCCCGTCGCAGCAGCGCGTCATCCGCGCGGCGCTGGCCGGCGCGGGCGTGTCCGCCGCCGAGGTCGACGTCGTCGAGGCGCACGGCACCGGCACCACGCTGGGCGACCCGATCGAGGCCCAGGCCCTGCTCGCCACCTACGGCCGGGAGCGCCCGGAGGGCCGGCCGCTCTACCTGGGCTCCATCAAGTCCAACATCGGCCACACCCAGGCCGCCGCCGGTGTCGCGGGCATCATCAAGATGATCATGGCGATGCGCCACGGCGTACTGCCGCAGACCCTCCACGTCGACGAGCCGTCCCCGCACGTCGACTGGTCGGCGGGCGACGTCTCGCTGCTGACCGAGCCGATGGAGTGGCCCGAGACCGGACATCCGCGCCGCGCGGGCATCTCCTCCTTCGGCGTCTCCGGCACCAACGCCCACACCATCATCGAGCAGGCCCCGGAGCCGGAGGCCGCGCCGGAGCCCGCCCCCGCCGCGCCCCCGCGCGCCGCCGGTGTCGTGCCCTGGGTGCTGTCGGGCAAGTCCGAGGCCGCGCTGCGCGCCCAGGCCGAGCGGCTCGTCGCATACCTGGGCGAGGCCACCGGGGTCGCCCCCGCCGACCTCGGCTACTCGCTCGCCGTGACGCGGGCGGCCCACGACCACCGGGCCGTGGTCACGGGCACGGACCGCGCCGCCCTGGTGGCGGGCCTGGAGGCCCTGGCCCGCGGCGAGTCGGCCCCGGGCCTGACCGAGGGCTTGGTGGCCGTCGGCGCGACGGCGTTCCTGTTCACCGGACAGGGCAGCCAGCGACTGGGCATGGGCCGCGAGCTGTACGCCGCCTTCCCGGTCTTCGCGGAGGCCCTGGACGCGGTCTGCGCGGAGCTGGACCCGCACCTCGAACAGCCCCTGAAGTCCGTGCTGTTCGGCGACGACGCCTCGGTGCTCGACCGGACCGGCTTCACCCAGCCCGCCCTCTTCGCGATCGAGGTGGCGCTGTACCGGCTCGTCGAGGCATGGGGGATCACGGCCGACTATCTCTCCGGTCACTCGATCGGTGAGCTCGCTGCCGCGCACGTCGCCGGTGTGCTGTCCCTGGCCGACGCTTCGAAGCTGGTGGCGGCCCGTGGTCGTCTGATGCAGGAGCTTCCGGCCGGTGGCGCGATGATCGCGGTCGAGGCGTCCGAGGAGGAGGTGCTGCCGCTGCTCACGGAGGGCGTCGGCATCGCCGCCCTCAACGGCCCGACGTCGGTCGTGGTCGCCGGTGACGAGGACGCGGCCGTCGCGCTCGCCTCGTCCTTCGAGCAGCAGGGCCGCAGGACCAAGCGTCTGACGGTCTCTCACGCGTTCCACTCGCCGCGTATGGACGCGATGCTGGACGACTTCCGTGCGGTGGCCGAGGGGCTGTCGTACGAGTCCCCGCGCATCCCGATCGTCTCGAACCTGACGGGTGCTCTGGTCTCCGCCGAGGAGATCACCACAGCTGACTTCTGGGTCCGCCACGTCCGTGAGGCCGTCCGCTTCCTCGACGGCATCCGCGCTCTGGAAGCCCAGAACGTCACCACCTTCGTCGAGCTCGGCCCCGACGGCGTGCTCACCGCCATGGCGCAGGACTGCGTCACCGGCGACGACCTCGCGTTCGTCTCCGCGCTCCGCAAGGACCGCGGCGAGGCCGAGACGCTCACCGCCGCCGTGGCCCGGGCGCACGTCCGGGGCATCGTCGTGGACTGGACGGCGTACTTCGCCGGCACCGGCGCCACGCGCGTCGAGCCGGTCACCCTGCCCACGTACGCCTTCCAGCGACGCCGCTTCTGGCTGCGGTCGCCCGCGGGCGCCGTCGGCGACGTCGAGTCGGCCGGTCTGGGCCGCGCCGACCACCCGCTGCTGGGCGCGGCCGTGGAACTGGCCGACTCCGACGGCTTCCTGTTCACCGGGCGGCTGTCGCTGGAGACCCACCCGTGGCTCGCCGACCACGCCGTCGCGGGCACCGTGCTGCTGCCCGGCACCGCGTTCGTGGAACTGGCGATCCGCGCCGGTGACCAGGTCGGCTGCGACCGGCTGGACGAACTCACCATCGAGGCGCCGCTGGTCCTCCCCGAGCGGGGCGCGCTCCAGCTCCAGATCGTCGTCGGCGCCGCGCTCGACGCGAACCGCCGTACGGTCGAGCTGTACTCGCGGGCGCAGGACGCCGGCTTCGAGGAGCCGTGGATCCGGCACGCCAGCGGTGTGCTGACCGCGGGTGCCCCGCAGCCCTCGTTCGACCTGGCCGAGTGGCCGCCGCCGGGCGCGGAGGCCGCCCCGGTCGAGGGCCTCTACGAGCACCTGGCCCAGGGCGGGTTCGCCTACGGGCCGGTCTTCCAGGGGCTCAAGGCCGCCTGGCTGCGCGGCGACGAGGTGTTCGCCGAGGTCGAGCTGGCCGAGGACAAGCGTGCGGAGGCCGCCGCGTTCGGGCTGCACCCGGCGCTGCTGGACGCCGCGCTGCACTCCACCTTCGCCCGCCCCGGCGGCGACGAGCAGGGCAGGCTGCCGTTCTCCTGGAACGGGGTGTCGCTGTACGCGGTCGGCGCCGGCGCGCTGCGCGTGCGGCTGACGCCGGTCGGCGACGACGGGGTGGCCCTGGAGCTGGCCGACGGCACCGGTGCGCCGGTGGCCGCCGTCGAGCACCTGGCGCTGCGCCCGGTCGGGAACGCCCCGCTCGGCGGCGGACGTTCCGCCGCGTACCACGAGGCGCTGTTCCGCCTCGACTGGGCCACCGTGCCGACAACTGCCACCACCGGCACCACGCCGTGGGCGGTCCTCGGCGGCGACGCGCCCGACGCCCTCACGGCGGGCGCCGCCGTCCACACCGACCTGGCCGCCCTCGGCGCGGCAGTCGAGGCGGGGGCCGAGGCACCCGCGTACGTCCTCGCGTACCGCGCCCCGCAGACCGCCGGTGACCCGGCGACGGCCGCCCACACCGCCGTGCGGGACGCGCTCGCCCTGGTGCAGGAGTGGCTGGACGACGAGCGGTTCGCCGCGTCCCGGCTGGTCCTCGTCACCCGGGGCGCGGTCGCCACCCAGGCCGACACCGGGGTCCACGACCTGGCGCACGCTCCCGTCTGGGGCCTGGTGCGCTCGGCGCAGTCGGAGAACCCGGACCGGCTGGTGCTCGCCGACCTCGACGGCGACACCGCCTCGTACGAGGTGCTGGCCGCCGCCCTCGCCTCCGGCGAGCCGCAGGTCGCGCTGCGCCACGGCACCGTGCACGCGCCGCGTCTCGCGCGGGTCGCCGCGACGGGCGCCATGGTGCCGCCCGCCGACGAGGCGGCCTGGCGACTGGACATCCTGGACAAGGGCACGCTGGAGAACCTCACCCTGCTGCCCGCCCCGGAGGCCGCCGCGCCGCTGGAGGCCGGACAGGTGCGGGTCGCGGTCCGCGCCGCGGGCCTGAACTTCCGCGACGTGCTCAACGCGCTGGGCATGTATCCCGGCGACGCGGGCCTGATGGGCAGTGAGGGCGCGGGCGTGGTCCTGGAGACCGGCCCCGGCGTGACCGACCTGGCCCCCGGCGACCGCGTGATGGGCATGCTGCCCGGCGGCTTCGGCCCGCTGGTCGTCGCCGACCGCCGCATGATCGCCCCGATGCCGGAGGGCTGGGGCTTCGCCGAGGCCGCGTCCGTGCCGATCGTCTTCATGACGGCCTACTACGCGCTGCGCGACCTGGCCGGCCTGGAGGGCGGCGAGTCGCTGCTCGTGCACGCCGCGGCAGGCGGCGTCGGCATGGCCGCGGTGCAGCTCGCCCAGCACTGGGGCGTGGACGTCTTCGCGACCGCCAGCCCCGGCAAGTGGGACACGCTGCGCTCGCTCGGCCTCGCCGAGAACCGCATCGCCTCCTCCCGCGACCTGGCCTTCGAGGAGAAGTTCCGCGCGGCCAGCGAGGGCCGCGGCGTCGACGTCGTCCTGGACTCGCTGGCACGCGAGTTCGTGGACGCCTCGCTGCGGCTGCTGCCGCGCGGCGGCCGGTTCGTCGAGATGGGCAAGACCGACGTCCGGGCGCCCGAGGAGGTCGCCGCCCAGTACGCGGGCGTCTCCTACCAGGCCTTCGACCTGACCGAAGCGGGCCTGGACCGCATCCAGGAGATGCTTCGCGAACTGCTGGCGCTGTTCGAGAGCGGCGCGCTGCGCGCGCTGCCGGTCACCTCGTGGGACGTACGGCAGGCCCCCGAGGCGTTCCGGTACCTCAGCCAGGCCCGGCACATCGGCAAGGTCGTCCTGACCGTGCCCGCCGCCTGGAACCCGGACGGCACGGTGCTCATCACCGGCGGCACCGGCACCCTCGGCGGCCTCGTCGCCCGGCACGCGGTGACCGAGCGCGGCGCCCGGCACCTGCTGCTCACCAGCCGCCGCGGCGAGCAGGCCGCGGGCGCGGCCGAACTCGCCGCCGAACTGCGCGCGCTGGGCGCCGAGGTGACCGTCGCCGCCTGCGACGCGTCCGACCGCGAGGCACTGGCCGCCACCCTGGCCGCCGTCCCGGCCGCGCATCCGCTGACCGCCGTGGTGCACACCGCCGGTGTGCTGGACGACGGCGTCTTCGCCGCGCTCACCCCGGAGCGGCTGGCGAAGGTGCTGCGCCCCAAGGTGGACGCCGCCTGGCACCTGCACGAGCTGACCCAGGATCAGGACCTGGCGGACTTCGTGCTGTTCTCCTCCTCCGCCGGCACCTTCGGCGGCGCGGGCCAGGCCAACTACGCGGCCGCCAACTCCTTCCTGGACGCCCTCGCCCAGCACCGGCGCGCCCGCGGCCTGGCCGCCACCTCGCTGGCGTGGGGCCTGTGGGCCGAGGCCAGCGGCATGACTGGCGAGCTCGACGAGACCGACAAGTCCCGCATGAGCCGCTCCGGCGTCATGGGGCTGTCCTCCGCGGAGGGCCTGGCGCTCCTCGACACCGCCCACGAGGTGGGTGAGGCGCTTCTGGTGCCCATGCAGCTCGACCTGGCACCGCTGGTGGGCGCGCCCGCCGACATGGTGCCCGCGCTGCTGCGCGGCCTGGTGCGCGGCGGCACCGCCCGGCGCACCGCCGGGACGGCCGCCGCCTCCGACGGCACCTCGCTGGTGGAGCGGCTGGTCCGGCTGGACGCGTCCGAGCGCGACGCGGCCCTGCTGGAACTGGTGCGCACCCAGGTGGCCGTGGTCCTCGGCCACGACTCGCCCGACGCAGTCGAGGCGAGCCGGGCCTTCAAGGACCTCGGCTTCGACTCGCTGACCGCGGTCGAGTTCCGCAACCGCCTCGGCTCCGCCGTCGGCCTGCGGCTCCCGGCCACCCTGGTCTTCGACTACCCGTCACCGACCGCCCTGACCGGCTACCTGCGCGACGAACTGCTCGGCTCCGAGGCCGCCGTCGCCCTGTCGGCGCAGACCTCCGCCGGGGCCGTGGCGGACGACGACCCGATCGCGATCGTCGCCATGAGCTGTCGCTTCCCCGGTGACGTCCGAACGCCCGAGGACCTGTGGCAGCTGCTCGCCGAGGGCCGCGACGGCATGGCGGGCCTCCCGGCCGAGCGCGGCTGGGACGTCGAGGCGCTCTACGACCCGGACCCGGACCGGCCCGGCACCTCGTACGCCCGCGAAGGCGGCTTCGTCTACGACGCCCACCACTTCGACCCGGCGTTCTTCGGGATCAACCCGCGCGAGGCCCTCGCCATGGACCCGCAGCAGCGGCTGCTGCTGGAGACGTCGTGGGAGGCGTTCGAGCGGGCGGGCATCGACCCGGTGGGGCTGCGCGGCAAGCAGGTCGGCGTGTTCGTCGGCCAGATGCACAACGACTACGTCTCGCGGCTCCAGACCTTCCCCGAGGGCGTCGAGGGCTACCTGGGCACCGGCGGTTCCAGCTCCATCGCCTCCGGCCGCGTGTCCTACACCTTCGGCTTCGAGGGCCCGGCGGTCACCATCGACACGGCGTGCTCGTCGTCGCTGGTGGCCCTGCACCTGGCCGCGCAGGCCCTGCGCAACGGCGAGTGCTCGCTGGCGCTCGCGGGCGGTGTCACGATCATCACGACGCCGACCGTGTTCACCGAGTTCAGCCGTCAGCGCGGGCTCGCCGCCAACGGCCGCTGCAAGCCCTTCGCGGCGGCCGCCGACGGCACCGCCTGGGGCGAGGGTGTCGGCATGCTGCTCGTCGAGCGGCTCTCCGACGCCCGCAGGAACGGCCACCAGGTCCTCGCGGTCGTCCGCGGCACCGCCGTCAACCAGGACGGTGCGAGCAACGGCCTGACGGCCCCGAACGGCCCGTCGCAGCAGCGCGTCATCCGCCAGGCGCTCGCCAACGCGGGTCTGACGACCCGTGAGGTCGACGCGGTCGAGGCGCACGGCACCGGTACGACGCTGGGCGACCCCATCGAGGCGCAGGCGCTGCTGGCCACGTACGGTCAGGACCGCGACGGCGACAGGCCGCTGTACCTGGGCTCCATCAAGTCCAACTTCGGCCACACGCAGGCCGCCGCCGGTGTCGCGGGCATCATCAAGATGGTGCTGGCGATGCGGCACGGGCTGCTGCCGAAGTCGCTGCACGTCGACGCGCCCTCGCCGCACGTCGACTGGGAGGCGGGCGCGGTGGAACTGCTCGCCGAGTCCCGGCCGTGGCCGGAGACCGGGCGGGCCCGCCGGGCCGGTGTGTCCTCCTTCGGCATGAGCGGCACCAACGCGCACGCCATCATCGAGCAGGCCCCGGAGGAGGCACCCGCCGGGGAGCCCGCGGCCGAGCCCTCCGCCGTGCTGCCGTGGGTGCTCTCCGCCAGGACCCCCGAGGCGCTGCGCGCCCAGGGCGCCCGGCTGCGGGCCCACTTGGACACCGTCGGCCCGGCGGCCTCCCTCACCGGCATCGGCCACGCGCTGGCCACCGGCCGGGCCTCCTTCGAGCACCGCGCGGTGCTCGTGGCGGGCGACCGGGACGGCTTCCTCGCCGCCCTGGACGCCCTCGCCGAGGACCGCACCGCCGCCTCGGTGACGTTCGGTCAGGCCGCCGACGGCAAGATGGCGTTCCTGTTCACCGGCCAGGGCAGCCAGCGGCTCGGCATGGGCCGTGAGCTGTACGCGGCGTACCCGGTATTCGCGGAGGCGTTCGACGCGGTCTGCGACGCGCTGGACCGGCACCTGGAACAGCCCCTGAAGACCGTGGCCTTCGGCGACGACGCCGCAATGCTCGACCGGACCGGCTTCACCCAGCCCGCGCTGTTCGCGGTCGAGGTGGCGCTGTTCCGTCTCGTGGAGTCCTGGGGTCTGAAGCCCGACTTCCTCTCCGGGCACTCCATCGGCGAGCTCGCCGCCGCTCACGCCGCCGGGGTGCTGTCCCTGGCGGACGCGGCGAAGCTGGTCGCCGCGCGCGGCCGCCTGATGCAGGAACTCCCGGCGGGCGGCGTCATGATCGCCGTCCAGGCCGCCGAGGACGAGGTGGCGCCGCTGACCGGCAAGCGGGTCGGCATCGCCGCCGTCAACGGGCCGCGGTCCGTGGTGATCGCGGGTGACGAGGACGCGGCAGCTGAGATCGCCGCGACGTTCGAGCAGCAGGGTCGTAAGACCAAGCGTCTGACGGTCTCGCACGCCTTCCACTCGCCGCACATGGACGCGATGCTGGACGCCTTCGCCGAGGTGGCCGGGGCGCTGACGTACGCGGCCCCGCGCATCCCGGTCGTGTCCAACCTGACCGGCGGCATCGTCCCCGCCGAGGAGATCACCGACCCCGGCTTCTGGGTGCGCCACGTCCGCGAGGCCGTCCGCTTCCTCGACGGCGTACGGACCCTCCAGGCGCAGGGCGTCACCACCTTCGTGGAGCTGGGCCCCGACGGGGTGCTCTCCGCGATGGCGCAGGACTGCGTCACCGGCGACGGCCTGGCCTTCGTCCCCGCCCTGCGCTCCGGCCGCCCCGAGCCCGAGACGTTCGTGGCCGCGCTGGGCGCCGCCCACACCCGGGGCGCGGCCCTGGACTGGGCCGCGATCCACGCGGGCGCGGACCGGCGCCGGGTCGAGCTGCCGACCTACGCCTTCCAGCGGCAGCCCTTCTGGCTGCACGCCGGCACGGCCGGTGGCGACGCCTCCTCGATCGGCCTGGACGCGGCCGGACACCCGCTGCTCGGCGCGGCCCTGGAGCTGCCCGACTCGGACGGCGTCGCCTTCACCGGGCGGCTGTCGCTCGCGACGCACGCCTGGCTGGCCGACCACGCCGTGATGGGCGCGGTGCTGCTGCCGGGCACCGCCTTCGTGGAGCTGGCGCTCCGCGCGGGCGAGCACGTCGGCTGCGACCGGCTCGACGAACTCACCCTCGAAGCCCCGCTGATCCTGCCCGAGCAGGGCGGCGTCCAGCTCCGGCTGACGCTCGCCGCGCCCGACGAGGCGGGGCGGCGCCCGCTGACCCTGCACTCCCGCACGGAGGGCGCCGGCTCCGACGAGCCGTGGCTGCGGCACGCCACCGGCGCGCTGACGGCGGGCGGCACCACCGAGCCGTCCACCGGGCAGGCCGAATGGCCCCCGGCGGACGCGGAACCGGTCGGCACCGACGGCCTGTACGAGGGCCTGGCGGACTCCGGCTTCGGCTACGGCCCGGTCTTCCAGGGCCTCACGGCCGCCTGGAAGCGCGGTGACGAGGTCTTCGCCGAGGTGCGGCTGCCCGAGGACGCCCAGGGCGACGCCAAGGACTTCGGCCTGCACCCCGCCCTGCTGGACGCCGCGCTGCACGCCCTCGCGCTGAGCGCCGCCGAGTCCGGCGGCCAGGGCAGCGTGCCGTTCGCCTGGACCGGCGTCTCGCTGCACGCCGTGGGCGCCTCCGCGCTGCGGGTGCGGCTCGCCCCGGCGGGCAACGGCTCCGTCTCCCTGGAGCTCGCCGACGTGACGGGCGCCCCGGTGGCCTCGGTGGAGAGCCTGGCGCTGCGCACGGTCGCGCCGGAGCAGCTCGGCACCGGCGGCGCGGGCGGCGCGGTCAAGGACGCGCTGTTCCGGGTCGACTGGACGCCCGTCCCCGCCGCGGCGGCCGGAGCGGTCCCCGCCGGCCGCTGGGCGGTCGTGGGCTCCGACGCGCTCGGGCTCACCGCCCACCCGGACCTGGCCGCGCTCGCCGACGCGATCGCGTCGGGCGACGAGGCACCGGAGTACGTGTTCCACGTGCCGGGCGCACGGCCGTTCGCACAGGGCACGGGCACCGTCGACATGACGCACCAGGTCTCCGCCGACGTGCTGGACGTGGTGCGGGGCTGGCTCGCCGACGAGCGGTTCGCCGCCGCCCGGCTGGTCGTCCTGACCTCCCGCTCGGTGATCGCCGCAGAAGGCGACCCGATGACGCACGTGTCGAGCGCCGCGGCCCTGGGCCTCGCGCGTACGGCCCAGCAGGAGAACCCGGACCGCATCGTCCTGGTGGACACCGACGGACGCGGCGACCTGGTCACGAACGTGGCCGCCGCGCTGGCCGCGGGCGAGCCGCAGGTGGCCGTCCGCGACGGAGCGGTCCTCGCCCCGCGCCTGGCGCGTACCGCGCCCGGAGCCGAGGGCACGGCCTGGGACGCCGACGGCACGGTGCTCGTCACCGGCGCGGGCGGCACGCTGGGCGGCCTGGTGGCCCGGCACCTGGTGGCCGAACACGGCGTACGGCACCTGCTGCTCGTCGGCCGCCGGGGCCAGGACGCGCCCGGCGCGCTCGAACTCGGCGACGAGCTGGCCCGGTCGGGCGCGACCGTCACCTGGGCGGCCTGCGACGTGGCCGACCGGGAGGCGCTGGCCTCCGTGCTCTCCGCGGTCCCGGCCGACCGCCCGCTGACCGGCGTCGTCCACGCCGCCGGCGTGCTGGACGACGGCACGATCGGTTCGCTGACGCCCGAGCGCCTGGCCCACGTCTTCCGCCCGAAGGTGGACGCGGCCTGGAACCTGCACGAGCTGACGCGGGAGCTGGACCTCTCGGCGTTCGTGCTCTTCTCCTCGGCCGCCGGTGTCTTCGGCGGCGCGGGCCAGGGCAACTACGCCGCGGCCAACGCCTTCCTGGACGCCCTCGCGCAGTGGCGCAGGGAGAACGGCCTGGCCGCCACCTCGCTCGCCTGGGGCCTGTGGGCCGGCGGCATGGGCGGTGAGCTGGACGAGGCGGAGGCCGCCCGCATCCGGCGCGGCGGCGTCGTCCCCATC
>NZ_JAINFC010000152.1 GCF_020740835.1 Streptomyces sp. UNOC14_S4
CCGGACCCCCGTGTGGTCGGTTGCGGTCCGTGGTCCCGTTTGTGCCCACCCGTTCCGCCGTGCGGAACGCCTGCCCACAAACGGGAAGGTAGAGCGGAAGGCGCGCCCCGTCAGGGGCGCGGGGAACTGCGCGACAAGCCCCCACCGGACCCGCAGACGCGCGCGGAGCGCAAGAGGCACCCCAATAGGCGCCCCCGGAAACGCTACCCGCGGTAAATCGCCTCGATCTCGTCCGCGAAGTCCTTCGCCACGACGTTCCGCTTCAGCTTCAGCGACGGGGTCACATGTCCCGACGCCTCCGTGAACTGCGCGGGGAGGATGCGGAATTTGCGGACGGACTCCGCCTTGGAGACGGCCGCGTTGCCGTCGTCGACGGCCTTCTGGACGGCGGCGAGGAGGTCGGGGTCCTCCGCGAGGTCGGCGGGGGTGGAGCCGGCCGGCTTGCCGTGGTCGGCGAGCCAGCGGGGGAGGAAGTCCTCGTCGATGGTGATGAGCGCGCCGACGAACGGGCGGGCGTCGCCGACGACCATGCACTCGGCGATCAGGGCGTGGGCGCGGATACGGTCCTCGATCACGGCCGGGGCGACGTTCTTGCCGCCCGCGGTGACGAGGATCTCCTTCTTCCGGCCGGTGATCGTCAGATAGCCGTCCTCGTCGAGGGTGCCGAGGTCGCCGGTGTGGAACCAGCCGTCGGAGAGCGCCTCCTCCGTGGCGGCCTCGTTGTTCCAGTAGCCCTGGAAGAGGTGTTCGCCGTGCAGCAGCACCTCGCCGTCGTCGGCGATCCGCACCACCGAGCCGGGCAGCGGCTGCCCGACCGTGCCGATCTTCTGCCGGTCCCAGGGGTTGAAGGCGGTCGCCGCGCAGGTCTCCGTCAGGCCGTATCCCTCCAGCACCGTGAAGCCGATGCCGCGGTAGAAGTGGCCGAGGCGCTCGCCCAGCGGGGCGCCGCCGGAGATCGCGTGGGTGGCCCGGCCGCCGAGCACTCCCCGCAGCTTGCCGTAGACGAGCTTGTCGAAGATCGCGTGCTTGACGCGCAGCCCGAACGACGGGCCCGCGGGTGTGTCCTGGGCCCGGCTGTACGCGATGGCGGTGTCGGCCGCCTTGTCGAAGATCTTGCCCTTGCCGTCGGCCTGGGCCTTGGCGCGGGCGCCGTTGTAGACCTTCTCGAAGACGCGCGGCACGCCCAGGATGAGCGTCGGCCGGAAGGACGCGAGGTCGCCGGTGAGGTTGCGGATGTCCGGGACGCAGCCCAGCTTGATCGGGGCGAGCATCGCGGCGACCTCCACCAGGCGCCCGAAGACGTGCGCGGTGGGGAGGAAGAGCAGCACGGACGAATCACCCGTGTTGAACAGCGGCTTGAGCCGCTCGACCGCGTTGCCGCACTCCGCGAAGAACGCGCGGTGGGACAGCACGCACCCCTTGGGGCGCCCGGTGGTGCCCGAGGTGTAGACGATGGTCGCGGGGGAGTCGGCGGTCGCGAGCGCGCTGCGCTCGTCCACCGCCTCGTCGCTCAGATCCGCGCCCGCGGCGGTGAGCTTGCCGACCGCGTCGTCCTCGATCCGCCACAGGTGCTTCAGCTCGGGCAGCGAGTCCCGGACCTGCGCCACGGCGTCCTCGTGCGTCCCGGTCTCCACGAGACAGGCGACGGCACCGGAGTCGCCGAGGATCCACTGGATCTGCTCGGGCGAGCTCGTCTCGTACACCGGCACGGTCACCGCGCCCGCGCTCCAGATGGCGAAGTCCAGCAGCGTCCACTCGTAGCGGGTGCGGGAGATCAGGCCCACCCGGTCGCCCGGCCGGATGCCCGAGGCCATCAGGCCCTTGGCGGCGGCACGGACCTCGGCGAGGAAGACGGCGGCGGTGACGTCCTCCCAGTGGTCCTCCACCTTGCGCCCGATGACGGCGACGTCGGGGCGCTGCGCGGCGTTGCGGCGGATCAGATCCGTCAGGTTTCCGTCCGCGGGGACCTCATAGAGGGCCGGAAGGCTGAACTCGCGCAAGACTGCTGCTCCTCGTCGGGCGCCGGCGCCGCCGCGTCGTTGAGGGGCGCTGCGTCGGCTGCGGTCCATGATCAGGCGGGGGGTATTGGACTGCCCGGACGTTACCCACCAGTATGGCTTTCGAATAGGGGGTGGCGCTCAGATGTTCGCTGCGTCACACGTCACCCGGCCGCCCTCCGCACCCTAGCCCCTCCGCTTGGTGACCGGGAAGTAACCGCAGGCCAACAGGGCTCGCGCGGCTTCCTCCGGCGTGCCCGCAGACCCTAGGGTGATCGGTATGCGAGGTGGCTTCAGAGTTCACGTGGTCAGCGACGTGCACGGCAACAGCGAGGGGCTCGGCCGGGCCGGAGAGGGCGCCGACGCCCTCGTCTGCCTGGGTGACCTCGTGCTCTTCCTGGACTACCACGACCACTCGCGCGGCATCTTCCCCGAGCTCTTCGGCGTGGAGAACGCCGACCGGATCGTCGAGCTCCGCACCGCCCGCCGCTTCGAGGAGGCCCGCGCGCTGGGACGGCGCCTGTGGGAGGGCATCGACCGCGACGCCGCCATCGAGGCCGCCGTCCGCAAGCAGTACGCCGAGCTGTTCGCCGCCTTCCCCGCCCCCACCTACGCCACCTACGGCAATGTCGACCTGCCCCACCTGTGGCCGGAGTACGCCGCTGACGGCACGACCGTCCTCGACGGCGAACGCGTGGAGATCGGCGGCCGCGTCTTCGGCTTCGTCGGCGGTGGCCTGCCCAGCCCCATGCGCACGCCGTACGAGATCGACCCCGAGGTGTACGCCGCGAAGATCGAGGCGCTGGGCGAGGTCGACGTCCTGTGCTCCCACATCCCGCCCGACGTGCCCGAACTCTGCTACGACACCGTCGCCCGCCGCTTCGAGACCGGCAGCGCCGCCCTGCTGGAGGCGATCCGCAGGACCCGCCCCCGCTACGCGCTCTTCGGCCATGTCCACCAGCCGCTGGCGCGCAGAATGCGCATCGGTGCGACGGAATGCGTCAACGTCGGCCACTTCGCCTCCAGCGGTACACCCTGGGTGCTGGAGTGGTGACACGAGCCGCGTTGTAGCCTTCAGCGGCAGACATACGAGGCTGCGGGACCGGACCGGTACGGAGGAGCCACGGAGATGGCGGAACACACCAGCTCGAGCATCACGATCGAGGCGACCCCCGCAGAGGTCATGGCGGTGATCGCCGACTTCGACCGCTACGCCGAGTGGACCGGCGAGGTGAAGCAGGCGGAGGTCCTCGCCAAGGACGAGCAGGGCCGCGCCTCGCAGGTGCGCCTCGTCCTCGACGCGGGCGCGATCAAGGACGACCACACCCTCGCCTACACCTGGCCGGGGGAGAACGCCGTCAGCTGGTCCCTGGTCAAGTCCCAGATGCTGCGTCAGCTCGACGGCTCCTACGTCCTGGAGCCGGAGGCGGGCGGGGCGCACACGAAGGTGACCTACCAGCTGACGGTGGATGTCAAGATCCCCATGCTCGGCATGATCAAGCGCAAGGCGGAGAAGGTCATCATCGACCGGGCGCTGGACGGCCTGAAGCAGCGCGTGGAGTCGGTCCACAAGGGGTGACCCACCGGGGGCTCCGCCCCCGGACCCCCGTGCCTACCGGGGTGCCTCTTGCGCTCGGCGCGCGGCTGCGGCCCCGGTGGGGGCTTGTCGCGCAGTTCCCCGCGCCCCTGACGGGGCGCAGTCGCCGGACGGGCATCGGTGACCGAGCTCGTAGGCGGCTTTTAGGGGCGCGGGGAACTGCGCGACCAGCTATAGCGGACCCGCAGTCGCAAACCGGCCTTCCGGGGCATTTCGGTAGGCGCGGGGTCCAGGGGCGAAGCCCCGGAGAGTGCTCAACTTACGGAGGGACACCCACACGTGCGTACGGTCCTCGTCACCGGAGGCGGCGGCGCGGGCCGCACGACGACAGCCGCGGCCACCGCCGTGGCCGCGGCCCGGCGCGGCAAGCGCACATTGCTGCTCACCACCGACCGAGGCCCCGCCCCCGAGGCGGTCCTCGGCACCACCCTGCCCGCACCGTCGGGGCAGGCCCCCTGGACGGAGCCCGTCGAGGTCACCGCCGGGCTGTGGGCCGCCCGCGTCGCCACCGGCGAGCACTTCCAGGACCGCGCCCGCGACCTCCAGGAGCGCGGCGCCTCGCTCTTCGACCTGCTCGGTGCCACGCCCCTCGACCCCGAGGAGCTCACCGAGCTGCCCGGCGCCGAGCCGCTCGCCATCCTGGCCGCGCTGCGCGCCGCGCACGAGGCCGCCGCGTGGGACCTGCTCGTCGTCGACATGCCCCCCGCGCACGAGACCGTGCGCCTGCTGGCCCTGCCCGAACAGCTGCGCCGCTACCTGCGCAGGCTGCTGCCCCCCGAGCGGCAGGCGGCCCGCGCCCTGCGCCCGATGCTCGCCCAGCTCGCCGGGGTGCCCATGCCCGCGCAGAAGCTCTACGAGACGGCGGAGCGCTGGGAGGCCGAACTCGCCGCCGTGCAGGACATCGTGGAGGCGAACGGCACGACCGTGCGCCTCGTCGCCGAACCCGGACCCCTCGCCGTCGACGCGCTGCGGCTCGCCCGCGCGGGCCTCGCCCTCCAGGGTGCCTGGCTCGACACCGTCGTCGCCAACCGGGTGCTCCCCGCGGAGCGCGGCACCGACCCCTGGTTCGCCGGGCCCGTCGAGGAGCAGCAGGAAGCGCTCAAGGTGCTGTACGAGGAGTTCGTCGTCGACGGCGTCCCCTTCTGCGAGCTGCCCCACCTCGGCCGTTCCCCCCGCGGGCACGCGGACCTCGCCGCGCTCGTCGACTCCGCCGCCTCGACGGTCGTCGGCGGCGAGGGCGGCACCGTCGGCCTCGTCGAGGGCGAGGGCCTGGCCGACGAACTCGACGGCCGGCCCGCCCGCCCCGACGGCGACAGGACGCCGGACCCCTGGAGCGTCGAGGACCGGCTCGCCGACGACGGCGTCCTGGTCTGGCGGCTGCCGCTGCCCGGCGCCGAGCGCGACGCCCTGGACCTCATACGCCGCGGCGACGAACTCATCGTCGGCGTCGGCCCGTTCCGCCGGGTCCTGCCGCTGCCGTCCGCGCTGCGCCGCTGCGCGGTCTCCGGCGCGGGTCTGCGCGACGGCGCGCTGTGCGTGCGCTTCACCCCCGACCCCGCGCTCTGGCCACGTACTCCCTGAACACCGCAGGCCCGGTCAGGTAACGTCGGAGGAAACCCCAGCCGCAGGAGTCCGCCATGAGCAGCGATGCCACCGAGCGCCCCGCCCCCGAGGCGGAGGCCGACCGCGATGCCTGGGGGCAGGCGTGCGCCGAGGACCTCGCGGCGGAACGGGCCCGCCGCCGCGCCGCGTACGGCCCGCAGCCCGGCACCGCGGCCGAGGAACTGCGCAAGCTCGTCGACGCCGTGACCGAGAAGGTCGCCGGACTCCAGCTCCCCCTCGCGGGCCTCGCCGCCCAGGACGTCGTCCAGCAGGTCGTCGACCGGGCCCGCACCGCCGTCGAGCCCGTCATCGAGCGCAACCCCGAGGTCTTCGACCACCTCGCCTCCGCGGGCTCGGAGCTCCTCGCCGCCTTCCGCGCCGCCGTCCAGGGCCAGGAGAGCCGCTGGACGCGGGGCGACTCCGCGCAGCACGCCGAGGGCACCGACAGCCGGGGCGCCGGCCCGGGCGACGCCCCCGCGGGCGGCACCGAGCGCATCGACCTCGACTGACCCCCGGTTCCCTGTGAACCCTTGACGGCATGGGGGTGTCACCGTCTCCGGTACGGTGGGTCACGGCGGGGTTCGAGCGAATAACTGAGGGACACATGGGACTCACCATCGGCGTCGACATCGGCGGCACGAAGATCGCGGCCGGCGTGGTCGACGAGGAGGGCAACATCCTCGCGACGTGCAAGGTTCCGACCCCTGCCACCCCCGAGGGCGTCATCGACGCCATCGCGGACGCGGTGCGCACGGTCAGCGCCGACCACGAGGTCGAGGCCGTCGGCATCGGTGCCGCGGGCTACGTGGACGACAAGCGGGCCACCGTCCTCTTCGCGCCGAACATCAACTGGCGTCACGAGGCTCTCAAGGACAAGGTCGAGCAGCGCGTCGGCCTCCCGGTCGTCGTCGAGAACGACGCCAACGCCGCCGCCTGGGGCGAGTACCGCTTCGGCGCGGGCCAGGGCCACGACGACGTCATCTGCATCACGCTGGGCACCGGCCTCGGCGGCGGCATCATCATCGGCAACAAGCTGCGCCGCGGCCGCTTCGGCGTGGCCGCCGAGTTCGGCCACGTCCGGGTCGTCCCGGACGGCCTGCTGTGCGGCTGCGGCAGCCAGGGCTGCTGGGAGCAGTACGCCTCCGGCCGTGCCCTCGTCCGCTACGCCAAGCAGCGCGCCCAGGCCACCCCGGAGAACGCCGAGATCCTCCTCGGCCTCGGCGACGGCACGGTCGAGGGCATCGAGGGCAAGCACGTCAGCGCCGCCGCCCGGCAGGGCGACCCGGTCGCCATCGACTCCTTCCGCGAGCTGGCCCGCTGGGCGGGCGCGGGCCTGGCCGACCTGGCCTCGCTCTTCGACCCCTCCGCGTTCATCGTCGGCGGCGGCGTCTCGGACGAGGGCGACCTCGTGCTCGACCCCATCCGCAAGTCCTTCAAGCGCTGGCTGATCGGCGGCCAGTGGCGCCCGCACGCGCAGGTGCTCGCCGCCCAGCTCGGCGGCAAGGCGGGCCTGGTCGGCGCCGCCGACCTCGCGCGCCAGGGCTGAGCCCCGCCGCACACCGGTCCTCAAGGGGGCGTCCCGTTCGGGGCGCCCCCTTTCCTGGGTAGGGGGAGCAGCATGAGTACGACTGTGCTGCCGGACCTCCCGGCCTCCACCACCGAGCCGGACGGCTCCGCCGTCATCCGGGTGCTGAGCTACAACGTCCGCTCCATGCGGGACGACACGGACGCCCTCGCCCGGGTCGTCCGGGCCTGCGCCCCCGACGTCGTCTGCGTCCAGGAGGCGCCCCGCTTCTTCCGCTGGCGCAAGGCCGCGGCCCGGCTCGCCCGTACGTCGGAGCTGGTGTACGTCACGGGGGGCGCCACCGCCTCGGGGCCGATGATCCTCTCCTCGCTGCGGGCCCACGTGGAGCGCACCGACGACGTGCTGCTGCCCCGCACCCCCGGTCTGCACCAGCGCGGCTTCGCCACCGCCGTCCTGCGCTTCGGGCGGGCCCGGCTCGGTGTCCTCAGCTGCCACCTGAGCATCAAGGACTGGGAGCGGTACCGCCAGGGGCGGCTGCTCCTCGACAAGCTGGCCGCTCTGGACGTCCCGCACGCCGTCGCGGCCGGTGACCTCAACGACCGGCCGGACGGGCGCACGTTCGGCTTGCTCGCGGACGCGCTCCAGGACGCGTGGGCCACGAAGCCGTGGGGGAGGGAGCACACCACCCGATTGGGTGATCCGGAGCAGCGGATCGATGCGGTTTTCGCTACCGCGGGGGTGGAAGTGCTCGGGTGTGGCGTGCCGATGGGGCTTCCCGGCGTTGCCGAGTCCGACCTGCGGTCGGCTACGGATCACCTGCCGGTGCTGGCCGCGCTTCGGGTGCCGGTTTTGTAAGGGGGCGCCTATTGGGGAGCCTCATTCGGCCGGTGCGCGGCTGCGGGTGCGTTGTGGGGCGCCTACCGGGGTGCCTCCTTGCGCGGCGCGCGGCTGCCGGTTGTCTTCGGCTGGTCGCGCAGTTCCCCGCGCCCCTGATGGGGCGCGCCCCGTCGGCTGTGCTTACGCCGGGTGGGCACAACCGGACCACCGGCCGCAACCGACCCCCGGCTCAGACCACCGCTCCCCGGCCCGGGTCGTCATCGTCCTCGTCGTTGTCCTTCATGCGGAGCACCAGCGTCGCGAAGCCGCCCAGGAAGCCGCCGATGCCCAGGGTGGTGATCCACCAGGTCAGTTCCTGGCGGAGCAGGACCATGAGGAGGAGCAGGAAGGGGCCGCCCAGGACCGCGATCCAGGCGAAGCGGGACGTGACGTCGCCGGTCGGGAGCGGTGGCGGCTCCGGGGGGACGAAGTGGCCCTCGTCCGTCTCGTCCGGGCCGCCGTCCTCGGTGGTGCCGGGCGGCGTGCTCCAGTCGCGGGGGCCCACCCCGGGCGCGTAGACGATGAAGCTGCCCGCGGGCCGCTCGGGGGTCTTGTCCTCGGACTCGGGCTCGGGCCCGGGCCCCGGCTCGGGCGCGGCCGGGGCGGGCGGCGGCGGGTCCGGGATGTCGCCGGTGGCGGGCCAGCGGCCCGCCTCGGGGTCGGGCTGTTCGCCGTACGCGGCGACGAGCTCCGCCCAGGCGGCCTCCTCGTCCAGCGGATCGCGGCTCTCGTCGCGGTCGCGATCGTGGTCCGCGTCGCGCTCAGCCACGGGACGCCGCCCCGACGTCACCGACACCCGCCGAGAGCCGGGTGATGAACGCGTACGTCTCCTCGAAGATCAGCTCGGCGTCGTGGTCCAGCGTGGCCACGTGGTAGCTGTGCTCCAGCAGCCGCTCGGTGACGTCCCGGGAGGAGACCCGGGCCAGGATGCGGGCCGAGTCGGCGGGCGGCACGACGTGGTCCTCCGGGCTGTGCAGGAGCAGCAGCGGCTGCGTCACCTGCGGCAGCTCGCCGTCCAGCATCCGCAGGAAGCCGCGGAAGGAGTGCGCCGCGTGCAGCGGCACCCGGTCGTAGCCGACCTCCGCACCGCCCGGTTTGGCGATGTCGCTGGCGATACCCTTGGTGGAAGGCACCAGGTGGCGCAGGACGGGCAGCGCCCGGGCCGACAGGCCGTGCACCTTGTTCGCCGGGTTGACCAGGACGATGCCGGAGACGGCGGCCCCGTGCTTCGCCGCCAGCCGCAGGGTCAGCGCCCCGCCCATGGAGAGGCCGCAGACGAAGACCTGGGAGCAGTGCTCGCGCAGCTCGCCCAGCGCCCGGTCGACCTCCGCGTACCAGTCCTGCCAGCCGGTGAGCTGCATGTCCTGCCAGCGGGTGCCGTGCCCCGGCAGCAGCGGCAGCGAGACGGTCAGGCCGCGCTCCGCGAGGTGCTCGGCCCAGGGCCGCACGGACTGCGGGGAACCGGTGAAGCCGTGGCACACGAGGACGCCGACCTCTCCGCCTGAGTGGCGGAACGGCTCGGCACCGGGGAGGAGCGGCACCGGGATCTCCGATCGGTGGAAGGGGGAACGGAAACGGGAAGGGGCCCGGCCCTCAGCGTACGCGGAGCGCCGCACGGCGGGTAGGCAGGTTAAGGTCTCCTCGTCACTACAGGAGGTTCTCGGTTGTTCTACGGCGCTATGAAGCTGTCCATCGGCGGGTCGCTGAAGCTTGCCTTCCGGCCGTGGGTGGAGGGCTTGGAGAACATCCCGGCCGAGGGGCCCGCGATCCTCGCGAGCAACCACCTGTCGTTCTCGGACTCCTTCTTCCTGCCCGCGGTCCTCGACCGCAAGGTCACCTTCATCGCGAAGCAGGAGTACTTCACCTCCCCCGGGGTCAAGGGCAAGCTGACGGCCGCGTTCTTCAAGGGCGTCGGCCAGCTGCCCGTGGACCGTTCGGGTGCCCGCGGGGCCGGTGAGGCGGCCATCAAGAGCGGCCTGGAGGTGCTCGCCAACGGCGAGCTGTTCGGCATCTACCCGGAGGGCACCCGCTCCCCGGACGGCCGTCTCTACCGCGGCAAGCCGGGCGGGCTCGCCCGGGTGGCGCTGCTCTCCGGCGCCCCCGTGATCCCCGTCGCCATGATCGACACCGAGAAGGTGCAGCCTCCGGGCAAGGTCCTGCCCAAGATGGTCCGTCCGGGCATCCGGATCGGCGAGCCGCTGGACTTCAGCCGCTACCACGGCATGGACGGCGACCGCTTCATCCTCCGCTCGGTCACCGACGAGGTCATGTACAAGATCATGGAGCTGTCGGGCCAGGAGTACGTCGACATCTACGCGACCGCCGCCAAGCGGCAGATCGCGGACGAGGCGAAGCGCAAGGCGGAGGAGGAGAAGGCGGCCAAGGCCGCCGGCCTCGACAAGGCGGAGAAGGCGGAGAAGGCGGAGAAGGCGGAGAAGCGGCCCGAGGCGTCGTAGCGACGCCCGGCCGGGGGGTTGGTCGATGACATCGCGCAGCGGCAAGCCGCGCGTCGTACGGATGTCGGTGGAGCTGCCGCTGTGGCGCGCCCTGACCGGCTACCGCATCCTGACGCTCGGGTACGCACTCGCACTGTTCCTGATGAACTACCGCGAGTACGCCCATCCGCTCGGTGGCGCGCTCTACATGGGCGCACTCACCCTGTGGATGCTGCTGACCTGGAACCGGGTCACCTCGCCCGAGCGCTGCACCAGGGGCTTCCTCGTCGCCGACCTCGCCATCGCGCTGTCCGGCATCCTCCTCACCGCCGTCGTCGACTCCGCCGAGCGCATCGACGGGGGCGCGGCCACCCTGCCGTCCATCTGGGCGGGCGGCGCGGTCCTGGGCTGCGCCATCAAGGGCGGCTGGCGCTGGGCGATCGTCGGCTCCACCCTGGTGGCCGCCGCCAACCTGGCCGAGCGCGGCGGCCCGGCCCGCGACACCGTCCACAACGTGCTGCTCGTGTGGGTGTCCAGCGTGGCCATCGGCTACATCGTGGAGGTCGCGCGGGCCAGTGAGCGCACGCTTGCCCGGGCCCTGCAGATCGAGGCGGCCACCCGCGAGCGGGAGCGCCTCGCCCGCGACATCCACGACAGCGTCCTCCAGGTGCTCGCCATGGTGCAGCGCCGGGGCACCGCGCTGGGCGGCGAGGCCGCCGAGCTCGGTCGGCTGGCGGGCGAGCAGGAGATCGCCCTGCGCACCCTCGTCGCCGGGGGCCTGCGCCCGCAGGGCACCCCGCGGCAGCGGGCCGACGACGCGGAGCTCGTACGGGCCGTGACGCCCCCGCCGCGGGCCCCCGAGGGGCCGTGCGACGTGTCGGCGCTGCTCGCTCCGTACGCCGGTGCCGCCGTCTCGTACGCCGGGCCCGGCACGCCCGTGCTCCTGGAGGCCGCCGCGGCGACGGAGCTGGCCGCCGCGGTCGGCGCCGCCCTGGACAACGTCAGGCAGCACGCGGGGGAGAGCGCGCGGGCCTGGATCCTGCTGGAGGACGAGCCCGGCGAGGTGATCGTCACCGTACGGGACGACGGCCCGGGCATCGCCGAGGGCAGACTGGCCGCGGCCGAGAAGGAGGGCCGCATGGGCGTCGCCCTGTCCATCCGCGGCAGGCTGCGCGATCTGGGCGGCAGCGCCGAGCTGCTGTCCGTGCCCGGTCAGGGCACCGAAGTCGAACTGAGAGTCCCACGGGGGAAGACGGCATGAGCGACGAGACGGAGCGGACGGAGCAGATGGAGCAGGCGGCGGACGGCGTGCGCGACGCGGCGGCCGTGCGGGTCATGGTGGTCGACGACCACCCCATGTGGCGCGACGCCGTGGCCCGCGACCTGGAGGCCGCCGGGTACGACGTGGTCGCCACCGCGGGCGACGGCCTCCAGGCGGTGCGCCGCGCGCGGGCCGTCACACCCGACGTCCTGGTCCTCGACCTCAACCTGCCCGGCCAGCCCGGCGTCGCCGTCTGCAAGGAGCTCGTCGGCGAGCTGCCCGGCCTGCGCGTCCTGGTGCTCTCCGCCAGCGGCGAGCACGCCGACGTCCTGGAGGCCGTCAAGTCCGGCGCGACCGGCTATCTGCTGAAGTCGGCCAGCACGGCGGAGCTCCTCGACGCCGTCCGCAGCACGGCCGCGGGCGACCCCGTCTTCACGCCCGGCCTGGCCGGCCTGGTCCTCGGCGAGTACCGCAGGCTGGCCGCCGACCCCGCCCCGGCCGCGCCCGACGAGCCCAAGGCGCCCCGGCTGACCGACCGCGAGACCGAGGTGCTCCGGCTCGTCGCGAAGGGCCTGTCCTACAAGCAAATCGCCGAGCGTCTGGTTATTTCCCACCGGACGGTGCAGAACCATGTTCAGAACACCTTGGGCAAGCTCCAGTTGCACAACCGCGTGGAGCTCGTGCGCTACGCGATAGAGCGAGGTCTCGACGGCGCCTGACCCCCTTCCTGCGGCCGGGCGGCGTCCCGGCGGAAGGGAGAAGCGTCATGCGGGTCGGAATGCTCACCGGCGGCGGCGACTGCCCCGGGCTCAACGCGGTCATCCGCGCCGCCGTCCGCAAGGGCGTGCAGGACTACGACTACGACTTCATCGGCTACCGCGACGGCTGGCGCGGGCTGCTCCAGGGCATCACCGTGCCGCTCGGCATCCCGGCCGTGCGCGGCATCCTGCCCCGCGGCGGCACGATCCTGGGCTCGTCGCGCACCAACCCCTTCAAGACGGCCGACGGCGTCCGCCGCATCCGGGAGAACCTGGCCAAGGACGACGTCGACGCCCTGATCGTCATCGGCGGCGAGGACACCCTCGGCGTCGCCGCCCGGCTGCACGCCGACCACGGGGTGCGCTGCGTCGGCGTGCCCAAGACCATCGACAACGACCTCTCGGCCACCGACTACACCTTCGGCTTCGACACCGCGGTCAACATCGCCACCGAGGCCATCGACCGGCTGCACACCACCGCCGAGTCCCACATGCGCGTCCTCGTCGTGGAGGTCATGGGCCGCCACGCGGGCTGGATCGCCCTGCACTCCGGCCTCGCCGGGGGCGCCAACGTCATCCTCGTGCCCGAGCAGCGCTTCGACCTCGACGAGGTCTGCGGCTGGGTCACCTCCCGCTTCCGCGCCAGCTACGCGCCGATCGTGGTCGTCGCCGAGGGCGCCATGCCCAAGGACGGCGACCTCGTCCTCAAGGGCGCGGCCGCCCACGACTCCTTCGGCCACGTCCGGCTGTCCGGCGTGGGGGAGTGGCTGGCCGAGGAGATCGAGGCCCGCACCGGCAAGGAGGCCCGCACCATCGTGCTCGGCCACGTACAGCGCGGCGGGACGCCCAGCGCGTTCGACCGCTGGCTGGCGACCCGCTTCGGGCTGCACGCGATCGCCGCGGTGCGGGACGGTGACTTCGGCCGGATGGTGGCGCTGCGGGGCACGGACATCGTCCGTGTGCCGCTGACCGACGCGACGGCCAGCTTGAAGACGGTCCCGCACCTCCTCTACGAGGAGGCCAGGACTTTCTTCGGCTGAGTGCGCAGGCCGCGCCCCGTCAGGGGCGCGGGGAACTGCGCGACCAGCCACGACGCGACCTGTGGCCGCGCGCCGAGCGCAAGAGGCACCCCGGTAGGCGCGGGGTCCGGGGCGGAGCCCCGGTCACACCAGTACGGCCACCAACAGCTCGGCCACCAGCTCCGCCCCCGACAGCGTCAGAACCGACTCCGGATGGAACTGCACCCCCGCAAAGCCGGGCCCGCGCAGCGCGTGCACGTCACCGCTGCGCGGATCCCGGCTCACCGCGACGCGGTGCATGGCCAGCTCCTCCTCGGCGTCAGCCGAGCAGCGCGCCGTGAACGTGTTGTAGAAGCCGACCGTCTCCGGCCGTCCGAAGAAGTCGATCCGCTCTTGGGCACCCTGGTACGGCACGTCCTTCCGGACGATGTCCAGGCCCAGCTCCGCGGCGATCAGCTCATGGCCCAGGCAGACACCCAGCAGACCGTGCCGGTGGCCGCGCAGCAGGTCCGCCGCCAGGGAGCGCAGGAAGCGCATCTTGGGGTCGGCCGCGTCGGACGGGTCGCCCGGCCCGGGCCCCAGCACCACCGGGCCCTCGTGCGTCAGCGCGGCCTCGCGCAGCCCCGGCTCGTCGTAGCGCCGCACGGTCACCGTCAGCCCCGAGGTGCGCAGCAGGTGCGCGAGCATCGCGGTGAAGGTGTCCTCGCCGTCCACGACGAGCGCGTGCCCGCCGGTCCCGGCCACAGCCGGGCCCGGCGTCCGCATCCGCAGCCAGAACGGGGCCAGGTCCTCGCGGCGGGCGTCCAGCGCGGCCCGCACCTCCGGGTCGTCGGCGAGCCGCACGGCCGGAGTGGCGGCCGGGTCCCGGCGCGCGGGGCGCACCCCGAGCGCCGCCAGCACGCCCGCCGCCTTGGCGTGGGTCTCGGCGACCTCGCCGTACGGGTCGGAGCGCCGCACCAGCGTGGCCCCGACCGCGACCCGCAGCCGGCCGCGCCGGTCGATGTCGGCGGTACGGATCAGGATCGGCGAGTCCAGGGTGCGGGTGCCGCCCGCGTCCCGGCCGATGAGCGCGAGCGCGCCCGCGTAGTAGCCGCGCCCCTCGCCGCCCCGCCCCCGCGGCTCGTAGCGCTCGATGACCCGGCACGCGTTCTGCACGGGGGAGCCCGTCACGGTCGCCGCGAACATCGTCTCCCGCAGCACGTCGCGTACGTCCAGCGAGGTGCGCCCGCGCAGCTCGTACTCGGTGTGGGCCAGGTGCGCCATCTCCCGCAGCCGCGGCCCGACGACCACGCCGCCCATGTCGCCGACGGTGCACATCATCTTCAGCTCCTCGTCCACGACCATGGACAGCTCCTCCACCTCCTTGCGGTCGTGCAGGAAGGCCAGCAGCCCCTCCCGGTCGGGGCCGCCGTCCGGATAGCGGTACGTGCCGCTGATCGGGTTCATCACGACGGTGCCCCCGGCCATCCGCACATGGACCTCCGGGCTCGCGCCGATCAGCGTCCGGTCGCCTGTGTGCACGACGTACGTCCAGTACGCGCCGCGCTCGCCCGCGAGCAGCCTGCGGAACAGCGCCAGGGCGTCGGCGGCGCGGAAACCCTCGATCTCGCCCTCGAAGGTCCGGCGGATGACGAAGTTGGCGCCCTCGCCGGTGCCGATCTCGTCCTCGATCACCCGCTCGACGATCCGCGCGTACTCCTCGTCGGACACGTCGAAGGCCCCGCCCTCCACCCGCACCTCGTGCGCGGGCAGCGCGGCCAGGACCTCGGCCAGCGGCAGCTCGTACGCCTCCGCGGGCAGCAGCACCGCCAGCGGGGTGCCGTCGTCGCGGACGTCGAAGCCGCGCTCGCGGATCTGCCGGAACGGGACGAGGGCGAGCGCGTCCAGGGCCGGGCCGCCGCCGGGCGGCGCGCACGCGGGCAACGGGATCCCGGCCAGGCTCGCGACCTCGGTCACGGTGCCGGTCAGCAGCTCGACCACGTCGTCGGGCCGGCCGGGGGTGCGGCGGTGCAGCAGGGCGAACGGCGGGCAGGCGGGGGTGGTCAGCTGGGCGAGGAGACCAGGGATGTCGCCGGTCATGGGGTTCCTTCCGGTGAGGGAGAGGAACGGCCGCGGATACGCCGAAGGCCGCCCCTCCGGGCGGCCTTCGCGGTGCGACTTCGGTGTACGCGCGATCAGTGGGCCGCCGGTCGGACGGTCCACCACCAGAACTTGCCGGTCTGCGCGTACATGCCCCGCACCCTACCCGACCGCGGCCGCCAGGCGACGGATCCCGGGGACGGCGGGGAAGCGCGTACGGG